>NZ_CALPCW010000003.1:0-191326 GCF_943193105.1 Limosilactobacillus agrestimuris
ATAGCGATTCTCAAAGTAGTCGATAATGGAAGGTGAGAGTCGATCGTGGAGCTTAACTACCAGTTGGTGAGTTTCACCGTCACAACAGATAAATGACATGATGGACTTCGTCGAACGGAATTCATCAAAGCAGAGGTGTTTAGGCAGGACGGCCATTCGATAATGAGGTTCAACTCGTTCGGTGATGGTCCGACGAACACTACTGGCTGAACAATGACAAAGGCGAGCGATTAGCTCGCCATTCAAACCTTCACGAACTAATGCCATGATTTGATTTTTAAGATCTTGGGAAAGAGTATGATTATGTTTAGTTAATTGTGTAATAGCACCAAAAGTAGTTTGACAATTGGAACAATAGTAAAGTTGCTTAGCTAGAATCATTTCATATCGAGTACCGTTAAGACTTGCCAAACGAAGATGACTTTTTCGCAAGCCGTTTTTGACCACTGATTTAAATCCACAGTTTTTACAGCGATCCACGGGATAAGTCAGTGAAGCATGAATCAGTTTCCACTCTTCATTGTTTTTCAAAATAGTTTCGACTTTGAGAACCTTGATATTCTGGTCTTCAATTTCGAGGAGATTTAGGATAGAATTGTTTTGGGACATCTGCATAACCTTCTTTACATGATTTTTGTGGTGAATTGATTGTACAACACGAGGGCAGCAGCTGTCCTTTTTGTGTACAAAAAAACTGGCATTGATTTTTCATCAATACCAAAAAGTGTATACCCAAAAGAAACCAGGTTTTGCCTAGTTTCTTTTTTGTTTATTAAGCTGATAAGGAGAACAATATATGACCTTTTATACGGAGGACTATTTTTTACACCAGCAACAGTTTAATAGTATTATTAACTATGCAGTAATTTTAGTTTTAATCATTTTAGTGTTAATTAATTCATTTCGCTACCTTCACCACCAGTTACAGACTCGCTACCGTGATCTAGGAATTATATACTTCTTGCTTTTACTAATTTTTGCGGGTCTTCAAATCACCAATTTAGAAAAAAGTTACTCTCAACAATCCCAATCATTACAAATGCGCCCATTTATTCGTGCGGTTGCTAGAGACCATAATATTAGTTCAGATAAAGTGGTGGTTAATTCAACAACATTAACTGACGGAATTATTGTTCGCTTTAATAAAAAAGATTATCGAGTAAATTTAAGTCCTAATGGGGACAATTATACTCTTACTCGCGCTCACGTTGTCGAGCATCCTGTGATTATTGAAAAGTAGGGGGATAAAGTTATGGATTATGGTTTAATCACTATTAAGTTTGTTTTAGGGATGGTTTGTCTAATTTTCCAAATTAATATTTTGGGAAAGGGAAATTTAGCACCGACCTCTGCAATTGACCAGGTACAGAATTATGTCCTTGGGGGAATAATCGGTGGCATTATTTATAACCAAGATATTACTGTATTACAGTTTGTGATGGTTTTACTAATTTGGACGCTTATTGTATTTGTTGTTAAATATGCTAAGGAACATAATGTGCTTATTCAAAACGTTATTGATGGACAACCGCGTTTACTGATTAAAAATGGTCAGGTCCTTGTTGGTAATTGTATGTGAGCTGGAATGACAGCTAACGAGTTAATGTTCCGCTTGCGAAGTCACGGAATTTATGAAATTTCAAAAGTTAAGAGTGGAATTTTAGAACAGAATGGTCAACTAGTGGTAATTGAAAATAATGAAGAAAATGTTCGCTTTCCCTTAATCAATGATGGTCAAATTAATAGTGATGTTCTTGAGTTGATCCATCATGATAAGGAATGGCTTGAACGGCAGGTCAAAGATGCCGGCTTTAGTAATGTTAATGATATTTATCTTGGTGAATATATCCATGGTAAATTACACTTGGTCGGTTATCCAAAGAACTAGTCAATGTAAAGAATATAAAAAAGTTCCCAAGCTCGGTAAACCGAACTTGGGAACTTTTTTACACTAACTTATTTCAATGGGTCCTGCCAAAATTGATAATGACTAGTGTTAACTGTTAGATCATAAAAACGATTTCCCATGTTTTCGCCATCAATTTGGCCAAACTCTAAAGAAGTCGTGGAATAGTGAAGCTTCTTTGCGTGAAATCGGTGAGCAAATCGTGATTCAGCTAGTTTACCCCGTGCAAGCTGAATTACTTCCCAAAAAGTAAGAAGCCAATTTTTTCGTTCAGCGATCACCATATTAATAGCATCTTCACCAACATTTGCGGACCGATCAATTTGGAAGCCGCCCCCAAGATAAGGATGGTTAGTTGCTACCACAATAAAAGCTTTAGGAAAAATATAATGATGGTTTTGTTCCTGAAGAGTTAGCTGGAAAGGTTGTTGGTCATATATGACACCAAAAGCCTTACTTAAGTAGGAAAGACTCCCTAATCGGATCCTATTTAACCTTTTCTTCGTACTAGATGAGTTAGTCCGGCTAACGATTGCGGCATCAAAACCGATTCCAATATTATTTAAGAAGAAGCCTTCTTCTTTTTTGATTGATTCAAAATAATGACCAATCGTAATGGTTCGTGCTTCTGTGGTAGAGGTAATTTGTTGAAGAGCCTTTTCGGGATTTAATGAAATTCCGTAGCCACGTGCAAAATCATTACCAGTACCAGTAGGAATGTATGATAAGGGAAGGGGTGCTCCAGCTTTTATTAAGCCATTAAGAACGTTATGCAGAGTGCCATCCCCACCAATTACAATTACAACGGTATTTTTATTAGAGTTTGCGGAAATCTTTTTTGCCAAAAATGCTTCGTGTTTAGCGTAGCTAGTTTGATGGAGGGAATAATCTAACTGTCCTTCAATGGTGGGACGGAGAATGTTCCAAGTCTTTTGAGCTTTCCCGTTTCCTGCAGTCGGATTTAGGATTATCTCGTAATGCATAATTAGACCTCCCTTAATATCAAGCAAAAGACAGCCGAGAGAATTGAATTCCCGACTGTCTTAATTAGCAATTAGAATTTAGTAATCTTAAAGTTTGGATTTTGCTTTTCGTATTCCAAAGCTTTATCGTCTAATTGCTCAACGAATTCGATGTTGTAGTCAGTATTTTCTTCAACCAGTAGTAAAGCTTGAGCTTCTGAGTCAGCTTCAATGTACAATGATTGAGTATTTTCACGAACCGGTCGCTTAGTTGCATCGGGTTGATAGTATACCTTAAAAGTCATACTGTAAAATGCTCCTTATTATTTAATTTAAACTTTAGTTACTTAAATTATTTTAGCACATCTAATCAATTGTGTTACTTAAAATTGGAAAATGGTATGATTAAGTTAAATATAATTAAGAAATGGGATGAGCCTATGTCATTTTTTTGGCTAGTTCTTTTGGCGGTTATCGCTGTAATCATTATTTATGTTGTTGTTCATCGCTTGCTGATTAATCACGCAACTTTAATATTGAAAAACCAAGCCCAGTCAGTAACTAATGAGGCGGTAAATAATTGTCTTGGTCAATTAAGTGGTCAAACATTTAGTCTTTCTTCTGAGATTGTTGCAGATGTTTGGGGGAAAGGTGTTCTTGCGTTTGAGTTCCATTTTGATCCAGCAAAATATCACTTAACAAAGGATCAACTTAATAGGAATATTCTTGAACAAAAGCTAACTGAGTATGCAAAAAAGAATAAAGTTCAGGCGTGTAAAGAAAATTCGACCATATTTAAGGTAACTGATTGGTGGACTTATGAAAATATCTTGCATATCGATGTTGCTTATGTTTTAAATGAAGCAACTCGTGAATACATTGCAGATTTACGGCGTCTAGATCAGCATAAATAAGCGGGACTTTGGGAAACGTCTTTTATTATTCTTCGTAGTTAAACTTTTACAGTATTTAAAAAGCAAAAAGGGGTCGGTGAAAATTTCACCGGCCTCTTTATTTTTTAGCTAATCATAATAGTATCGTCAGGAGCCTTGAATGGATCTTTCTTATTGATATGGTCGTAGAAAAGGACGCCATGAAGGTGATCGATTTCATGTTGACAAACAATTGCTGGGTAATTTTTAAGCCGAACTTGGTGAGTCTCACCATTAACATCTTGGTAACGAAGCGTAATGCGATCGTGACGTGGAACGTAACCAGGAACATCTTTATCGACAGAAAGACAACCTTCACCTTCTGTTAGTGCTCCGTACTGGACAGATTCGCTAACGATAACGGGGTTGATAATAACGTCCTTAAAAGAAGGCTTATCATCATCTTCATCTAAAGATGGAACGAGAACCGCAGCCATTTGCTTTGAAATCCCAACTTGAGGGGCAGCTAAACCAACACCTGCGCGGAGTTTATATTTCTTGCATAGTTCTGGATCCTGACTTACTTCAAGGTATTCCATAGCACGCTTGGCGAATTCTTGGTCCTCTTTTGATAATGGAAATTCGACTTTTGCGGCGCGTTTACGTAAGACAGGGTCACCATCGCGAACAATATCTTTCATTAAATACACAATGATCATCCTCCAAATTTAATTATTATTGTTATAGTTCAAACAAATAGTAGTTTATCACAAACTAATATTGAATAAAAATTTCGCCAAAATATAAAATAAGTAAAGCCTAACTAACTATTTTTACTGAAAACGTATACAAATTAATAAATTCTTAGTCTAATTAATTAAAATAAGTTAATGAAAGCGCTTGTATTATATTGAAAGAGCGGTATACTAAATAATGTAAGTAAGGTAAGTAATCGCTTACGATGATGTTAATTGGATTTGGAAAGGGATGTTTTATAATGGCCAATACCAAAGCTGTTGACTTTGCAAAGATTAAAGCTGAAGAAGGCGCTCCATATGCAAAGCCTGTTCAAATTCTCGATAATGATGGGAATGTCGTTAACAAGGATTTAATGGCTAACTTCAGTGATGATCTGTTAGTTGACTTAATGAAGAAGATGGTTTGGGAACGTGCACTTCACGAACAAACCATGAGTTTCTCTAAGCAAGGTCGTTTAGGATTTTATGCCCCAACTTGGGGTGAAGAGGCCTCAGAAATGGGGACCGCGGCTGCATTTAAGAAGAATGACTTCTTATTCCCTGCATATCGTGACTTACCTCAATTGATTCAACACGGTGCAACTGTTGCTCAAATGTACCTTTGGTCAAAAGGTCACCTTAAAGGTAACATGTTTGACGCTCGTGCATTACGTCCACAAATTATTATTGGTGCCCAAATGGTTGAAATGGCCGGTGGTGCCCTTGGTATTAAGAAGAACGGTGAAAAGGATGCCGTTGCTTATGCATATACCGGTGAAGGTGGTTCATCACAAGGTGACACCTACGAAGGGATGAACTTTGCTGGTGCATTCCAAGCTCCTGCCGTATTTATCATTCAAAATAACGGTTGGGCAATTTCATTCCCACGGAAGCTTCAAACATATGCTCAAACTATTGCCCAAAAGGGTGTTGCAGCTGGTATTCCAGGTGTTCAAGTTGATGGGATGGATGTTTTGGCATGTTACGAAGTTGCCAAGGAAGCTCGTGAATTCGCTGCTGCCGGAAATGGTCCAGTATTAATTGAAACTTTGACTTACCGGTTCGGTGCTCACAGTTCTGCTGGTGACGATCCTAGTCGTTACCGTACCAAGGAAGAAGAAAAACCATGGTTCGACAAGGATCCATTGATTCGGCTTCGTAAGTACTTAACTAAGAAGGGTCTCTGGTCTGAAGACGAAGAAACTAAGTATGCTGAAGAATGCAAGGAAGACTTCAAGAAGGCTATGAAGGAAGCTGACTCTGTAGAACCAGAAAAGGTTACAGATATGCTTAAGCGGACCTTCGAAGTTCCAACCCCAGATATCAAAGAACAAATTAAGAAGTACGAAGCAAAGGAGTCGAAGTAATCATGGCTAAAAAGACTTATATCAAAGCTATTACTGAAGGTATTGACATTGCTTTGTCTGAAGATCCTAAGACCTTGGTCTTCGGTGAAGATGTTGGTAAGAACGGTGGTGTCTTCCGTGCTACTAACGGCCTACAAGAAAAGTACGGGAAGGACCGTGTATTTAGTACACCATTAGCTGAATCTGGTATTTTAGGTTTATCAATTGGTTTAGCTGCAACTGGTTGGCGTCCAGTTCCAGAAATTCAATTCATGGGCTTCACTTTTGAAGCAATGGACTCAATTGCTGGACAGATGTCACGTGTACGTTTCCAATATGATGGTACTAAGAACATGCCAATTACTATCCGTACTCCATATGGTGGTGGTACTCATACTGCTGAATTGCACGGGGATGATCTTGAAAACTTCTTCGTAGGTATTCCAGGACTTCGTGTTGTTACACCAAGTTCAGCTTATGATGCTAAGGGACTTGTTATTTCTGCTATTGAAAACAATGACCCAGTTCTCTTCCTTGAAAACCTTCGTCTTTACCGTTCTGTTAAGGGTGAAGTTCCTGATAAGAAGTACACTGTTCCATTGGACAAGGCTAATGTTGTTCAAGAAGGTAGCGATGTAACTATTATCGCTTATGGTGGTGAAGTTTCAGAAGCACAAAAGGCTGCTAAGAAGCTTGCTAAGAAGAATATTTCTGCAGAAATTATCGACCTTCGTTCACTTTACCCACTTGACACTGATACTATCTTTGAATCAATCAAGAAGACTCATCGTGTAGTAATCGTTCAAGAAGCACAAAAGATGGCTGGTGTCGGTGCACAAGTTGCTTCTGCTATTTCTGAAGGTGCCATCATGTACTTGGATGCTCCAGTTATTCGTGTAGCTGCTCCAAACTCTGTTTACCCATTCCCACAAGCAGAAAATGTATGGCTTCCTGGTGCTGATGACATTGAAGATGCCGCAACACAAGCTGTTAATTATTAATCACAGTGGATACACTACTGATTAAGAAAGGAAGTTAAATCGATATGGCTTATAAATTTAGACTACCTGAAATGGGTGAAGGTTTGACTGAAGGGGACATCGCTTCTTTCTTAGTAAAGGAAGGCGACCAAGTCAAAGATGGTGACCCATTAGTAGAAATTCAAACTGATAAATCAACCACTCAACTTGTTTCTCCTGTTGCTGGTACAATCAAGAAGATTGAGGCAAAAGAAGATGACCACGTTGAAAAGGGCGACGACCTTGTAATCATTGATGATGGCAAGGATGGCGTAAGCACTAACGTTGATGATGCAGATAGTGAAGATTCTGATGATGCAGACGACACTGCTGCAGAAGAATCAAGTGCTCCAGCTGAAAGTGAAGCTCCTGCAGCTTCAAGTGAGCCTGCTCCAGCCGCTAAAAAGGGTGGCGTTGCACCATTAGCTGAACCAAACAAGTTAGTTATGGCAATGCCTTCAGTACGTCAATACGCTCGTGATAAGGGTGTTGACATTTCCTTAGTACAACCAACTGGTAACCACGGTCAAGTATTGAAGATTGATATTGATAACTTCAACGGTAATGCTGCTTCTACTCCAGCTACTAACGCTACTGCTGCAGCTAGTGCTTCAGCTGCCGGTAACACTATCAAGCCATATGAAGGTGCCGGTAAGGATGCTGAAACTCGTGAACCATTATCTAACATGCGGAAGATCATTGCTAAGAACATGCGTGATTCAGTAGATATTAGCCCAATGGTAACTGTCTTCGCTAACGCAGAAGTTTCTAAGATGATGGCTAACCGGAAGAAGTACAAGGCTGTTGCTGCTGATCAAGGTATTCACCTAACATTCTTACCTTATGTTGTTAAGGCTTTGATTGCGATGATGAAGAAGTACCCAGAATTCAATTGCTCAATTGACGACAGTACTCAAGAATTAGTTCAAAAGCACTACTACAACATTGGTATTGCTACAAGTACTGATCACGGTCTGTACAACCCTAATATTAAGAATGCAGATTCAAAGAGTATGTTTGAAATTGCTAAGGAAATTTCTGATAATGCTCAAGCAGCAGAAGATAACAAGCTTAGTCCAGATAGCATGGCTCACGGCTCAATGACCATCTCTAATATTGGTTCAATGCGTGGTGGTTGGTTCACTCCAATTATTAACCAACCAGAAGTTGCTATTCTTGGTATGGGTACCATTGCTACTGAACCAATTGTTAATGCTGATGGTGAAATCGTTGTTGGTCACAACATGAAGTTGTCATTAACTGTTGATCACCGTTTGATTGATGGTGCTTTAGCTACTGAAGCTTTGAACTACTTGAAGAAGCTTCTTGAAGATCCTGAATTGTTAAT
The DNA here is from genome assembly GCF_943193105.1 of Limosilactobacillus agrestimuris. Classification (NCBI taxonomy): domain Bacteria; kingdom Bacillati; phylum Bacillota; class Bacilli; order Lactobacillales; family Lactobacillaceae; genus Limosilactobacillus; species Limosilactobacillus agrestimuris. The sequence continues at coordinate 8,191 of NZ_CALPCW010000003.1, forward strand.
GATGGAGGGCTAATTAAATTATGGCTGATGTTGAAAAGAAAGATACAGTTATTGTCGGGGGAGGTCCTGGTGGTTATGTTGCCGCCATTCGTGCCTCAGAACTCGGCCAAAAAGTTACCTTAATTGAAAAGGGCAGTGGCGAGCCTAACCACACTGGACTTGGTGGTGTTTGCCTGAACGTTGGATGTGTTCCTTCTAAGGCCCTAATTGCTGCTGGTCATCGTCTACAACAAGCTCTTGATTCCTCAACTTATGGTATTTCTAAGACCGATTCAAAGATTGATTTTAATAAGACTCAAGAATGGAAGCAAAAGAAGGTCGTTGACCGGATGACCCGTGGAGTTAAGATGCTTTTAAAGAAGCATAAGGTTGAAGTAATTGATGGTGAAGCCGTAATGGACAACGATCATCAGTTACGGGTACTTAAGGCTGGTCCAAAGCAGTTTATGGACTTTGACGGTGGACGTACGATCACTTGGAATAACCTAATTTTGGCTACTGGTTCTCGTCCAGTTGAAATTCCTAACTTCAAATTTGAAGGTCGGGTAATTGATTCCACTGGTGGACTTGGTCTCACTGAAATACCAAAAGAATTCGTAGTTATCGGTGGTGGATACATCGGTACTGAATTGGCAGGTGCTTATGCTGACTTAGGTTCACACGTTACCATCCTTGAAGGCTCTGACTCAATTCTCGGTGGCTTTGATAAGGATATGGTAAAGGTTGTTGAAAAGAACCTGAAGAAGAAGGGCATTGACATTGTTACTAATGCAATGGCTAAGAATTCTTCTCAAGATGATTCTAGTGTTACCGTTACTTACGAAGTTGATGGTAAAGAAAATACCATTAAAGCTGACTACTGCATGGTTTCAGTTGGTCGGAAGCCAAACACAGATAACTTTGGCTTAGACATGACTTCAGTTAAGTTGAATGATCATCACCAGATAATTGTTGATAAGCAGGGTAAGACTAACGTTGATCATATCTACGCTATTGGTGATATTGTTCCAGGTCCTGCATTGGCTCACAAGGCCTTCTTTGAAGGTAAGACTGCTGCTGGTGCAATTGCTGGTAAGAATACCGCTAATGACTGGGTTGGTGTTCCTGCAGTTTGCTTCACTGATCCTGAATTAGCCGAAGTTGGTATGAATGTTGAACAAGCTAAGGAAAAGGGAATCGAAGTTGCTACTTCACAATTCCCATTCGCTGGTAACGCACGTGCTGTTTCACTTGATGAGCCAGAAGGATTTGTTCGCTTTATCTACACTAAGGATAAGAAGAACATCGTTGGTGCACAAGTTGTCGGCCCAGAAGCAAGTACTTTAGCTGGCGAACTTTCATTGATTGTTAACTGCGGTATGAATGTCGAAGATGTTGCTTTGACAATTCACCCACACCCAACATTGAATGAACCAATTCAAGAAGCAGCTGATGTTGCCCTTGGGCTTCCAACTCACATTTAGAATGTCGTAAAACATCCAAAATCCCAAAACACGCTATCATTAAGGTAGCGTGTTTTGTGGGTTTAAAGCTAAAATAAGATATGTGGTAAATTAAAGTTTACGAAAAGAGCGTGATAACGATGGGTATAAAACAAAATAACTATTCCTATCCGATTGATCCGGACTGGACAAACGAAGAAATTAGTGCAGTAGTGGGGATGTTTCGTGTCGTTGAGGATGCATACGAAGTTGGCGTTAATCGTCAGGCAGTACTCGATCAATATAAAAAGTTTAAGCAGGTTGCAAATTCAAAAGCATATGAAAAGCAACTGAGGAAGCGTTTTGAGGATGTATCGGGTTATTCGCTGTATAAAGTTATGCAAATGACAAAGGAAAAACAGGCCGGGAAGATACGAGTAAATGCGGATGCCAAATAATAAAGAGTTAAAAGAATTTGACCGTAAAGCACAGAAACTTCTGTGGGCAGTCAGAGACCAGACGATTGAACTAATGAATACGCCACTAGTAGTTGATACCAAATCTTCTGCTAATGATTTAGTGACTAATGTTGATCGGCAGAATGAACGATTGATGAGAAGGCAACTTATGGAAATTGATCCATCAGCACGTATTGTTGGTGAAGAAGAGAGCTTTCACCACCAACTTGATCAAGATTTGAGTGGCAATATTTGGATTATTGATCCGATCGATGGGACATTGAATTTTGTTAAACAACGGGATCATTTTGCAATCATGTTAGCTCTATATTGTGATGGGCAACCAACACTGGGCTACATTATGGACGTAATGAATAAGCACTTATATCATGCTTGGCGAGACCATGGAGCATATGCGGATGATAAACAGCTGGTAAAGCCGGTCGATGCGCATCTCAATGAGAGTCTCATTGCAATTAATGGTTGGCAGTTAATGAAAAATAATTTTCACCATCAAGAAATTGCAAAGAGAGCCGCTGGATTAAGGATGTATGGAAGTGCAGGAATAGAAATCATTCATGTCCTAAAAGGCCAGCTTGGTGGTTATACATCAAGGCTAAAGCCGTGGGACATTGCTGCCGGAAGGGTAATTGCAGAAGAACTTGGTTTGATTGTGAAAACAATTGACGACCAACCAATTAATGTGCTATCATCAAACACTGTATTAGTAGCAACGAAAAAAGTTTGTCAGGATGTTTGGCAAATTACTAAATAGTTGTCGAAGCTGTGACTAATTTGTCGCAGTTTTTTTATGAAATCACTCGCGGGACAGTGTATACTGAACTTGTTAGAGTAGAGTTAAGATGAAAGGAAGATCGAATCTTGAAATCTCGTGACGACATTCGGAACATTGCGATTATTGCCCACGTTGACCACGGTAAGACTACTTTGGTTAACGAAATGTTGAAACAATCAGATACTTTGCCAGAACACTTCTCAATTGAAGATCGGGCAATGGATACTAACGCTATTGAACGTGAACGTGGTATTACTATCTTATCTAAGAACACTGCTGTTAAGTACGGTAAGTACCAAATCAACATTCTTGATACACCAGGACACGCTGACTTCGGTGGAGAAGTTGAACGGGTTATGAAGATGGTTGATGGTGTCCTTCTTGTTGTTGATGCTTTTGAAGGAACAATGCCACAAACACGGTTTGTTTTGAAGAAGGCTCTTGAACAACACTTAACACCAATCGTAGTTATTAACAAGGTTGACCGTAAGGGTGCACGTCCTGAAGAAGTTGTCGATGAAGTTCTTGACCTCTTCATTGAATTAGGTGCTGATGAAGATCAACTTGACTTCCCTGTTGTTTACACTTCAGCTATGAACGGTACTTCAAGCTATGACTCTGATATTTCTACTCAAGAACATACCATGAAGCCATTGTTTGATACTATTGTTAAGACTATTCCAGCACCAGTTGATAATTCTGATGAACCACTTCAATTCCAAGTGGCAATCTTGGATTATAACGACTTTGTTGGTCGGATTGGTATTGGTCGTGTCTTCCGTGGTAAGATCAAGGTCGGTGATAACGTTACCTTATTGAAGCTTGATGGCTCCAAGAAGAACTTCCGGGTTACTAAGCTTTTTGGTTTCTTCGGTCTAAAGCGGTTGGAAATTAAGGAAGCCGAAGCCGGTGACTTGATTGCTGTTTCAGGAATGGAAGATATCAACGTTGGGGAAACTGTTGCTGATCCTCAACATCCAGAAGCAATTACACCATTGCGAATTGATCCACCTACATTACGGATGACTTTCCGGACTAACGATTCTCCATTTGCTGGTCGTGAAGGTAAGTTTGTTACTGCCCGTCAACTTGAAGATCGTTTGAAGCGTGAAACACAAACTGATGTATCATTAAAGGTTGAAGATACTGATGATCCAGGTGCCTGGACTGTTTCTGGTCGTGGTGAATTACACCTTTCAATTTTAATTGAAACATTACGGCGTGAAGGATACGAATTATCAGTTTCACGTCCAGAAGTTATCTATCGTGAAATTGATGGTGTAATGTGCGAACCATACGAAGAAGTTCAAATTGATACTCCTGATGAATACACAGGTGCAGTTATTGATAGTCTTTCCAAGCGGAAGGGTGAAATGAAGAACATGGAACCAGGTGACAATGGTCAAACCCGGTTAATCTTCTTAGCACCATCACGTGGGTTGATTGGTTATTCAACTGAATTCATGACAATGACTCGTGGTTACGGAATTATGAGTCATACCTTTGAAAAGTATGCTCCAGTTATTAAGAACTGGAACCCTGGTCGTCAAAAGGGTACTCTTGTTTCAATGAATGCTGGTAAGGCTACAACTTACGCCATGATGGGAATTGAAAGTCGTGGTCAATTATTGATTGATCCAGGTACAGAAGTATATGAAGGAATGATCGTTGGGGAAAACAGCCGTGAAAATGATATTACGGTTAACATTACTAAGGGTAAGAACCTAACTAACGTTCGTGCGGCTGGTTCTGATGAAATGGCCCACATTAAAACCCCTACCCACTTCTCCCTTGAAGAATCCCTTGAATTCTTAAACGAAGATGAATACTGTGAAGTAACACCTGAAAATATTCGTTTACGGAAGAAGATTTTGAATACTAACGCCCGTGAAAAGGATGCTAAGCGCCGTCGTGCTGCCTCACGGAAGTAAGTTAATAATATTATTTTAAAAATAGTCCTGAAGATGACTTCTTGCACCAGCTTCAGGACTATTTTTATTTTTGGTGTATAATAAAAGAGAATTTTTTTCAATTAGGTGGGTGCAATAGTGAAAGTTAAGCATATTCGTAAAATTCATTTTTCCCAGGTTTGGAAAAACTTTCATTACTGGGATTATTATTTAATGGTGCCCTACTTAGTTCTTTGTATGATCGGCATTGTGATGGTATATTCTTCCAGTGCGGCAATCGAAATGCAGAACGGCGGATCACCAACTGCGTACCTGATTAAACAAATAATCTATGTCATAATGGGAATTTGTTGTTTGGTTTTTGGTGCTAATTATTCTTTAGAGCATTATCGAACGCCACGCTTTTTACGTGATTCGACATTTATTATGGTGGGGATGCTTTTATTTGTTCTCGTGTTGAGTCATGCTGTGAATGGTGCAAAAGGCTGGATTAATCTTGGAGTTATTAATATTCAGCCGGTTGAAATTTGTAAGGTTTATTTTATTTTGTACCTATCGGATCGGATGGCACGAGTACGCTCACGAGATGCTCACTTTATTAGTTCAGGTGGTGGACCGTGGCTTGTGGTAGCCCTGTGCTTACTTCTGATTGCTCTTCAACCAGATATTGGTGGGATGGCAATTAATATTATGATCGTTGCGGTTCTCTTCTTAGCCTGTGATTTTCGGTGGAGCTTTGGTATTAGTGTTTTACTGTTTATTCCGATTATGGGTTACTTATTGATCGAAAAAGCGGTTGAAAATGGTTTGATTCACGGGTACCGGATGGCACGTTTTGTTGCCTTTTTAAATCCATTTGGGAATGCTTCTGGTTCAGGAAGCCAATTGGTTAATTCTTATTACGCTATTAGTAATGGTGGAATTTTTGGTTCTGGTTTAGGTAATAGTGTCCAGAAAATGGGGTATCTTCCTGAGCCAAACACTGACTTCATTATGTCGATTACAAGTGAGGAACTAGGCTTAGTTGGTGTCAGCGTAATTTTGATATTGTTAATGGTAATTATTTGTCGAATGATCCAGGTGGGCGTTCGTAGTAATTCCATGTATGAAATGCTATTATGTTATGGTTCAGCAACGTTTATTTTAATTGAAACATTTTTTAATATTGGTGGGGTCCTCGGTTTATTACCAATTACTGGTGTGACATTTCCTTTTATTAGTTATGGTGGTTCAAGTATGTTGATCCTGTCATTTACTGTTGGATTAATCATGAATATTAGCATTCGTCAAAATAAACGTCGAGCATTGCGGAAAAATGTCCATCAAGGAGGGAAAGTGAGTGTTTAATTTAACTAAGCGACGAGCCTTGATCGTTTACTACAATGGATATCGAGTAATACGAACCCTCCATCACTATGGTCAATTAAGGTATACATCAAAACATTTTCACTATGCGGTTTTGTATGTTAACCAGGATTCTTATGATGAGGTGAAGAAAAAGGTTCAACACCTTCGTTCGGTAAAGCGGGTGATTGATTCTGCACGGCCTGATCTTGATCCAACATTGACCGATTTAGAACAAACTGGACTATATAAACAACATGATGAGGATGATTAGAAATGAGAATTGTTGCTGGTGATTTCGGTGGTCGTCGACTAAGTGCTGTTCCTGGAATGGCAACCCGACCAACAACTGATAAAGTGAAAGAGGCATTGTTCAATATTATTGGTCCTTACTTTAAGGGTGGAATTAGTCTTGACCTATATGGTGGTAGTGGAGGACTAAGTATCGAAGGAGTCTCGCGAGGGATCGAACATGCGGTTTTGGTTGATCGCGCTTATCCAGCAATTAAGACTATTAAGAGTAACATTGAGGTGACCAAGCACCCAGAAAAGTTTACCGTTTTAAAAATGGATTCACGAAGGGCGCTCACGGTTCTTCAAAAGCAAGGGAAAAAGTTTGACTTGATTTACCTTGATCCCCCTTATGCTAAGCAGCAAATTGTTAAGGACATGAGTCGAATGGTCGAACTTGACCTTTTGAATGATAATGCGTTAATAGTTGCTGAAACTAATCAAGAAGCAGATTTGCCAAATGATATTAATTCGTTTAAATTTATTAAAAAACAAAGTTATGGTATTACAGTTTTAAATTTTTATCGATTTGAAAGAGGGTAAATAAGATGAAAGTTGCAGTATTTCCTGGGACATTTGATCCATTAACATTAGGTCATTTAGATTTAATTAAGCGGGGAAGTGCCCTGTTTGATCAATTGGCCGTTGCCGTAATGACAAATCAGAATAAGAAGCCATTATTTACCGTAGAGGAACGGGTTGAGCAAATTAAGGAGGCCGTTTCAGGTTTAGATAATGTTTCGGTGATTACAACTGATGGGTTGACGGTCGACTTGATGAATAAGATTGGTGCCGATTACTTAATGCGTGGCTTGAGAAATACCACTGATTTTCAATATGAACGAGATATTGCCGCAATGAACAATTTCTTGGATGATCAGTGCGAAACGGTCTTCTTCCTTGCAAAGCCTGAATATCAACACCTTTCTAGTAGTATCTTAAAGGAAGTGACATCTTCTGGTGGTGATATTTCTGCTTACCTTCCAAAGAATATTAACGAAGCACTAAAGCAACGAATTAAGGAAGAAAAATTAAAACAGGTTAAGGAGCATAATGAAAAAACAAGATAAATTAATTATGCGGCGAATACTGGTTACACTATTTGCCGTTTTATTTATTGGTTGGTTCTTATTTTGGCCCCTTAATAAGTATATTGAGAGCCCGGGAACTGCTGATAGTTTACGTTCTTACGTTAAGGTGAAAGGGCATCCTGATAAGCAGAAAGGGAGCTTTATGATTACCTCTGTTTACCTTCAGCAAGCGCGTCCAATAACCTACCTTTGGGCTAAGGTAACACCCTATACCACGATTGAAAATAAGCAGGATGTTACTGGCGGTCAAAATAACGCTACTTTTAATAAGGTTCAAGATTTTTATATGCAAAGTGCGATTAATGAAGCGATCGCAAATGCCTATAAGGCCGCTCACCAAGAAGTAAGCAAACGTTACTTGGGAATTTATGTTCTTGAAGTTGAAAAAAATTCGAAATTCAAGAATGATATTAAGGTTGGTGACACGATTACAAAGGTGAATGGTCACCACTTCGATACTGCTCAAGGGTTCCAGAAGTACATTGCTAAACGAAAAATTGGTACTCCGTTGACGGTTACCTATCTTCATGATGGGCACCAGCACACTGTTACTAAACCCTTAGTAAAGATTGCTAGTTCTCGGGCGGGAATCGGGATTGTTTTAACTGATAATGTCAAAGTTCATACTAAGATTCCAGTTAAGGTAAATCCCGGGCAGCTCGGTGGACCTTCTGGTGGTTTGATGTTTACTTTGCAAATATACCAACAATTAACGGGGCAGGATCTACGTCACGGTCGAAAGATTGCCGGGACAGGAACGATCAACCCAGATGGCTCTGTTGGCGAAATTGGTGGGATTGATAAGAAAGTTATTGCTGCTCACAAAGCTGGTGCAAAAATTTTCTTTGCCCCGTATGTTAAACCATCAAAGTTGCTTCTTAAATATGAAGAGCAGCATATGACTAATTACCAAATGGCAAAGAAGACAGCTAATAAAGCCGCACCAGGAATGAAAGTTGTTCCAGTATCATCGTTTACTGATGCAGTTAAGTATTTAGAGACACATCCATAAATAAGAAAAGCAGAAGAGAACTTTTGAATAAGTTCTTTCCTGCTTTTTTAATTTATAAAGTGCAAAAGCTCCTTTTTTGCGTTCTTTATTAGTAGGAGGTTATTATGGAACGCTTAGAGGAAATCTGGCTTAATTATCGAAAGCAAATCATTATTGCAGTAGTTATCCTGGTGGGCATTGTTATTGTTGGCGGAAAGTATTACCAACCTCAACCAAATAAGATTGATGATCCCTTTACAACTACCAATAAAAAATCTTCATCAACTCAAAAAGGATCGCCGGTAAGAGGAAGAAAGGCTGTTTGCGTCGATATTAAGGGAGCTGTTACTCATCCGGGAGTCTATCGTTTGCCGGGTGGATCACGAGTGAACGAAGCTTTAGCCGCAGCAGGTCGTGAAACACCGGATGCAGATATGAACCAAGTAAACTTGGCTAAACAGCTGGTGGATGCTCAGGTTATTTACATTCCGAGAAAGGGGGAACAGGTTCCACCAACCTTAGCAGGGGGAATGGCTACTGCCGCACCAGTAAATAATGGTGGGGATAGTGCTACCCAAGAAATTACCAACCTTAACACCGCAACGAAAGAACAACTCTGTAAAATTACGGGAATCGGTGACAAAAAAGCAGACCTGATCCTCCAATATCGGCAGGAACACGGTAATTTTAATTCTGTTGATGATTTGAAAAATATTAATGGCTTTGGTGAAAAAACTGTTGCTAAATTAAAGCCAATGTTGGCAGTCTAATTTTTAGTTTGATTTTAATTTTGTTATACTAGTCATCAAAAGTATTTGGAAAGTGTGGATAGAATGAAGAAGAGGATTGATTGGGATCAGTATTTTATGATCCAGGCAGCTTTACTGGCATCAAGGAGCACCTGTAATCGCTTATCTGTTGGTGCGGTTTTAGTTCGGGACAAACGAATAATTGCTGGTGGATATAATGGTTCCGTTTCTGGTGATACTCACTGCATTGATGATGGTTGCTGCTTGCGTAATGGTCATTGTGTACGAACAATTCATGCTGAAATGAATGCGATCTTGCAGTGCGCTAAATTTGGGATTTCTACTGATGGTGCAAGCCTGTATGTTACTGATTTTCCTTGTCTGCAATGCACGAAGAGTCTCTTACAAGCGGGAATAAGAGAGATTAACTACATTCGTAATTACCATAATGACGAGTATGCTAAGCAACTAATTAAGTTAAAGAATATCCGCCTTAATCAAATTAAATTAGACGATAATATCCTTGAACAGGTTGCTCTGGATCAATATATTCATCCAGAGCAAAAGTAACGATTTATAACCGGATTATTTTTCCAGCAATTACTGCTGGATTAGTAACTGTGACTATCCTTAACCATTATTATTGGTTGTTGCTCCTTCTTTGTTTATGCTTATATCGAATTATTAGCTTGAATGAACGGCTAGTAGTGATTGTGACTTGTTTGGTTATAGCACTAATGTCTCTCCTGTGTTTTTGTGAATTACATAAGGATACCGTGACGACCGTGACTCAGCAAAAGGAGGTAACCGGTAAGGTATATACGGTCTTGCCCGATCAAGTAACATTCAACACAAACCTAATTAATGCTCAGGCAACGGATTGCCAAACTGGTGAGAGGGTAAGTTTAGTTTACTTTCCGCGGAGTGATCGAGAAGCCCAAAAGATTTGTCAGAACCCGAACATGATGAAATGGATAATTTCTGGTAATGAGCAGCCGATTGAACCAGCGACGAATTTTAACCAGTTTGATTCACAACGTTATTATCGTCAGTTCCGTATCTATAACCAGGTAAGGTGTAAACAACTCCAAATTAAAATTGAGCAGCAACCGAATATCCTTCAAAAATGTCATATTTTACGTGCTCGTTTATATCATTATTTTGAATCTTTTCCACACCCGCTTGCTGGCTATTGTCAGCAATTAATTCTGGGGATGAAAAATACACAAACTGCGGAGTTAATGCAAAATGTTAAACGGTTGGGACTGTTACATTTGTTCTGTATTTCAGGAATGCATGTAGTATTACTAACCGATTGCTTAAGGAAAGCTCTAATCCGGTTACATTTTAATCGTGAGGATATTGAATGGATCCTAATTGTTGCACTACCCTTTTACTTAATTATTGGTGGTGGTTCCGTTAGCTTGGTTCGGGCGGTCATTATGGCTGAAATGGGACTGATTCAACGGGTGACGCACCTAAGCTCACTTGATGGTTGGGCAACCAGTCTTCTTGGTGGGTTAATAGTGGATCCGTGGCTTCTGCTAACTCTTGGTGGACAGTTAAGTTATTTACTGTCATTCGCCTTGCAAGTTATTCCGGATAATATCCGTGGTTTTCGTCAGTCGTTATTGCTAAATTTAATTAGTTTACCGTCCATTCTGACATTTGTTTATGAAGTGCACCTCTTAACGTTTGTTTGTAGTTTCCTAATTATCCCTGTCTTCTCAAATTTTATTTTTCCAGCAGTAATTATTAGTGCACTTTTATTTAACTGTGTGCCTATTTTTCCGTTATTAATTAATAGTGTCTTGAGAGGATTTGAATGTTTATTGGGTGAGCTTAGCTGCTGTCCGGGGATGATTAGTTTTGGTAAGCCAACAATTACCGCTACCTGGCTACTATTTATTGCGACACTCTTTTTACTTGATCATTATCGTGGGAAGTCACTATTAATCCTTAGTGGTTTGTATCTGATTGTGTTTATGGGTATTCATATCCCACTATCTGGTGAAATTACCTTTGTAGATATTGGTCAGGGAGATAGTGCAATTATTCGTTATCCAGTTAGTAATCGAGTAGAGATGATTGATACAGGCGGAAAACTACAGTTCGGTAGGCCAATTGCTCGATCTCGAAGTGATTATGCGACGAGAACGAGTGTTAATTACTTGAAAAGCTGTGGGATTAGTAAGATTGATACAATTTACCTTAGTCACCATGATGTAGACCATATTGGGTACCTGACAACGATCTTGCGGAATTTTAAAGTCCAAAAAGTTGTGGTACCAAGTGGAATGGAGCGTCAACGAGCTTTGCTTAAACTGTTTTCCCCGGACTGCTTGCAGGTTTCCCAGATAATTCCTGTAAAAAATGGTGACATGATTCCAAAGTCAAAGCTCCATGTTCTTCACCCCTTTAATAAAGGAGAAGGAAAGAATGAAGATTCGATGGTTTTAGTGGGAACTTTTGGCCAGTTAAAGTTTATGTTTATGGGGGATCTTGATCGTCATGGTGAACAAGAAATAATTCGTAATTATCCTAACCTACAAGTAGATATTTTAAAATTAGGTCATCATGGTAGTAAAACGTCAAGTGATCCCCAATTTATAAAACGAATAGCACCAAAGATAGGGATTATTTCTGCTGGTCGTCAAAATCGTTATGGTCACCCTAACCAGGAGACGTTGAACACTTTACGCGAAAATAATATTAAGGCGATTTCAACTCAGCAATACGGAATGATTCGGTATCGTTATTTTAAGATTAATAGTCATTGGCAGACAAAGTTAAAGGGAGATGAGTACAGGTGGATGTTACCACGCTTAAACAACAAATAACGAGTAAGACACCTGCGATGGTTTATCTTGCATTAGGAACACAGCAAGTGCTTTTACAACAAGTACGGGAGATGTTTATTAATTTAATTCCTAAAGAAGAACGTGTGATGAATGTTGGTAGTTATGATATGGAAACTACACCGCTTGCCGTAGCACTTGATGATGCAATGGCTACCCCGTTTTTTGGTGAACGACGGTTGGTCCTGGTTAATAAGCCATATTTCTTTACCGGAGATAAGGGGCACGCAAAAATTGATCATGAACTGGAATCCTTAAGTAATTATTTACAGCATCCCGAACCTTCAACTATCTTAGTTTTCCTAGCGCCATATGAAAAACTAGATGGTCGTAAAAAGATTGTTAAAGAATTAAAAAAAGCAGCGGTAATGATTGATACCGCTCCCTTAGATGAGGCTCATGCCCGACGACAGATTCAAAATAGTTTAGCTGATGATAAGTATACGATTGATAACGAAGCAATTGATGAACTTGTCCAGCGAACTAACGCTGATTATGAATTAATGAATGCTAATTTAAGTAAGCTGAAATTATTAACATATCAAGACCGCCATATCACTAAGCAAGCGGTTCAGGACCTAGTGCCACAATCTCTCGATGAGAACGTATTTGATTTAGTTAATGCAGTTCTTCGGCATGATCAAACCAAGTCAATTGATTTATATGATCAGCTAATTGCTGGTCAACAACCGCCGTTGAGAATTAATGCGGTCTTGATTAGTCAGTTCCGGTTATTGTTACAAATTAAAGTACTAAGTTCTCGTGGCCTAAGTCAGGGGAGCTTAGCACAAAAATTAAGGGTTCATCCTTACAGGGTAAAGTTAGGACTGCAAACTGTTCGTCAATTTAGCTTGCTTGCCTTAGAGAATGCTTACTTAGGATTAGTCAACATTGAAAAAGCATTAAAGACAACCCAACGGGATCCTAGATTACTGTTTCAATTGTTTATGCTCCAATATGGCCAACAGCAGAAGATTGGCATGGTTTAATTAAGATCAAAAAACTCCTGGTGCTTTTGAAAGCTCAGGAGTTTTTGAGTATAAAAAATGAGAAGCAGGATGTAAATCCCGCTTCTCATTTTACTAATTACTTAGCGTAACGTGCTGAAAGACGTGACTTGTCACGAGCAGCCTTGTTAGCCTTGATAAGACCCTTTGAGTGGGCACGGTCAATTGCTGAGATAGCAGCCTTGTAAAGATCATCAAGGTTGTCTGCGCCAGCAAGCTTTGCCTTGTCAAACTTCTTGATAGCAGTACGCATTTTGCTTAATTGGGATGCGTTACGTGCTTCAGCCTTTTCGCTAGTACGAACACGTTCAATTGCTGATTTAATAATTGGCATGAGTTTCACCTCCGTTACCCAATATTCAGTTGACCAGAATTTTCAACATTTGTCATTATACAAAAGACTGGTGCTCAATGCAATAGTAAAGAGGAATTTCGAACAATTGACTTGCATCTTGGTGGGAAATTAGTTATATTATTAAAGGTTTACTTAAACTATGCCTCTTCTCAGTTTTGCGATCCTCACCGACGTAATACTTAGAACTTGGCGCATTAATAATTGAAAGGTGGGAAAATAGCATGGCTATTTCTAAAGAACGTAAGGATCAAATTATCAAGGAATTCGCAACTCACGAAGGTGACACTGGTTCTACCCAAGTACAAGTTGCTGTTTTAACTGCTGATATCAACGAATTAAACGACCACTTGCGTACACACAAGCATGATTACCACTCACAACGTGGTTTGATGAAGAAGATTGGTCACCGTCGTAACCTTTTGGCTTACTTACGTCGGACTGATTTGAACGCTTACCGTGAACTTATCCAAAAGTTAGGTCTTCGTCGGTAATTCATCAAGAAAGGCTAGGGTTAATTCCCTGGCTTTTTTCTTTTTAAAATTTTGCTCCAGTTACTCTTATTCCAATTTTTGCTGATTCTGTGGTAAGATATTATATAGTGATTTTGTACGATAAAATGCCTAATAAGGGTAAAACTAAACAAAGGAGCTCGCTAAATGAGTAGTATAAAAATGATTCCATTTGGTGGAGTACGCGAAAATGGAAAAAATATGTATGCGGTTGAGGTTGAAAATCGGATTTTCATTCTTGATGCTGGTCTAAAATATCCCGAAAACGAATTAATGGGGATTGATGTAGTTATTCCTGACTGGGAATACCTCAAGAAGCGGAAAGACGATATTGTGGGTGTTTTCCTTACCCACGGCCATGCTGATGCGATTGGTGCATTGCCATACTTCTTAATGGACTTTAATGTTCCGGTCTTTGGTAGTGAAATGACAATTGCTTTAGCTAAGTTAGCGGTAAAGAATCACAAGAAAGTTAAAAAGTTTAACGACTTCCATGTGGTAGACGAATCAACAGCAATTGACTTTAATGATGTTACCGTTTCTTTCTTCTCTACAACTCATACAATCCCAGAAACTTTGGGGATTGTCTTAGAGACACCTGAAGGTAACATTGTTTATACTGGCGACTTTAAGTTTGACCAAACTGCTAGTACGGGATACCAAACTGACCTGGCACGGCTAGCTGAAATTGGTTCTCAAGGAGTATTAGCACTATTAAGTGATTCAGCTGGTGCTGGAATTACTGGTGCTTCAGCACGAGAAAAGGATATCGGCGAATATATTCTTGAGACTTTCAAATATCAAAAGGGTCGCATTATTGTTGCAAGTGTTGCTTCTAACATTATGCGTGTACAACAGATTATTGATGCCGCAGTTAAGGTTGGTCGTAAATTAGTACTTTCAGGGGAAGATATCGAGCAGATTATCGATACTGCAATGCAACTAGGTAAGTTAAAGTTACCTAAGGATCTGTTAATTAGCATGGAAAAGGCTGATGAACTTGAACCAAACCAGGTTGTCATTTTAGAAACTGGGAAAATGGGTGAGCCAATCAAGTCACTTCAACAGATTGCTAATGGTGATAACCCTAAGCTTCACCTGTCAGATAGTGATTTAGTCTTTGTTACAACTACTCCTTCATATGCACAGGAAACAGAAGTACAAAAGACTAAGGACATGATTTATCGTACTGGGGCAGAAGTTAAGTTTATCTCAGATGACCTTAACCCGTCTGGTCACGCTAATCAAAATGATGAACAGCTGATGCTTAACTTTATGAAGCCAAAGTTCTTTATTCCAATTCAAGGTGAATACCGTCTATTAGATCGGCATGCTGAATTAGCTGAAGAAGTTGGAATTCCGGCAGAAAACATCTTTATTGTTAATAAGGGAGATGTTTTAACCTACAAGAACAGTAAGTTCCATGTTGGTGAACATATTGATGTTGCCAATACCATGATTGATGGTACTGGGATTGGCGATATCGGTAACATCGTTTTGCGGGATCGTCGAGTCTTGTCAGAAGATGGAATATTTGTTGTGGTGGCAACTATTGACCGGAAGAATAAGAAAATCGTTGCCCGTCCGCAAATTACGTCCCGTGGCTTTGTTTTCGTTAAAACAAACCGTCAATTGATGAAGCAAAGTGCTGATTTAGTTGAAAAGGTTGTTCAAGAAAACCTTGACCAAAAAGAGTTTGATTGGGGACACTTAAAACAAGATGTGCGTGAAAAGTTAAACCGGTTCTTATTTGACCAAACTAAACGTCACCCAGTAATTCTTCCAGTGATTATGGAAGTTAACCAACACTCACGAAAGAAGAATGGAACTCAAAAAGCCGAAGAGAATAGTTCCAACCAACAAGAGAACAAGAAAAAGGCTAAGAGACGTTCAAGTCGTGGCCGGGGCCGTGGACGAAAGCACCAAGCAAATAAAAATAATGAATAGGTAAAACTTGAAATCAGGGAGTTGGGCAGCAGTGGCTGGATTCCCTGATTTCTTAATTTAAAGGTGAGGAAACAGTATGAATTCTGAACAAATGAAACAATTTGAAAAAGCAAAAAAATTATCAGCAGAAAATAAGTGGCGAGATGCTGCAGCAATTTTTCTTGATCTGCGTAACCAGGTAGATGATAAAGAAATAATAATATGGGCAACCAAGGCACTTTACAATTCAAATCAGTTTAAGCTCGCATACCAGGTCGCTGTTCAATCTCCACAGGTGTTTGCAAATAATTTAGATTTTCTTGTGCAAGTTTGTCTGAAGGCCCAACATTTTATTTCCACTCGGGCGATGATTTTACGCCAGCTTGAGGAAGTTGCTAACAAGTTGCTCCCATTAGTTCAAGATGCTGAAGCAAAGTATCGTCAAGAGTTTAAAACGACAGTTCAAAACCAGTTACGTGCTTTTTACCATCTTGGCGACTATCCACTGGTAGAACAACGAAAACGATTATTAGCAGCGGATCAACTTCCAATGGCTGATTTTATGGTTGGTGCTAAGTTTTTACTTCGCGATCCGTTTACCCATCAATTTGTTAAGGCGGATATTTTAAATATTCTGCAACAAATTAAATGTCAGGAAAAAATCGCAATGCTCTGTATTGATGAAAAAGAACACCAAATTGTTCCAGCTAAATTATCAATGGTCTATCAAAATCCACTGATAGCTGAGTGTCAAAAAATATTAAAAGATCAGCTAGAGCAAACCGATCCGCAGATTTTACGGGCTTTATTAATCCAGTTAGATCTTCAGGCAATTCTTTTGAATCCGTTGATCGATGAAGTGATTACTGATCCTAAGGAATGGGTCAACGTAATGTTAAAACGAGCGACAACCGGTGAATATTCTAGTAAAAACAAGCATATTATTCATTGGCAAGAGAAATTAAACCAATTCATTGATAAATTACAATAAAAACATGATTTAAATTATTTACAAATCGACGGATAGTTGATATTATGTTATAGAATTCTTCTTGAGAGCCATTTGATTAATCTTTTCATTGGCGAAAAGAAGTAGTACAATATCCATAAGGGTGTGTCAGTTATTTTTCTGAAATGACTGGCATTATACTTGTAAATTCACAGGAGGTTTTCATTAATGGCTGAAAAAGAACATTATGAACGTACAAAGCCCCATGTAAACATTGGTACTATTGGCCACGTTGACCATGGGAAGACTACTTTAACTGCTGCTATCACTAAGGTATTATCAGAAAAGGGCTTGGCTAAGGCTGAAGACTACGCTGATATCGATGCAGCTCCAGAAGAAAAGGAACGTGGTATCACTATTAACACTGCCCACGTTGAATACGAAACTGAAAAGCGTCACTATGCTCACATCGACGCTCCAGGGCACGCGGACTACGTTAAGAACATGATCACCGGTGCCGCACAAATGGATGGTGCTATCCTTGTTGTTGCTGCAACTGATGGTCCTATGCCACAAACTCGTGAACACATTCTTCTTGCCCGTCAGGTTGGTGTTCAATACATCGTTGTATTCTTGAACAAGACTGACTTGGTTGACGATGATGAATTGGTTGACTTGGTTGAAATGGAAGTTCGTGACTTACTTAGCGAATACGATTTCCCTGGTGACGATGTTCCAGTTATTCGTGGTTCCGCTCTTAAGGCACTTGAAGGTGACCCAGAACAAGAAAAGGTTATCCTTCACTTGATGGATGTTATCGATGACTACATCCCAACTCCAAAGCGTCCTACTGACAAGCCATTCATGATGCCTGTCGAAGACGTATTTACTATCACTGGTCGTGGTACTGTTGCTTCTGGTCGTATCGACCGTGGTACTGTTAAGATCGGTGACGAAGTTGAAATCGTTGGTTTGACTGAAGACGTTCTTAAGTCAACTGTTACTGGTTTGGAAATGTTCCACAAGACTCTTGATCTTGGTGAAGCCGGGGACAACGTTGGTGTATTGCTTCGTGGTATTTCACACGACCAAATCGAACGTGGTCAAGTTCTTGCTGAACCAGGTTCCATCCAAACTCACAAGAAGTTCAAGGGTGAAGTTTATGTTATGACCAAGGAAGAAGGGGGTCGTCACACTCCATTCTTCTCAAACTACCGTCCACAATTCTACTTCCACACAACTGATGTTACTGGTACTATTGAATTGCCAGATGGTGTAGAAATGGTTATGCCTGGTGATAACGTTACATTTACTGTTGAATTACAAAAGCCAGTTGCCCTTGAAAAGGGTCTTAAGTTCACTATTCGTGAAGGTGGACACACTGTTGGTGCCGGTGTTGTATCCGACATCTTAGACTAATTTAATTATTAGTTTCAGTGAGAAAAAGGTTCGGTTTTCCGGGCCTTTTTTCTTTTTTAAATTTTAATCTGATCGAATTCTTTGATTAGTTGCAATTACTACTTACGTACGGTAAACTAGTAGAGTATGTAAAGACCAGCCTGATTAGTGTTTGGTCAATCTGATGTATATTGGAGGAAATAAAATGTCAGCAAAATGGGAACGCGATAGCGACGCCAGCAAAGGTACTTTGACATTTGAAATTGATGTCGACACTATTAAGAAGGGACTTGACGAAGCCTTCGTAGAAACCAAGAAGAAGATTACTGTTCCAGGTTTCCGTAAGGGTCGTGTACCTCGTCAAATCTTTGACCAAATGTACGGTGAAGAATCTCTTTACCAAGATGCTTTGAACAAGGTATTGCCACAAGCTTACAGTGATGCAGTTAAGGAAGCTGGGATTGAACCAGTTGCTCAACCACAAATTAACATTAAGAGCATGGAAAAGGATCAAACTTGGGTATTGACTGCTACTGTTGACGTTAAGCCTGAAGTAAAGCTTGGCGACTACAAGGGTATGGAAGTTCCAAAGCAAGATACCACTGTTAGTGATGCTGATGTTGACGCTGAACTTGAAAAGAAGCGTCAACAACAAGCTGAACTTGTATTGAAGGAAGGCAAGCCAGCTGAAAAGGGTGACACTGTTGTTATCGACTACGAAGGTAGCGTTGATGGTAAGAAGTTTGACGGCGGATCTGCTGACAACTACTCCCTTGAATTAGGTTCAGGCTCATTTATTCCTGGTTTCGAAGATCAATTAATCGGTCACAACACCGATGATGATGTTGATGTTAAGGTAACCTTCCCAGAAGACTACCACGCTAAGGAATTAGCTGGTAAGGATGCTATTTTCAAGGTAAAGGTTCACGAAATCAAGGAAAAGCAATTGCCAGAACTTGACGATGACTTTGCTAAGGACGTTGACGAAGACGTTGATACTCTTGCCGAATTAAAGGACAAGACTAAGAAGCAATTACAAGAAAACAAGGATAACCAAGCTAAGGCTGCTATTGAAGACGCAGCTATTAACGCAGCGGTTGAAAATGCTGAAATCCAAGACATTCCACAATCAATGTTGGATGAAGACACCAACCGTCAAATGCAACAATACTTAGCTGGTATGCAGCAACAGGGTATCAGCCCACAAATGTACTTCCAAATCACTGGTACTAAGGAAGATGATTTGAAGAAGCAATTTGCTGCTGATGCTGAACAACGTGTTAAGACTAACCTTGTTCTTGAAGCAATCGTTGACGATGCTAAGTTAACTGCTACTGATGACGAAATCAAGAACGAAATCAGTGATCTTGCTAAGCAATACGGCATGAAGGAAGACCAAGTTAAGAATGCCTTATCTGAAGACATGCTTACACATGATATTAAGATTCGTAAGGCCGTTGACTTGGTAGCTGATTCTGCAAAGCAAGTTGAAAAGGCTGACGACAAGAAGGAAGATAAGTAATCACTTCTTATCAGCTAAATACTTTTAGAAAAGGGACCGTAGTGGAGTACTCCATTACAGTCCCTTCTTCTAACTTTGATTATTTTTATAAACTAATAATTCGAATTAATCATATAAGTCTGTTATTATAGGACCAGTAGATTTAATAGGAGGCTACAATCCATGTTTGAAGATACTAGTGGTATGGATTCAGTCCACTGTTCATTTTGTGGAAAGTCACAGGATGAAGTTAAGAAAATTGTTGCAGGGCCTGGGGTATACATTTGTAATGAATGTGTTGCTCTGTGCCAAGAAATTATTGATCAGGAACTTGAAGAGGACCGGAAAAATAGTACATTCAAGGTGCCAACTCCTGAAGAAATTATGAGTAAGTTGGATGATTACGTAATTGGTCAATCTGACGCTAAAAAAACATTATCAGTTGCGGTTTATAACCACTATAAGCGGGTTAATGCAATGACAACTGGTGATAATAATGATACTGAATTACAAAAGAGTAACATTGCAGTGATCGGGCCTACTGGTTCGGGGAAGACTTACTTGGCTCAATCATTAGCGCGGATTTTGAATGTTCCCTTTGCAATTGCGGATGCTACCACTCTTACTGAAGCGGGGTACGTTGGTGAAGATGTTGAAAACATCATTTTGAAGCTCCTTCAAGCTGCAAACTTTGATGTTGAAGCTGCTGAAAAAGGCATCATTTATATTGATGAAATTGATAAGATCGCCAAGAAGAGCGAGAATGTTTCAATTACCCGTGATGTTTCCGGTGAAGGGGTTCAACAGGCCCTTTTAAAGATTCTTGAAGGGACAATTGCTAATGTTCCGCCTCAAGGGGGACGGAAGCACCCACAACAAGAATTTATCCAGGTCGACACGAAGAATATTCTCTTTATTGTTGGTGGGGCCTTTGATGGGATTGAAACAATCGTCAAAGAACGCCTTGGGGATAAGACAATCGGATTTGGTACTAACTCAGACGAAGCAGCCAATGTTACCGAAAAGAACATTTTGCAACATGTTATCCCTGAGGATCTGCTAAAGTTTGGTTTAATTCCCGAATTTATTGGACGGCTCCCAGTAATGACGGCATTGCAAAAGCTTGATGAAGATGACCTTGTTCGGATCTTAACTGAACCAAAGAACGCACTTGTTAAGCAGTATCGGGAGTTAATTCGTTTGGATGGAAGTGAATTAAGCTTTACTGATGGTGCTTTACGGGCAATGGCTCAATTAGCAATCAAGCGTAATACTGGTGCCCGTGGTCTTCGTTCAATTATTGAAGATGTAATGCGTGATGTCATGTTTGATTTACCAAGTCGTAAAGATGTTGAAAAGGTAATTATCGATAAACGTTGCGTAACTCAACACACAGAACCACGTTATATTATGAAGGGTGAAAAGGAAGCTTCATAATTTAGAGAAAGGTGAGTGCAAGCTAGTGCAAGTCAATAATGTTGATTTAACAATTAGTGCCGTTGAACCGAAACAGTATCCCGCAACTGATTACCCAGAAATTGCGCTTGTGGGCCGTTCTAACGTTGGTAAATCGTCACTAACAAACGTCCTTATTAATCGCCGTAACTTTGCTCATACGTCCAGTCAACCGGGTAAAACTCAAACTTTGAACTTTTATAACGTTGAAGATCAACTATACTTTGTGGATGTTCCTGGCTATGGTTATGCCAAGGTTTCTAAAAAAGAACGGGAACGTTTCGGAAAGATGATTGAAGAATATTTGACAACGCGGCAGCAATTGCGGGGAGTAATTCAGTTAGTTGATGGTCGCCATAAGCCTACAGCTGATGATGTTTCAATGTATCAATGGCTTGCCTATTATAATATTCCGACCCTAATCGTTGGGACGAAGATTGATAAGGTTAAACCAAATGCTCGAAATAGGGTGAAAAATGATGTTATTAAAACACTAGATCTGGCGCCTGAAACGTCGTTGGTTCTTTTCTCTGCGGTAAAAAAGCAGGGTAAAGATCAAGTTTGGGATTGGATCGAACAGCGAATTGGGGAGGAATAATGCTAAATGGATTTTAATCAATATCAAAATGCGGCAAAGCGAACGCTCTACGGTAATGAACAAGTATTAACTAATTGTGCTTTGGGACTAGCTGGTGAATCTGGCCAGGTCGTTGATCTAGTAAAGAACTATACTTTCCGTGGACGGAAACTTGATCGTCAGCAACTAATTCATGAAATGGGCGATGTCCTCTGGTACCTTTCACAGGTCGCAGAATGGGCTGACATTCCATTTGATGAAGTGGCAACGACAAATATTGAAGAATTAAATAAGCGTTATCCGCAAGGGTTTAAAAAGCAGGATTAACAAAGAAAGAGGCCGGAAAACAATTTGTTTTCTGGCCTCTAATTATTAATAATATTTAATTTAATCCTTCTTATCGTCCTTTTTGTCAGCTTTATCTTTATACTTTGCGGAATCTTTTGGTTGCTTCTTCGTCTTTTTGGGATCAACCGCAAACTGATCAAAAAGTTTATCTAGCTGCATACTTCGGCGAGTAACAAGTCCCATTATTAACACTTCCTCTAGTTTTTTCATACTCTAGCATAAAAAGGCAGGAAAGTACAATTATGTGGACAGATCCTTTGCGTTGCCTCCGTAATTTAACGTATAATTAATACCTAGCAATTTAAGTGGAGGAATCTTTATGGCAAGTGAACATCTTGAACATAAACTGGCATTATTACCAGATAAACCTGGTTGTTATTTAATGAAAAACATCAATGATCAGATTATCTATGTCGGCAAAGCCAAAAACTTAAAAAATCGAGTTCGCTCTTACTTTAAGAGTTCACATACGGGAAAAGTTGCCAAGATGGTTTCTGAGGTGGCAGATTTTGAAACGATTGTTACTTCAACAAATAAGGAATCATTTTTGCTTGAAATCACGCTAATCCAAAAGCACCAGCCTTATTTTAATATCAAGTTAAAGCGAGGAACCGGCTATCCGTATATTAAGATCACAAATGAACGTGATCCGCGAACAATGATTACTGGCCAAGTAAAAAAGGATGGTGCCTACTACTTTGGACCATACCCAAATGTGTATGCGTCTGAAGAGACCTTGCATTTTATCCAAAAGGTTTACCCATTACGGCGGTGCAATGGTTTTCAAAACCGTCCATGTTTGTATTACCATATGGGGCAGTGTTTGGGTGCCTGCTTTAAGACGGTTCCAAAAGAAAAATATGATGAGCAGATTAAACGGATCAAATCCTTCTTGAATGGAAATACTGCAAATGTAAAGCGGCAGTTAACAAAACGAATGAATGATGCTGCTGCAAATTTAGAGTTTGAACGGGCAGCTGAAATTCGCGACCAACTCCATTACATTAAGGTAACTGTTGAAAAACAGAAGATTATTTCTAACGATCAAACGCCTCGCGATCTCTTTAATTTCTATATGGATAAGGGCTGGCTTTCAATTCAAGTCTTCTTTATCCGCCAGGCCCGACTCATGAAACGAGAAAAAAGGTTATTCCCGGTAGTTGATACGGACGTAGAAGAAATGACCAGTTTTATTCTTCAGTTTTATAACCGGCGGAATAATGTCTTGCCCAAGGAAATTTTACTCCCCAAGGGATTGCCAAATAAGGAAATTAGTGAAATCTTAGGGGTGCCAGTAAGAACACCAGAACGCGGTGAAAAGCGTGATCTAATGGAAATGGCTCGTGAAAATGCTCAACTGTCTCTTGATGAAAAGTTCCGCCTTCTTGAATTGGATACCCGAAAAACAACCGGGGCAATGAAAGAGATTACGGATGCACTTGGCTTACCAGAGGGTCACAAGATTGAAGCATTTGATCATTCGCACATTCAAGGGGCGGATCCGGTTAGTGCAATGGTTGTTTTTGTCGATGGTGAACCAGCAAAGAAACTTTACCGGAAGTATAAACTGAAAAGTGTGATTAATCACGCGGACGAAGCCGCAAGTACTCGCGAGGTAATTCGTCGTCGCTATTCGCGTCTGTTGAAGGAAAATAAGCCAATGCCGGATATGATTTTTATGGATGGTGGCGAAATTCAAATGAATGCCGTTAAGGACGTCTTGGAAAATGAACTAGGTCTCGATATTCCGGTAGTTGGAATGGTTAAGAATGATAAGCACAAGACGGCTGATCTTCTTTTTGGTGAGCACGATGAACATATTAACCTTGATCCACGAAGCCAGGGATTTTACCTAGTTCAGCGGATTCAGGATGAGGTTCACCGCTTTGCAATTACCTTCCACCGGCGCGTTCATGCTCGACATTCGATGGCTTCACGGCTCGATGCAATTAAGGGTGTTGGACCACGAACACGGACAAAGTTACTGCAGAATTACGGTTCAATTCCTAAAATTGCTGCGGCATCAGTAGAAGAGATCCATTCATTAGGAATTAACATGAAGACTGCGCAACTAATTAAAGTTTCACTTCAAGGAAATGCGGACGTGGCCAAGGGCAGTAGTCACGATTGATTTTGACGCTGGTAATTTTTTCCAATATACTTGTATTTAGAACATAGGAACGGAGAAATCAACTTATGAACACTTTTGTTGATCAAATTAAAATTGAAGCTCACGCTGGAAAGGGTGGAAACGGAATGGTTTCCTTCCGGCGTGAAAAATACGTACCTAATGGTGGACCATCCGGTGGTGATGGTGGCCATGGAGGCAATATTGTTTTAAAAGTCGATGAGGGATTACGAACCCTGATGGACTTCCGCTACCACCGAATTTTTAAGGCAAAGAATGGTGGAAACGGGATGAGCAAGCAGATGACTGGCCCAAGTGCTGAAGATACCGTAATCAGTGTTCCTCAAGGGACGACGGTTCGCGATCTGGACACTGGTAAAATCATTGGTGATCTCGTTGAAAACGGTCAGACCTTAGTTGTGGCTAAGGGTGGCCGTGGTGGTCGTGGTAACATTCACTTTGCAAGTGCGAAGAATCCGGCACCAGAAATTGCGGAAAATGGTGAACCTGGACAAGATCGTTACCTTGAACTTGAATTAAAGATGTTAGCAGACGTTGGACTGGTTGGATTCCCATCTGTTGGGAAGTCTACCCTGTTATCTGTTGTTACGGGTGCTAAGCCGAAGATTGCGGCGTATGAATTTACGACATTGGTCCCTAATTTGGGGATGGTGCTGTTACCTGACGGCCGTGACTTTGCAATGGCTGATATGCCAGGATTGATTGAAGGGGCATCTAAGGGTGTTGGTCTTGGATTAAAGTTCCTCCGGCATATTGAACGGACCCGGGTTCTCCTTCACTTGGTTGACATGAGCAGTGATGATCCTAAGCAAGCAATTGAACGGTTTAAGAAGATTAACCATGAATTAGCTAACTATGATCCTGAACTATTAAAGCGTCCACAAATTGTTGTTGCGACGAAGATGGATCTGCCGAATGCCGAGAAGAATTTGGCTGCCTTTAAGAAGGATCTTGCTGCTGATGATACTCTTGAAAAGCAACCTGAGATTTTCCCAATCTCTGCGGTTACTCACCAAGGGGTTCAACAGTTAATGCAATTAACAGCTGACTTGTTAGATAAGACGCCAGCGTTTGATAGTGAGAGTCATGACGAACAACTTGAAGCGGTCTACAAGGCTGAAGCACCAGAGAAGGATCAAGCCGACTTTACGATTAGTCGTGATGAAGACGGTACGTGGGTCCTTGGTGGGGAAAAGCTTCTGCGGTTGTTTAAGATGACCGACTTGACCCACGAAGAAAGTCAATTACGGTTTGCCCGTCAACTCCGTCATATGGGTGTTGATGAAGCATTACGGGCTAAGGGGATCAAGGATGGCGATACCGTTCGAATTGATAAGTTTGTTTTTGAATTTGTACAATAATAAATAAAAATCAGAAGGAATTGAGGAAAGAGCATGCAGCTTGAATTTTTAGGAACTGGAGCCGGCTCACCGAGTAAACAGCGAAATGTTACTAGTGTTGCCTTAAAACTTTTGGAAGAACTAAATGAGATTTGGTTATTTGATGCTGGAGAAGCAACCCAACACCAAATTCTCCATACAACCATTCGGCCACGAAAGGTTACAAAGATCTTTATTACCCACCTTCATGGGGATCACATCTTTGGACTACCAGGTTTTTTAAGCTCACGGTCCTTCCAAGGTGGAAATGAGCCACTCACAATTTACGGACCCGTTGGGATTAAGCGCTTTGTTACAACGTCCCTTCAGGTAAGTGAATCACGGTTAAGTTACCCGCTAAGATTTGTGGAAATTGATCATAACCAGGAGTTATTTAATGAACGGGGATTTAAAGTGACTACCATGTCACTTGACCATAAGATCGCTTGTTATGGTTACCGGATCGAAGAAGCAGACCACCCTGGTGAATTACAGGTTGAAAAATTACGTCAAGCCCATATTCCTTCTGGACCAGTTTATGGTCAGTTGAAAGCTGGTGAAACAGTAAAGCTTGATGATGGTAGAGTGGTTGACGGAAAAGACTACATTGGCAAGCCACAACCAGGACGGATTGTTGCCATCCTCGGTGATACTCGGCAGACACCAAATGCAGTCGTGCTTGCCCATCAGGCAGATATCCTTGTTCATGAAGCAACGTTTGCTAAGAACGAGGCTAAGATGGCTCATAACTACTACCACTCAACTAGTCTTCAAGCGGCAGAAGTTGCTAAGCAAGCAGGCGCAAAGAAACTATTGCTAACTCATATTTCAGCACGTTATACCGGGAAGGCTGCTTACCAGTTGGCATACCAGGTACGTGACGTTGTTCGGGATACCAGGGTAGTAAATGATTTTGATGTTATTGATATACCATTTAAAAAATAGGTAATTGGCAAGGAGGCCTTTAAGATGAAAAAGAGGTTCAAACAACTGCGATTCTTAAAAAATAAGGTTGTATTGATCACTGGTGGCGATAGTGGGATTGGTAAAGCATTGGCTCTTGAAGCTGCTCGTCGGGGTGCGATTGTTATTGTGGTCGCACGTAACAAGAAGCATCTAGAAAAGGTTGCTAACCAATGCTTGATTTTGTCTGGTCGTCCAGCATTTTCTTATGAATTAGACGTTACTGATCCAGACCAGATTGATGCGGTATTATCCCAAATCCAACATGAGGTTGGTGGGATTGATGCCCTTGTTAATTCTGCGGGATTAGGTGATTTTGCACCAGCAACCGGCGAATCATTTACCACTCTTAAAAGAATGACTGATGTGAACCTCCTTGCCCTCATGTACATTAGTCGTTGTGTTGCCCGGCAAATGATGGATCAAGGTTATGGAGCAATTATTAATCTGGGTTCAATTGCTGGAAAAATTCCAACCCCTAACAGTGCTGCATATTCTGCAACCAAAGCAGGTGTAAACCAATTTGATAATGTTTTACGGATGGAAGTAGCTGATTATGGAGTCCAGGTCTTAACCGTTAATCCTGGTCCAATTGATACACCATTCTTTGAAAAGGCTGATGTTCAAGGAAAATACCGCGCACACTTGCCAAGGTGGATGTTTGTTTCACCAACTGAACTTGCTGAACAAATTTGGAATAATGTCGGTTATAAGACACGCGAAATTAACCTGCCGGGTTACATGGGTTGTCTCAGTTGGATCTACAGTATCATTCCAGGACTTGGTGACTGGGCGATTAAAAAGTTCTTTGATTTTCAACAAAATAAGCGAGAACTATAATTGACTCTCGTGGCAATGGGAGGCTAGGAAAAATGGTTTGTTTTTCCCAGCTTCTTTCTTGATTTTAAAAATGAATGGTGGTTTGAATGGTAAAAGCACAGTATGATTGGCAACGGATAAAGGCACCGGATAAGCAGGTAGTTAGCCAACTGAGTCAAGAACTCTCGATAAGTCCTGTGATTGCCCGCTTATTAGTTGAGCGGGGGATTACTAGTTTAGATACGGCTCATAGTTATCTTCAGCCGTCAATGGAGATGATCCATGATCCACACCAGCTCCATGATATGGATAAGGCGGTTAAACGGATTCGGGAAGCAATGGAAAATGAAGAACAGATTACTGTTTATGGTGACTACGATGCGGATGGCATCACCAGTACCGCTTTGATGTATGAGGTCCTCCGGGATGCCGGAGCAAATGTTAATTATTATGTTCCTAACCGCTTTCGTGATGGATATGGTCCCAATGCGGATGCATACCAACGAATTGTCGAGCAGGGGACCAAGTTGATTATCACTGTTGATAATGGTGTCAGTGGTAAAGCGGTGATTGACCCAGTAATGAAGCAGGGAATTGATGTGATTGTAACAGATCACCACGAAATGCCAGAAGAATTACCCGATGCTTATGCAATTGTGCACCCTCGTTACCCAGGTAGTGATTACCCATTTGCTGATCTATCTGGAGTTGGGGTAGCATTTAAGGTTGCTTGGGCGCTGATGGATGAATTCCCTGAAGACTTTCTTGACCTAGTTGCCATTGGTGAAATCGCCGACGTGGTTAGTGTGACTGATGAAAATCGGCCATTGATTATGGCTGGGATCCAAGAGCTTCGTCAGGGGATGCGACCGGGACTATATGCCTTGATCAAGGAAGCCGGGGTCAGTGAGCAATATTTGACCGACCAGGATATTGGCTTTGTGATTGCTCCTCGGCTAAATGCATTAGGCCGGATTGCGGATGCTAACGATGGCGTTAAGCTCTTAACCACTCTTGATGAAGACCAGGCGGGAAAATTAGCCAAGATGGTTGATCAAGCGAATAATAAGCGCCAGGAATTAGTAAATGAAATTATGGCTGAGGCTCAGCAGCAGTTAAGCCAATTAGACCAAGCTCAACCAGTATTCTTGATAGTCGGTCATGACTGGCATCAAGGAGTGCTAGGGATTGTTGCTAGTCGCTTGATGGATCAAATCGGGAAGCCGGTAATTGTTGCTAGTTCGAATGATGATCAATCAATTGCTAAGGGTTCCGGTCGAAGTGTTGATAGCTTTAACCTATTTGCGGCATTGGATAGTCACCGGGAGTTGATGACGTCATTTGGTGGTCACCCGGCTGCGTGCGGTTTGAGCTTTGATGTTAGTAATCTTGAAGCTCTGCGGAATGTGCTAGTTGAAGAAGCACAGAAGCAGGGATTTGATGGTCGGGAAAAACAGCCATTAGAGATTGCTAGCTCGATTAATCCAGCAAAGATTAATATGCAGTTGTATGAACAATTGGTAGCTCTTTCGCCATTTGGACCGGGAAATGAACAACCAATTTTTGAATTAGCTCCTGACCAGATTGATGATATTGTGACCATGGGGAAGGATAATTCACACCTAAAATTTACGGTAAGTGATGGCCAGACGAAAGTTACGGTGATTGCCTTTGGAAAGGGACAATTAGCGCCAATCCTAAAATCGGCAGTTGCAAGCCAAGTTAATCTGGCAGTTAAGCTTTCAATTAATGAGTGGCGAGGGAAGCGGACGGTCCAATTAATGCTTACGGATATTTGCGTTGATGGTCCGGTAATCCTTGATCAACGAACCAATAAACTGAATCCCCAACTTTTTAATGAACAAGGCTATTACATCGCGTTTGATAAAAAGTTGCGAGATAATATCCAGCCCCACCTTCCTAATGGACAGGCATTATCACCAGAAGAAGCACTGGAGACCGATTTCTCTGGGCAACAGGTAACGTTGGTGGACTGTCCGCCAAGTTTGAAAGAGTTTGAAAAATTATTTAGTAATGATCAGCATGCTCCATCATTGATCCGCTTATTTCTATTCCAACCGCACAGCGTCTACCTAAACGGGATGCCAGTTCGGGACGAATTTGCCCGATTATATCGGCTCGTGGTTCAGGTACCGCAGATTGATTTAAACCGCCAGTTGAACCAATTAAGTACACGGTTAAGGATTAATGCAGAACGATTAATTTTTATGTTAAGAGTGTTTTCTGCGGCTGGATTTGTTACAATAAAAGATGGTATTTTAAAACCAGTCAGTGATGTGGATAAAACTGACATTAAAGAAACAAGCCCATATCAGCGGCGCATCGCCCAGTATAAAGCTGAACAAGTATTATTATTTAGCGATAGTAAGTTCCTGACAAAGTGGGTATTAAACTGTCTAAACATACATTAAAGGAGACAATTTTTTCTTATGACTTTAGACCTCTACAAGTACGTTGCGAGTGTTCCAGATTTTCCGGAAAAGGGAGTAACTTTTCGGGATATTTTACCGTTAATGGCTAATGGAGCAGCTTTTAAGCAGGCAACTGATGAACTTTGTGACTATGCAAAGGATAAGCAAGTTGATATGGTTGTTGGTCCTGAGGCACGGGGCTTTATTGTTGGTTGCCCAATTGCCCGCGAGTTGCAGGTTGGGTTTGCTCCAGCCCGAAAGAAGGGCAAACTACCACGGAAGGCCGTTAGTGCAAGTTATGATCTGGAATACGGTCAAGCAACTCTTCAAATGGAAGCCGATTCAATTAAACCAGGCCAACGTGTTTTGGTCGTAGATGACCTTTTGGCTACTGGTGGTACTATTTCCGCAACCATTAAGATGGTGGAAGAAATGGGTGGAATTGTTGTTGGATGTGCCTTCTTAATTGAATTAAAGGATCTTCATGGTCGAGAAAAGATCAAGGACTATGATATGAAGGCCTTAATGGAATTCTAGTGTCAAAAAATAGGGGTAATTATTAATGATTTTCTTGATTGTTTTTGGTGGCTTAATGTTAATCTTGGGTGGCTTTTACCTTGCTAATTCATGGCAACAATACCGTGAGTGGAAAGGTGGAACGATCATCGTTGTCCTTAGTTTAGCTGCGGTTATCTATGGGGTAATTAATTTGCCAGCATTTAACCATAATAAGCAGCACTCTTCTGAAGCCCGCTCTTCTCAAGTAACGACTACTAGCGGGAGCGCAGCCTTTTCTAACAAAGCAAATATCGGCTCTGGAAATGGTTCAGCTTCTCAAGAAAATAAGGAAATGGTAATCTTGCGGCAATTACAAAAGGGATATGCTAAGTTTGGGGATGTTTCTTTTGATAGTAAGACTAAGACCTACAAGGTAACACCAACCGATGATAATACTGTCAATGCGCTTAAGCAGTTGGCCCAGGATCCAAGCCAGGCAGAGCAGATGGGTTGGAGTAAGTTGACCGATTCCTTCAAGAAGAACTCAAAGGACATCGACAAGGCAATTGGGACTGATTACTCAATCAGTATCATGAATCCAGGCGATGATAGTCAAGCTATGTATACAGCAAAGAATGGTAAGACAACTTACGACATTGCAAACCAATAATTACCTTTACTGTGGGACACAATTTTGATACAATTTGGTTGTTCGGAGTTATTTTGAACAACCAATTATGGAGAGTTGGCAGAGTGGTAATGCACCGGACTCGAAATCCGGCGAACCCGTGTAGAGCGGGCGCGCAGGTTCAAATCCTGTACTCTCCTTTTTTGCTATTTTAAATAGATTTAAATAGCGTGTAAACGTTGATATAAAGGCATTTTATTTTTTACGGAAAAGCCTATAAATGCTATTTTTTGCCACATGTGCGGAAAAATTGCGGAAAAAATAAATCTTCTTGCCAACGTGATAGACTACCGTTTTGGTGGTCTTTTTATTTTGCCTGCGGAAACATCTGCGGAAAAATACGGCTATTTCTCTTTTAGGGGTCTGAATTGTCGGAAAAATACATAATCATCCCCACTGATTGCACCGTAAAACAGGCACAAATAAAAGGGCAACGGTAAGACAGAATACGACTGTATCAGTGATTAGCATATCCAGCCCCCCTACCTAAAAATTTTTAAAACTAGGGTTTACGTGCAAGGTGACGGCAATGTGTGCGCTCTTTTTGAGATGAATAGAGGGGCGGGGGATGATATAATCATTCTGATTTGCTTTTATTAATATCTCAAGGGCGCTCCTATTCGGGTGTCTTTTTTATTTGATTAGCTTAGTGTCTTTATCTGGTATCAGTGAATACACCAATAACAACGCTTCATGTTGTTTCTTTTGAAGTGTACGCTCTGATATTTTCATCCCTTGCTGTTGCAATTGCTCCAGCGTGTGGCTAACTGAATATGAATTGATAAAGCGATACTCAATAATCAATCCACTGGTTAAGTCGTGTTGCTTAACCTTGTTGATGATATTCTCCCGTTCTTTAAGCTCATATAAAGCCATTGAGTGGGTAGTTTCATCTTTTGCTGTAATGTAATTAGCATTCTTAAAGGTTAGGCGCTTGGCAATTAGTGAGTAGTCGTGGTTCTGCTTGAGGTAAGTCTTAGCAATTTTAACGGCTGTCTTGTCGTCAATAGTGGGGATGATTGACACTGTTAACTCGCTCCAATATAATTAGTTTGCTTTATTTTTATACCAAACCGGGCACTTTTATTAGGGGTGCTTTTTTGTTATAATATTTTTAACCACTACAGCAGAGGGTGCGTCAATTGGCGTGCTTTTTTGTTATAATACTGCTAATTAAAATACTCCGCTCGTTGTCGATGATAAAGACAACGGGCTTTTTTTTATTGCCATTATTAAAATTAATTGTTGGAATTTATCGTGTGTAAAAGTCGATGCGCGTTCCTGCAATATTAACAAACTAGCCCCCGTTAAATAGAAACGGGGGCTTTTTAGTATGTCCTATTTTAATAGCAAAAGAGGGGCGATCATTGCTCGTTTTTGCTTTTAGTTTTGACGTAAAACATGATTAAATCAATGGCTACAGCTAACAAGTCATAAGCAATCATAATCAACTACGAATTAATTAAAAAAGTAGTGTTTTGTGAGATTCTAGTGTCTGTACTTAATAACCAGTAAAACAATGATAATCACTGCAATAACTGCGGTTAGTTCATACGTCCAATAGGTGGAATCAAAGAATAGAATCATGTTATCAGCTCCAACCTAACTACGAATTATAAAAAACACCAACATTTGTTAGCATTTTTTTAACTACAAACATCCCCGATAATGTCCAATTTTGGGCAATGATTTCTAATTAAGATTGCTGTTATATCAACGCTTAGGTCGGTTTGATGAATTGGACACTACATGGAACATTTACCGTTTAACAATTCCAATATTTTTGTATGCGGTTGTTACCTTGTTACCGTAATAGCCAACATAAAAGCGGTGGTGCTTTTGATATACGAACCCTAACAACTCCATGTTGGTTTTAAATTGACGGTTGTTAAGCGGTGTTAAGTCCTGCTGATAGCAATAATCTAAGTAATGATTATAAATAACCCGACTAGCAACATATAAGCGCCGATCCTTTTTGATGTTGTCAGAGAACACGAAACTAACGACTGTTGGTTCTGCTTTGTCCTTGTTTCTCACTCTGAAATAGTAATCTTTCTTGCTGTCAGTCATCCACTGGGCTAGGGTGCGTCTACTTGTAACATATCTACCACGATACCAACTCATTTAGAATCATCCCCTTTGTACTGGTCTTTCATGTAGTGAGTGAATAGCCATATAACTGCAATATCAGCGATAAGACTAGCTAAACTACAAGCGATAGCAACAATTAACAGACACGATGCAAGAAACATTTAAATCAACTCCATTTTTCTATATGCTCTAATTTTTGTTTTAAAGCCGTCTAAGCCGTTCTAACTCTTAAATGATTAATTATATTAATTACCTATTACTCGTTTTAAAACAGGGCAATTTTTTAAAATAAACGTATGTTCTGAATCTTAGCACTGGTTAAGAAACAAAATACTAAAAAAATTAACTACAATTCTGTTCCTTTTCCGACAAATAAATAAAAACATTCCCTCGTTATTGTTGATATATCAGTAATTAGGGGATGCTGTTATTAGACGGTTTTACTTGTTATAACCGATTAGGACAAATAGTCACAATCGAAAAGTCAAAATAGGATAATGCACGGTTAAGTCCTTTTAGGGTGTTAGAAATGTCAGCATTATTTTTATAGTGCGCCCTAACCGCCCTTTTATAGGCTGTCTAATCTGCCATTACTTTTTTAAGGGTGCAAAATCTGAACATGGTACCTGGTTATCCCTTTTATAGGGGTGTCCAATCTGCCTATGCCAACAACCAACAGTTTAAAATATCCTGTTGGTGCTACTTGTTGGTGCCGTAATTCGTTGGTAATACTGAGTTTATGAGCCAATATCAACAAACAACATTTTTTGTAGGAAAATCTCTTTATAGGCTCTCTTAAATCTAATTTTCTGTTAGTTACACCTTGTTACACTAGGCGTAACACGTCTAATCCCTTGTCGCTCTAGTGATTGAGCAATTTTGTTACGTGTTACGCTTATTTTTTTGTTCGTTCTTACATAGATGTATTTATAGCCTATTTTTACTCCTATATCTTAATTTACTAAATATAAGTGGAACAACGTAACAAAGTAGGATAGATGCTGACATACCAATGCTTCTATTAGTTACACTTTTTAAAAATAAATGTAACTAAAAGCGTAACTGTAACATTATTCTTTAATAAAACAGCGTTGGTTTTTATGGTCGTTCTTTCTAAAATTGTTGTAATCATAATACGGTGTGCTTTTAAGTTGGTTAATATCACTATCGCTTAAAAACTCCGCTGGTCTAGCATTTTTGTAATTCCAGCCGTTACGTTCCATTAATGGTTTAACTCGTCTGGTAAAAGTTGCTCTGGTCATGCTATTTTTGCTGTTATTGTCGTCAACATATTTACGAAATAGGGCAAATAATAAAGCAATTGGAACCCGTTTACTTTCTAAGTTAGGAACAACTTCATTAACGAAAGATAAAACGATGTCATTCTCCAGTTGTAAATCATTGACTGCTTCTTGGCTTTCTTGTGTGTTGATAATGGTATCAATATTAGCTTGCAAAGCTTTTTTTAGTATCCATTGCAACAAGCGCTGGTCTTTAACGTATTCATCTTTGACTTTTCGTCCGTCTGGGGTATCTGGGTATTGATGGATAAACTGAATTAACCTAAACCGTCTATATAGACCGCCTGATGTGTCTTTGAATCGTGGGAAGCCGTTCATAGATTGAACAATCGTACAGTAGAACTTAGCAGAAAAAGGGCGTTGTCCTTTTGGATTGATTAATACCAATTCATTAGTGACAATACTTTTTAAGGTGCTACCGTTGTCGATATATCCTTTTGGATCGTTATCATCTCCAATGATTAAACTAGCTCCATAGGCTTGTGCTAACAAAAAAGAATGGTCGAATTCCTCTAATTTTAAGGCGGTGTAGTTGTTCTTACCGACTAGGTTCATTAATAAGGCTTCAAATGTACTTTTACCAGTGCGCCCCTCGCCGTTATCGATTAAACAAAATAAAACGTTGCTAGTCCGTCTGTTCTGAATAACACTAGCTATCATTTGCCATAAGAGTGTGGTTTTATCCTCGTCACCATTTGATAATTCTTCAATCCACTTGCTGAATGTCCAGCCATTAAAGGTGGGTTCGGGGATGTCATTGTCTACGTATTTTGTGGAAACTTTACTGGTAAAAACGTATTTCGGATTGAATGGTAGCAACTTTTTATTTTCCTTATCGAATATGCCATTACCAACGGGAACAAGGTTGATGTTCTTATTAATAGACTTGGTGGGAGCTTCAATCCGTAACCATTCTCGAATGTCTTTTCTATCACGTGAGTTAGTGGTGTCGTCAACAGCTAAGATGAAACTATCAAGCAATCGATCGCTGTTGGTATAAAGTCCAGTGTCTAAATCATAGAAAGATAGAGGGGCATTTTCCACGTCTTTTGCACTATCTCCAATAACTGCAGTTTTCAAATGCTTTTCTAACATGTAAGCAATTGAACGGGCTGGAACATGATGTACAATTTCTACTTCTTGCCCGTTTTTCTTTTTAACTTCTTTGTGTTCCTCTCGCCATTTTTTACCTGTTTCTTTTAAGAGATTAAGTAAATCATGGTTACTTTTAATGGTTCGATCTTGACTGTGCTTTTCTTTTGCTTCCTTATGTTCTCTGAATAAGGCTTTTAAACCTTGTGACGCTGGGTTATTTGTTGCCAATGCTCTGTTTTTCAAGATTTACCGATCTCCTCTCTGATTATGCTAGACAATATTTTTTCAAGTTCTTTGTTCTCCAATGGTGGGGAATTGAAAGAGTTAGCATATTGAAGCAGTAGCCAAACAGTGTTGTCGTCCGCTCCAGCGTGTATCATTTGACCGCATAAACGGGTCATATAATCGTTTCTTTGTCCCTCTGGTGCGCCCTTAACTAAGTTATCTAACACAATTCCCGTCCACTTTTTGCCCGTATGGTGTTTGCTCCAGTCGTTCTTAGGATTGTTGAGGGGATGATGTTTGTTAATAAACTTAACTAACTCTGTTTTTGGCTCTCTCATTGGTAATTTGTTGAGCCATTGGTAACTACCTTTTGGTGTGGTAGAGGGTGGAACGATAACATAGTTATTAATGTGCGCTTTAATGTCTATCCCTTGCTTCAATCCAATAACTTGATTAACGGGGATGTTTTTAGGCTTTTTGTAAAACAATTGATTTCCACCGCTTGCCGTTAATTGTGCTAGGGTGGGGGCAATTAAACCTGTATTTTTTAGAGTTTTGTAAGACTTCATACCGTCTTTTCCATGTACTTCTTTTGTGTCTATGTCTAACACAAAAAAATCAACTGTTCTTAATGCGATGTTAGCGTCTGGGTACTTGCTCCAGTAATACTTAACTTGTTCAACTGTAAGTGGTGGGGTGTTAGCAAACTTAATCAATGGTTGCTTGCCTTGTGTTGGTAAAACATAGAAACCTTTTTGGGCGTATTGAATTGCGCTCTGTAATTTGTTCAATGCTATTTCATCCCCTTTAATTTGCTGTAATGTAATTGACCGTTAACAAATAATTTAGTTAGCTCTGTGAGCCGTTTTAGAGTTTCTGGGTCGTTATTAGTTATTTGATTAATACGTTCAATTGTTTTCTGTCGTTGGCGTTCCTTTTGCTTGCTGTGCGGTAAATAGTCAGTGTTGTTAATTGATTTCATCACAAAATACAGTTGCACGGTGCTTTTATTGCTGTTGTGAGCTAATAGCGACAGTTTGGAATATAGATCACCGTTGAAGCCGTCAAGATAAACTAGGTACATATGCACCTGTTTAATATCATCCCCAACGAACTTGCCAATCTGCTTAGCGATCTTAGTTGGTTCTTTGGCGTTGTCCGTGTCTTTGAGATATGAATACCACGACAACAAGGCGAGGTAAGTAGTTTTCATGTCCCAACGTTCACGGTGTCCGTCTGGGGCGGTAAGGGTCACTAATTGCATGACTGTTCACTGTCCTTTTCAATAACGCTTGCTGAATCAATAATCTTTTTAAGTTGATCAGCAACTGCATTAAAACGGGTATCGGTAATTGTCTTAGCGTGACTTACTAATTCAGTAGATAGCTTGCCCTTAATAATGGCTAGCACCTTATTTCCTTTGTGGTCGTCTGCTAAAATAAATTTGTAATTATCGTTATTCATTGTCTTATTCCTCCAGTTATTGGGGATGATTTCCCCGTAATTCAAAGTTACATGGTAGAATAAGCAAGCAACGGGAAGCCCCGTTGTGCTTATTGTTTAGGCTGTTAAATGCTAACGGTTTTGGTCGATTGATAGCATTTGACGGCTTTTTTATTTTGTCTGAACATTATTCTTCATTCTCCAGTTCAACATTGCCGATTACTTGCGCCCGTTTACTCATCATTGCTATTTGTGAGGTAAGCGGTGCTAGGGCTTGCTGTCGTTCCTCGTTATTGGTAATAACGTAATAGCCATTAGGGCGCTTGTATTGTGAACCAATCGGAACATGGTGTAATACGATTAAACGATAGATGATTCCCCGAACTTCACGATTTTTAAGCCCTGATAACTTCACTAGTTCTTTTAGTGGTCGTGGGCGGTCAATTCCTTTTGGTAGTAAGTCATAAATCTTTTGCTCGTTCTTGTCTAAATGCTCCATTTAGTGCATCCCCTTTATTTGATAATTTGAGCGACTGCATCGAATACCAGAACCACAACGGGCAAGTTCGCAAGGTAAGCCCACAAGCGATCCTCTGGTTCTGTGTTCCAATAAGCTAATATGTGTCTGTCGATAGTTGCTAGTAGCTTCATAAAATAAGCCCCTCTCATTCATTCCACGTTGGCAAGCCGTGTTATTTGTTTAATCTATGTTGTTGCATCCATTCATCTAGATCGGTGCGCTTATAACGCTGAATCCCGTCAATAACGATAATGGGGATGTCGTCATATTGTGTTTCCCAGTCAAGTAGTGTCTTTGATGAAATATGTAAATACTTTCTAGCTTCCGTCTTATTCATGTAAGGTGGGAAGCTATTTTTTATTTCAAGCTCTTTTAATGCGCTATTCAGTGAATCGGCGATCATTTTCTTGGTTGCTTCCTGCAAGTCGTTTGGCAACTGCACTTTTAAGCTTTCCATGTCATCATCTCCAATCATTAGGCTGGTTGTTTTTGCCCTAGTCTCTCTTTAAGTTCGTGATAATCATTAACGCCACTTGTATATAGACCAATCAAGCGGTTTTCTGCGCTGATATATGTTTCACGTTCTTCACTGGTTAATACTTCGGCAAACGCTGAAACGTCTTTATTAAAGCCCTGATCACGCTTTAATTTCGTTGCATTGTGACCAGTTGCCACCATGTACAGTAAATTGGTTAATTGCATGATTTCACGCCCTAAATTGTCGCCTGTGTAGTATCGCTGAATGGTATCAGTTAGCTGTTTACGTAAATACTTTTCAAGGTCGTATAACGTGGTTCGCTTGGTCAATTCCTGCTCCATTGAGTTAAAGCGGTTGATGTAAGCCAATTTGAAGGCGAGAGCGTCACGCCCATTAAAGCCCATTGTTAGCAACGTGAAGCCGTCTCGGTTCATATCAAACGATCGAACTGTCCGCCCGTCCTTTGTGATGTAGGTTGACGGAATAAAGCAATCATCAAACTTCAATTTGCTAACGTTGTTCAATGTTTCTAAGTCAACTGGGCTCAAATTTGGGTTCAGTGTTTTATTTTTACTGCCCCCATTTTTGGGTTCAGTAATTGTTGAACTGTGTCCATTTTTGGATTCAGTAACTGAAACTAATTTCTTCCAGTCCGTTCTTAAGCGGTCAATATCTCGCAACAAGTGGTTGTGTCGCTTGTGGAATACTTTCGCCACGTCTCGGCTGTTAACTACTGCGCTTCGATTCTTAATAATCACGTTGAATAAAATATCTGGTGTCATGATTTAACATCCCCTTAATAGTGATTAATGCCATGCTATCAACGATTGAGCGATTAAAACTATTTGCTCCCTAAATCTCAAAAAACAAATTTCAGAACTCCTTTCTCTCTTGATTAATAGCAGTCTATCAATGCTTTTCAGCTCTGTGTTAATTACTTCAGTTTGCTAAAAACGCTACTTTTCCTGCTTAACTACGACACGATGATCAGCCATGAATTTATCAATATCAGACTTACTGATCCGCTTTGACTTGCCTACTTGGATAGTGGGTAAGCCTTGTTTGATGTAAGTCCGCAAAGTGTCTTGAGTTTTGAAACCCATGTAATTCATTGCTTCTTGGTAGCTAAAATATTCAGTCATATTGTTCACTTCCTTTCTCCCATTTTGGTAATAATATTATTCTCCCATTTTGGGAATGTCAACAATTTTATACCAAAATGGTAGAATACGTGCTAAAATTTAGGTGGGTGATGTATATGTTTGAAAGTAAAAAGCCCCACAATAGAATTGCGGAGCTAAGAAAAGAAAAAGGGCTGACTTTACAACAGGTAGCGGATGCTATTGGTGTTGGTAACAATACGATTAGCCGATACGAAAATGGGAAACGGGAACCAAAACTTGAAACTTGGTTAAAACTTGCTAGTTTTTTTGATGTTCCTGTGCCATATCTACAAGGGGTAAGTGATTATACTAAGCAGGATGAAGCTGAGCTTAATAAGTTAAGACCTTTAATGTTTGACAAAAACGGTAATCCTGATTGGAAAATAATTGAAAAAGTTTCAGTAATTGAGGATGCACTTTATAGCGATGACTATAGTAAAAGGGCCTTTGAGAATGCTAGATCAATTATTGACGCTCTTTTTTCGAAGCAACCAGAAGAAAAATCAAAATATGAGGATATAATAGCTAATTCAAAATATATTAATGGTTTTAACGATTTGCCTGAGCCTGTAGGAACATATAATTATATTCTTAGCATTGTTAGTGAAATGTTTTTTAGTGCGCAAAATGGGGATACCGTTGCTAAAAGTTGCATTAAAGAAATAGAAAATATGTATTTTGATAAATATGATGAGCACCGCGTTGAAGAAGCGCATAAGAAGTTTATAAAATCTAATAATGACGAAAAAAACAAACCTATGTCCGAACATGATTGATGATAAAAAACTACAAGGAGGAAACATGAAAAAGATAGGTTTAATCTACGGTTTTTCTGCTGGTTTTTCTTTTTAATTGTTTGTCAATCCTTGATATAACAAGCTTTAATCGTTTTGCTTTTTTGCTGATTTATTGCTGATATAGCTAGATAGATAGCTGAATATAGCTTCTAAATACTTCTGAAGTATATAGAAACATCCCCCGATTGCTGGGGATGTTAAAAGCGTCAAAAATTTAACGCTACTAATATCACCACTGTTATTGCTACTGTTAACACCACTAATAACACTACTTTTAGGTGCATTAACAAGCCCACTACTAGGTAACTGTTACGGTGCTAATTAGTACCATGCTTGTGTACTTCCCGTTGCACCAACTAGCCATTTGAACAACTCAATACATAAAATAACAACCTCTCAAATTCCACGTTGGCAAGCTGTGCGAAAAGAAAGAGGTAATTTTATGAGTTATACAAAGAAAGCGAAAAAAGGCTATTACGGAATAGCAGAATACAGAGACCAAGACGGGAAGCGACACCAGAAATCAGTTGGCTGTTTTAAGTTGAAGCGTGAAGCGTTGGTTGAAGCTAGTAAGCTAGAAAAGGAATTAGAGCAAGTTAATTTAGACCTACAACACATTTCTTTCACTGATTATTACGAGCGATGGTACACGATTTATAAGAAAGATAGTTCATTATCAGATATATCAAAGAGCCGTTATAAAACGTTCAGCAAGACAATAGCGAGTTACTTCAAAAATAGAGAGCTTGCAACGATAAGGCGTTCAGACTATCAGCAGTTCATTAACTGGTACGGTAAGAATCACGGTGCTAGTTCAGTATCAAAGTTAAACGGTGCTGTTAGGGCAATGGTTAGTTATGCGATCGATGATGATATTTTGACAAAAGACTTCACTCATAACGTTCAACTAGTCTTTAACAAAAAGAGCAAGCGTAAGATTGAATATCTAACAGAAAAAGAGTTACATACTCTTACGGATGCACTAGTTGATAATCTTAACCATTACAACACTAGTCGTTACATGATACTTACTGCAATTTATACGGGGATGCGAAAGAGTGAAATACAGGCTCTCACGTGGAAAGATATAGATTTTCTTCACGCTACAATTTCAATCAATAAGTCATGGGATGATACGAAAAAAGCCTTTAAGACAACTAAGACTGAATCAAGTAACCGTGTGATTAAAGTTAATCGTCAATTACTCAACTACTTAGCTGAATTAAAGGCTAATCGTACAACAATGGTATTTCAAAATGTATTAGGGACAATTCCGACAAGTCCCGCTCTTAACAAGTGTCTACGCTCTATTATGAAAGAGTGTGGTATTAAAAAGCAAGGTTTCCACTTTCATTCCTTGCGACATGTTCATGTAGCCTATCTACTTGGCAAGGGTGTTGATATATACGCAATTAGTAAACGATTAGGACATTCAAATATAACAGTTACTTTAAACGCTTATTCTTATTTGATTGAGGAATATAAGGCTAAAAATGAAACTTTGATAATCGACAAATTAGCAGAATTGTAAAATTTGCGGAAAAAGTGCGGAAAAAAGCGCCGTAAACGTTGATATATCAACACATTATAATCCTGTACTCTCCTTATTTAAATTATATGTAAGTTTAAGGAACCTCAAATACGTTGATATAATAGCGTTTTGAGGATTTTCTTTTTTATTTAACTTTAAGAAAGACAAAGTAAGTGTTCTCAAAATGTTCTCAAATATAAAGGTTCCTTATTTTATTAGTACGGAAAAGGGCACTGATTAGAGCGGCCTTTTTTTTTAATACTTATTCTGATTAATTGGTAGTTATTTTCCTAATAATTTTTACTTGGCCTCCCTGGTGGTCGTTTTTGTTAGTATAAAGTTAAATGTTTCAAGGAGGTCATATTTATGACTAATGTTGAAAAGAAGAATATTGATCCGATTGCTGTTTCCCGTCAAGCTGCCAAAAGGGTTAGTGACTATACAGCCAAGTATAATCAAGTTAAACAAAGGGCTGTAGATTATGATAAAGAAGCTTTAGCGGTAGCAAACCAAACAAAGAAGGATACTACTAAGGCGGTGAAGTACTTCTATGCTCTTGTAGTGGGTATCTACAAGGAAGTCTATCGTTATGATCCAAGTGAGGAAGAAATGTTCCAAAATGTGGTTAACTTTAATCATAAATATGGGCAAGCTCGTCGTCATTTAATGTTGTATTTTCCAGTCTGGAGTGACGTGTTTGAAGAGTATTATTATTTCGTTGTTGCCGGTAAAAGCAAGACTGTTGTACCCTTTAATTATTTTCTTAAATACCTAGAGAAACACAAGGGTACCAATTCAACTGACTATCTTATTGCTAAGGCTGTCTGGGATTGGCGTAATTTCACCATTGGTTCATCACCGAATTGCGTATGGCGGTAAAAAAATAACGCCCAGGATTAACTTGGGTGTTATTTATCAGAAATACCATTTTACTCATGATTATAATAAAAAGACCGTCCTCATATAACTTTGGCGAGTTTACGGACGATCTTTTATTGATCTAATGTAACTAGGCCACCGTCTTTTTAGCGGGCCTGTTTTTCTATACATAATTATAACACGGATTAGTGCCTTTTACATATAACACTCACTTAATGTATCGATTTTTAGCTGACATATTTTACTTTACACTTGGCAGGGTCATTTTGTTATGGTTTAAGTAGCAAAAGGAAGTGTGAAACCATGAATGATTTAATTTATACTGAATTAGCAAATGATCAACAAGAATATGATGATGCAAATGAAATTATTAAACTTGGTGCAAAGCTAGAGATGTTACCCGATAAAGGTCAACAATGGACTGATGATGAAACGCGTGAGATCATCGATCTGAATTATGAAATGTTTGATTTAAAAAGTGGTACTGTACCCTGTTGTAAAGGACGATTATAAAATGTAGGAAATCGGCGGTGGCACTGGTGCCTGTCAAGTATACAGTTCAAATAGAAAAATAGTTTATGCGGCTTGAGCGCGGAATTTTTCCGCGGTCAAGTCGTTTTTGGACGCATAAGCTCGTTGAGTGTTGAAATATTTAATAGCTTCTTTTACCGATTGCTTCAATTCCACCAATGTTTTAGGTCGTGACCGTTTAGCTAACCAAATGAGCTTAAAATCATTCCACCAACGTTCCATTGGTGAGTTCTCCCAAGGATGACCTGGATGTGACATGCTGTGAATACAGTTTTGATCGGCTAAATAATCATTGAAGACCATTGAACAATATGCTGATCCGCGATCCGTATGGATCAGCGGATGGGCATCTGGTTCCACTTTGAAGGCACGCTTAAATACTTCAATTGCTGACACTGCTGTTTCTGTGGGTGAGATATTGTAGCTCAAAGCGTAACGTCTATACAGGTCCAAAACCACATGCACGCGAGCCGTCTTTACTTGATCTATCCCGTACAGAACCTCTGTAGTATCGCTTACCCAAACTTCGTTTTTACTCTGACGAGCAAATTGTTCATTGAGTAAATTGTCATTAATATATTCTTCATAACGCTTAACGCGATTATGTTTCTTCTTCTGGATATTAGCCCTGATTCCATGATTTCTCATACAATTAGTTACCCGCTTTAATCCCGCCTTGAAACTTAGTTTATTTTCGAAGGCTAGTTGAGTTGTCATCGCTAAGTAACCCAGTGTCCACTTATGCTTCTCCTCCAATTCTAGAATTGCTTCAAGCAGCTCT
Source organism: Limosilactobacillus agrestimuris (assembly GCF_943193105.1). Classification (NCBI taxonomy): domain Bacteria; kingdom Bacillati; phylum Bacillota; class Bacilli; order Lactobacillales; family Lactobacillaceae; genus Limosilactobacillus; species Limosilactobacillus agrestimuris. The sequence goes on from NZ_CALPCW010000003.1 coordinate 51,888, forward strand.
GATTATTCAACTTTATAATTACTTGGCTTTCTATGAAGTCACTTGTAATAAGCATCTCTAGTTATGTCAGCGATCTGATACAAGATACTAATTGGCCAGTCATGTTCTTGACTCAGTTCTTTGATAGCTTGTTGTTTGAGGAATCGTTCGCCTCCCGATTGCGTATTTCCATTACTTTTTTTGAGTAGGCATCTTCCATTTCTTTACGAAGAAGTTGGGCCTTTAATAATCGATCTTCAGCTTTTAGTCGATCAACTTCTGTCCAGGCTTCCTTCGGCTTGACTTTACCCCGCCGATCACGAAGTGATTGCGGGTCATTACCACTTTTACGGTATTTTCGATACCAACCATAAACTTGTTGGTAACTAACATGATATTTGTTCACTGTCCAGTTGTAGTTAATATCATGTTTAATCAGTTTTTCAATTATCAATAATCGTTCTTCAAAAGTAGTCTTACGTTCTGGCATAATTGAATCCCGCTTTCTTGGCATATAAGCCTTCAGTTTTGATTCATTATACTGGATAATCCAATTTGCTAGTTGCCAATCGGATTTTAAACCGTGTTTTAAGGCAAAATTCTCTAAAGAGTCCATTGATTGCTCAAATTCTACAACCAATTGTCGTTTGAACTCGATAGAATAATTTTTATTATGATGGGTATTTTCAAGCCCATCAATTCCTTGATATTGAAAGATTTCTTGCCATCTTTTGATGGTATGAGCGCTCACACCAAATTTCTTAGCTACTTTTTCAGTGGATACTATTTTAGCTTCATTAATAATACTTAGTTTTTGTTGGAGTGAAAATTTAGATCTTCTTCCCATATAGAAATACCCTCCAAGTATCAGATGAATTTTCTATTTCACCTGTATACTTAGAGGGCATTATAGCCCCGCCGATGTCCTACATTTTATAATCGTCCTTTACATATAGTAGTATCTATGTCGCATCATTTCGATATGATTTAGATCTTAATTATGTAGATCACTTATTGAATTAAAGGATTAATGAAATTAAAAGTAAGAGCAATGAATTAAGGAAGACTATTAATATTGTTTTTTCCTTAATTGGTAGTGGGACAATTTTATTATTGTTGAATGATAGGATTACTGATAAGGTGGCATCATTAAGTAAAAATTTTGGTGAGTTAGTGATAAATGAAGCAGTATATGTAATTATACTTTTGATTTTTATTCACATATTTAAGAGGATATTTAATTGGTTGATTAATAATTCAACACTTTTAACAGAATTAACAGTTCTCTATGAAAACGTAAATAAACTAAAATATAAAAGGAACACAAATATTAGGCTACCTATTATTAAATAAAGAATTGTCGGAGGAGTGAGTAACTTGTATCGAAGTTTCAAGAGTTCAGTTAATGGGCAGTTGAAAACTTTTGTAGCGAATATAAAACATATAAAATGAAGTGAGCCCCCTAATTGGACGAAAAATCCAACTAGGGAGATGCTTTTATTTGATTGAATTCATTGCTACTTTTTTCTTCGGCATTGCGAATGTCGATGTCGTTCTGTAAGTTCAAGAAGTATCGATCAGAAACACCAAACAATCTTCCTAAACGGATTGAGGTGTTAACTGTAATTTGCCTTCTATCATGAAGAATATCTTGAATTCTTGATGTGGGGACATCAATTTCTTTTGCAACACGGTATGCTGAAAGTCCAAATGGTTCCATGAATTCTTCTTTTAAAATTTCACCAATCGTTGGTATTGGAATATCTTTCATAATATGACTCCTTCCTAATGATAATCGACGTTCTCACCATCTTTAGTATTATTTTAACCTAGAGCATCAAATAATTTTGAACCATAGTTTGTAATGCTAGAAAAGCCATGTTATAATATTTATTTTTAAACTTTGGTGAAGTAACTCAAGAAATATAATTTAAGGAGATTATCGATGCTCAATATTTATGACTTAAAACAGCAAGTAATGCTAGGAAAGCCAGATTTCTTTTCCCTCCTTGAGGGTTATGAGACATTTAAGGGTGTCTCGTTTGTTGGTGATTTTAAAATCATCGAACAAAAATTACTACCGCGATTCAAACAAGTGGATCTTGTCTTAGGATTGGAAGACCAGAAAACGAGTCAAGTCCTTAATCAGTACTTTAATATCAGTCAAAAAGCTAAAGAATTAGCAAGAGTAAACGAAGACTTCCTCAAACGGTTAGCGGATTAAACCCTCCATTTAAAATTTACCAAGGGACCGTTATTTCATAGTAAGCATTTTATCCTTGAGAATGAGAACAGCTTTCGAATCTTTAATGGTTCCATGAACTTAACAAAGCGAGCAACTAGTTCAAATCATGAATTGATGTGGATGTATTCTGGTGAACGAAAAGATGATGATTCTCTGTATCAAGCTCATTTGCAATTATTTAAGCAAAACTTTGGTGAGGAGAGTAATGAATACCTAGACCGGAAAACAATTAAAGATTTACGCGGTAAGTCTCTCCAAGAAGTTAGTGAAATGTTACTTGGTGACCTTTTTAGTCAGGTACAAAATAATCAACTATCGTTTAAGGCCGAAGAGATTGCTAAAGTTACCGGTGAAAAGCAACCGTCAACGGATAGTTACCAATTATTACCGGAAGCAACTACTAAGGTTTTAAAGACAATTTACACTCCCAAGGGAAATAAACGGCGGAATCTCCAAGAATCCCAGAAAAAGGTACAAAAAATTATTTACCGGGGTTTTACTACTGGTAATGAGAAACAGGAAATCAAGGCCAACTCACTCTATCCACGGCCGATGTGGTCCTATAGTGACGATAACCAAATTATCATTGCAAATGAGACAGGGGATACCTCTCATCCCCTAACCGTGAGTTTGGATGATGTAACACGCGAAGATGTTGTTAACTTTATTCAAATAATTAAAAGCTTTCGTTATAACAAGATTCAAGATGAAAGCCAACAAGCACTGTCAGCCTTTATGTACTTAATGACGACCCCATTAATCTGGAAAATCCGTCAGATTTATCGGGAGTCTAACTTTGCTAAGAGTCCGGATCAGGTTCCTGTATCGATGGTCTTGATTGGTCGAGGAACCACGGGAAAAACATTATTAGTTCGCGATTACTTCAAACGCTTTATCGGTGATCGTTCCGAAAACATTGAGTATATTCAAATTAATGAGGGAGTTAGTTCCCACACAAATCGGGCAGTTGACTTTCTCGGTAATTATTTGCAATCAGGTCGATTTATTTCACCGATGATTATTGATGAACTAAATGAGAATTTCCTTCATAGTAAGGTTTCTACTAATGCGATCAAACAGTGGTCGAACACGATTAAGGGGATTCATAACGTCAATATCTTTGCGATGAACCATAATGCCGGAAGTAAGAGTATTAATAACCTCGAAGAAATTACCAAACGAGTTTATTATCTTTCTTTTGAAGCGGGATGGCTGGAACGGAAGCAGCAAAAACATAATTATGAAATTCTTGTCAATAACACTAATGATCATATTTATCGTTACGTAATCGCTAGACTTAATGAACGGTTAAATAACCTCCCGGGAATGCAAGAAAGTGAACTAATTGATGATTGTTTAAGCCAGACACGAGCAATTATTAAGGAACTATTTTCTCATTTTGGCTTGGAAAAAGAACTAGCAGAAATTATTGACCAAAATTATAACTATAAGGTTGATCGAAACCGGATTACTTGGAAAATGCTGATCCGGGATGATGCTTTTAAACACGTTGCATTTACAGAAGGTGACGATCAACAGTTTACAGTTTCTAAGGCAATTTTTAATAATATCAAGGGAAGTACCTATGAGAATATTAACCAGACGTTAGATAACTACTTTAACATGTTTCCACGTGATCTGGGAGTTGCTATTTATCAATACGATAACGGGATGATTTTGAATATCGATAATTTTGATCGCTATATTGGTGAACCGTTAATTCGGAATTATTACAACAAGGTTCATCAAGCTGAAAAACGCGGTGATCAATTAGCAGCGATTTTAGAATCACAAAAGAAGCGTGATCAACAACAAGAACAGGTAATTCAAAACCAAACTAAGTTAATGCAGGAAATGATGAAGAAATTATCACCAGATGAGCCAAAGAAACAAGGGGTATTCTCACGACTATTTCATAAATCGATGTAGTAGAAATTATTAATTAATAAAGTCAATATAAAAGCCACCTAATTATTAAGAGATTTAATAACTAGGTGGCTATTTTAGTTATACTATTCAAATCTTATTCATTTTCATTCCGCAAACTAGGGATTTCCTTATCTTCACTCTTGTTTGGACTCCACCAGCCTTGCTTACTGATGTAGTTGGTTGGCAGGCACATGAAAACCCAGATGACGATTTCTAGGATGGCCATTAAGCCGTTGCAGAATTCGTTGTCAACATTGCCCAAGATGATTGAAAGTAACCAAGCTGCAAACAGGAACCAGCCGGAGATGCCAACGTCCCGAAGCCGGCGAACAGTAATTGCAATTCCGGGGAAGATATTAGCAATCCCAAAGACTGCCATTAAGACTGCGATAATTAGGATTGCACCCAGTCCCTGAGTACTGCCATTAATTAATGAACTAAATGATGAGACACCGCAAGCAACGAGCAATAGCCATAAGATTGCGTAAATAATTAAGTTAGCTAACACGGGCCACCAGTAGTCAGCGCGTGTAGATGTAGCCTGGTATTTAAATGAGTTTTCCCAGTAATATTTATAAGCTTTAAACATAATTGACTCCTCCAATTCTTTTCAATTTTACTATACCATACTTAGAATGCATATCATTTTATATTATCGTTAATTCCCAGTAGAATAAGGGTGTGGAAAGGATTAGATGGTTGTTCATGCAAAGGAGTTGTTTCAAATGAAAATTGTAACGAAGCCACTTTCAAAGAAGCAAAAAGTTGCTGCTGTTAGTTTAATTACCGGTGCAATTGCTTTGCCAGTTTGCATTTTTGCAAAGGTTCACGGAAAGTAATTTTTTAATAACAACATAAATAAACTGCCGTTCGAATTAACTCGAGCGGCAGTTTATTTTGGTATTAATGGCTTAAAAATTAGTTGACTGATTATTGGGCAGTGTATCCACCGTCAGTGACGAATTCTGAACCGGTACTGAAGGAGGAACGGTCAGAGGCAAGGAAGACACACATGTTAGCAATTTCATCTGCATTCCCAAGCCGGCCCATTGGGTGCAATGCTTCCAAATCAGTCCGCATTTCTGGGTAAGCGTCAACCATTGGGGTGTGAGCATAACCAGGGTGAACAGAGTTAATCCGGATTGGGTACTTCTTATCGCAGCAGTTGAGGGCAGCTGACTTAGTAATCAGACGAACGGCACCCTTAGCAGCGTTGTAAGAGAAGAGGTTTGGAATCCCAATTAAGCCTGCGATTGAGCAAAGGTTAATGATTGAACCACCATTTTCTTTCATGTGCTTAATGGCGTACTTTTGCCCAAGCATGACCCCGTCCAGATCAACGGAAAGAATCTTGTGGAAGTCTTCCATCTTAACGTCTTCAGCATTATCGAAAAGAAGAATTCCGGCATTATTTAATAGCATATTTACTGGACCGAAAGTTTCTTCAGCCTTCTTGAATACTTCTGGCCAAGAGTTTTCATCTGAAACGTCTTGCTTGATAAAGATTGCCTTATCGTCTAGTTTGTCTGCTTGCTTTTGTCCTTCAGCATCGTCAACGTCGGTCATTACAACTTTGGCACCTTCGTTAATAAATGCCTTGGTACTTGCAAGGCCGAAACCTTTGGCTGCACCAGTTACGATTGCAATTTTACCGTCTAGTTCACCCATAAAGAAACATCCTTTCTAATATATAAAACAGGAGAAATAAATCGCACTAACCATCGTTAACGCTTACATACTTAGAACATCACTATCAAGTAGATAAAACAAATAATATTAGTAAATAATATTTCCGTTAATGGTTGTTAAACTGGCTAGTGTTTAATGTTTTGACCAGTGTAATGCAGTTAAAATTATTCTGCTTTTCCGTTATAATTAATGTATTAGTTTCTAAAGAGGTTGATTATGAGTAAGTACTATGCAGTAAAGAAGGGGCGGCATCCCGGGATCTACCAAGCCTGGCCTGAGTGTCAGCGGGAGATTAGTGGTTATCCTGGTGCGGTGTATAAAAGCTTTTTGGATAGGCAAACCGCAATCGAGTGGCTTGATGGACGGGATACCGATCAGAAAAAAATCAATAAAAATAATCCCGATGCGATTTACCTTTTTACGGATGGTGGATCGCGAAATCACGGAAATAAGTTAGGCCAACACGTTAAAAAGACGGATAAGGCTGCTTGGGCATTATTGATTAGGAAAGGTGACAAGTCCTTTACCAAAACCGGTGGGGAATTTGGGGCAACGAATAACCGGATGGAGCTAATGGCATTGCGGAATGCCCTCCAAATCCTGTTGAAAAATAAAAAGCAGGATAGCCTGATCATTGCGATCCTTGATTCGCACTATGTTTTGGACCCAATTATGAAGTATTGGTTAAATGGTTGGCGAAAGCGGGGCTGGAAAACAAGCAGCGGTTCGCCAGTCGCTAACAAGGAATTATGGCAGGAGGTTGTCAAATTACTGCCACAATTTAACCGGATCGAATTTCAGTGGACAAAGGGTCACGCTGATAACGATGGGAATATCATTGTTGACCACCTCTTAAATGAAACGATGGATAAGATGGGGGAAGAAAAATGAAAATTGGAATTGATAAAATGGCATTTGCCACAACCGATGAATACATTGACTTACGGGAATTGGCCCGGAAGCGGGGAGATGAACCAGACAAGTATACAATTGGGATTGGCCAAGATCGTCAAGCCGTTGTGCCGGCAAGTCAGGATATCGTAACGTTAGGGGCGGCAGCGGCAGAAAAGCTGCTAACTGATGATGACAAAAAGCACCTGTCAACTGTCATTGTAGCCACGGAATCAGGAATTGATAATTCAAAGGCCAGTGCAATTTACGTGAAGCATTTTTTAGGCTTGGATGATTTTGTGCGGACTGTAGAATTAAAGGAAGCTTGTTACTCCGCAACTGCTGGGATCCAATTTGCTAAGGGATTGGTAGCAATGGATCCCCAGTCGGCTGTCTTGGTAATTGCGGCTGATATTGCCCGGTACGGCTTAGAAACTCCGGGTGAAGTGACCCAGGGTGCTGGCGCGGTCGCAATGTTGATCACAGCTACCCCGCATGTCTTGGCGCTCGAAGATACGGCGGTATCATACACTAAGGACGTCATGGACTTCTGGCGGCCACTCTATGCCACTGAGGCGCATGTTGACGGGAAGTACTCGACTAACGTTTACATTGAATTCTTCCTCCAATGCTGGCAACGCTATCGTCAATTAACGGGTCGCCAACTCGATGATTTTGCTGCGCTCGCATTTCACCTTCCCTTTACCAAGATGGGGAAGAAGGCTCTTGAAGGATTACTCCAGGATGATCATTCCCCAATTGCAGAGAAGATGCGGGAACAATTAACCGCAAGTCAAAAGTACTGTCGTGAAGTAGGAAACTTGTATACTGGTTCACTTTACCTTGGCTTGATGTCGCTATTGCAAAATGGTCAGGTTAAAGCTGGTGACCGGATTGGACTCTTTAGCTATGGCTCCGGAGCTGAAGGTGAATTCTACAGTGGAATTTTACAAGATGGTTTTGAAAAATACCTCAGTAACGTTAAAGCGGACTTAGCTGATCGTCATCAGGTATCAATTGAAGAATACGAACAGCAATTTAATTCTCAATTAGGGATGAATCCTGATGATGTAGAGCTTGACTGGGAAAAGGATCCAGCACCGTTTGTTCTTAAGGGACAAAAAGATTACAAGCGGGTTTATGGTAAGGGCGAAAATTAATCTTGGACAAAAGTGTTATACTGTAATTAACAATAAACGGGGAGCTTGTATAACAGGCTGAGAGGAAGATGTGATCTTCGACCCATGGGACCTGATTTGGATAATGCCAACGGAGGGAATTCAATTAAGAATTTTAAAGTCGATCAGGTTTTGAACCTGGTCGACTTTTCTTTATCAGGATCAAGTTCCGCTAATCATGTAAAGGATGGTGGAACTGATGCAACATAGGACGTCACTGTTTGAGAATGGAATGATTTGGTGTGGAGCAGGAATCTCAATTGCCGAGATCCTGACAGGAACGTATTTGGCGCCATTAGGAATGACGAAAGGAATTATCGCGATTATTTTAGGCCACCTTATTGGTTGTAGTCTTCTTTTCCTTTCGGGAGTAATTGGCGGTCAGTTACGAATTAGTGCAATGGAATCGGTTAAACTGAGCTTTGGTCAAATTGGGGCGTTGTTTTTTGCGTTATTGAATGTCCTCCAGTTAGTCGGTTGGACCGGGATTATGATTTATGATGGTTCATTAGCGGCTGATGGACTCTGGCAACTTGGTCAACCGACATGGTGCCTGTTAATTGGGATTTTGATCATTTTATGGTTGGTTATTGGAATTCGACGACTAAAGTGGCTCAATTTGATTGCGCTAGCTGCTTTATTGTTACTGACGGTTGGCCTTTGCTACCTCATCTTCACAGAACCCCACGTTGATAGTCGCTTTGGCAACTTGTCATTTGGTCAAGGCCTTGAATTAGCGGTCTCGATGCCCCTTTCTTGGTTACCTTTGATTTCAGATTATACTTCGGTAGCCCAGGAACCCGCTCAGGCAAGTGGCGTTAGTGCGGTTACTTATGGGGTGATTAGTTGCTGGATGGCCATTGTTGGGCTGGGTGCAACCCTCCTAACCGGTGAAACCAATATTGCTAAAATTATGCTCGATGCTGGAGTTGGCCTAGGTGGCTTAGCTATTGTTCTCCTCTCGACAGTCACCACGACCTTTATGGATGCTTATTCCGCTGGTGTTTCTGCCCAGACACTAAAAGTTAAGTGGTCATCTCGCTCGACCGCGATCTTGGTAACGGTCTTTGGCGTTCTGGGAGCGATTATTTTGCCGATGGATAATTTCAGTAACTTTCTCTATATCATTGGTTCCGTGTTTACTCCAATGATTACGATTCAGATTATGGACCGCTTTGTTTTCCATTTTGATAATCGCGACCAACGGATTAATTGGCGGAACTTCAATCTCTGGTTGATTGGCTTCATCGTTTACCGGTGCTTGATGTTAATTGACTTGCCAGTAGGGAATACCTTACCAGATGTTATGATTGTGATGCTTCTGGTATGGTTAGTTGAGCGCAAAAGAAAAAGCACAACATAACTACTTTAGGTTTCTGCTATGCTTTAATGGTGATATATCTATTAGAATATATGATCACGATATAAACCAATCACTTTTCCAAGAATTGTAACGTTATCTAAGTAAATCGGTGCCATCGTATCGTTTTCGGGCTGAAGACGGTAGCGTTTGTTTTCTGGTTCGCGGTAGAAACGCTTGCAAGTGGCTTCATTATCACTCGTCATGGCGATCACGATTTCACCGTCTTTTGCAGTCGATTGCTTGCGGACGATGACGTCATCCCTGTCAAGGATTCCCGCCTTGATCATACTCGTCCCGTGGATCTTTAACATAAATAATCCAGATGCATCCTTAATCGAAGGAGGGAGAGGGAAGTAGTCAGTGGTATCTTGAACGGCTAAAATCGGTTGACCAGCTGTGACTACACCGAGCATTGGAATCTCCTTTTGCTCTGGTTCGATTCCGAGAAGATCAAGCCCTTGCTTAGTGATTTCTAATGCCCGTGGTTTGGAAGGATCCTTTTGGAGGTAGCCTTCCTTAATTAAGTTAGTTAAGTGAGAATGGACGGTTGAGGTGGAAGAAAGGCCAACGGTTCCGCAAATTTCGCGGACTGTTGGTGGGTAACCGTGATCCTTAACGTGTTTATAAATGCAATTTAATACGGCAATTTGTTTTTGACTTGCAGCTTTTGCCATTTTGACACCTCATTTGGCTATTGATATTATTCTTAGAATATCATAGTGAATGATGATTTTCAAACGTACGTTCGCGACAAAAGCTAATTAGTAGATATCTTGAAAATAGCCACCAATTTAGCTAAGATCAAGGTAGTAATTTAAGAATATATGGAATGTGAGGAGATAATTATGGCTGAATCTACAGACCAGGAAAAGTTATTAAAGCGAATTAATGAACTTGCCCACAAAAATAAAGAAGAAGGTTTAACGGAAGCCGAAACAAAAGAGCGGGCAAAGTTAAGAAAAGAATATCTTAAGAATTTTCGTGAAGCAATGCGGAGTAATATTGAAATGATGCGGATCTTTGATGATAACGGTAAGGAAGTTACTCCAGAAAAGGTTCGTGAAATTCAACGGAAAAGGGGATTACGGGATGACTAAAATTGTTTAGCCCTTTTCAAGTCGACTACTTTCGTGTACTATTGAACAGTAACTAAAAAAGGAGGAAAGTAGTTGTGGCATTAACAATTTCATTGGTAATCCTCGCCTTACTAATCGGTTTAGTTGGCGGTTTCTTTGGTGCTCGTCGTTACATGGAAAACTACCTTCGCAATAATCCACCTATTAGTGAAGAAATGTTGCGGACAATGATGTTACAAATGGGCCAGAAGCCATCTAGCCGAAAGTTACATCAAATGATGCAAACCATGAAGGCGCAAGCCAAAAAAGCAAATAAGTAATTTTTAAAAGATAAGAGGGTGAGAAAAACAAAACGTTTTTCTCACCCTTAATCTATTTTTTATAGTTTCAAACTTATAAAGTCTAATTACGGGAATCCTAAAGGCTAGCTTCGCGTCGTAACCAGAGCCGTCTTAGAGTATAACGCAGCGGCGCAAGTCTATTTGGCTCTCAAGAAGGTTAATTCTCAGATTTCTTTCAATTTATAATTAAAAGTCGTCATCTTTTGGCTTTGGTGGAACAATATATTTGTAATTTGGATTAATTTGGTGGTCTAGTTCATCAAAAGCCCTTTGCATTTCATCTTCTAGCTTTGCCTGGCTTTCATCATCTAATTTGTTTTTGCGGTCAACATAAATTGGCTTACCAAAGGCAATGTGGCGAGGTTGCCGCTTAAACATTTCACCAAACTTGAGTGGTCCTTGGTAAACAACCGGAACGAGGGGAACATTCGCTAATTTGGCAATTAAAGTAGCACCACCCTTTAACTTGCTTGAATAGCGGGAACCTGATGGAAAAATAATTATTGATAGATCGGTCTTCCGCAGGATCTGGACCGGCTTTTTAATAACAGATGGACCGGGATTTTTACGGTCGACTGGGAAGGCATGGAGCCGCTTTAAGAAGAAGGCGGCTAAAGGATTTTTGAATAACTCCTTTTTTGCCATAAAACTAAACTTCTTTGGGTAGATCGCTAGAGCAATTAGGACCGGATCCATCCATGTCCGGTGGGGGGCAATAATGATATAATTACCGTCGGGTATATTTTCCTTATTGTAAATCTTAGCCTTGCCATTAATTAAGTTTAAAAATGGTTGAATAATGGCAACGAGAAATGAATATAGCATAAAATCATCCAATCTTAATCTGAATAATAACTGGCATTATTATGACGAAAAAATCAACTCCTTGCAAGTTTTAAAAGAGGTGAGTGGTAAATGGACAATGATAAATTACTAAAAACAAATGAACGAATTGATCAACTATACAGCCAGGATGTTCAAATTATTCAAAATCCAAACTGCTTTGCGTTTTCACTAGATGCAGTTCTCTTAGCTGATTTTGTTTGGCCCAATAAGAAGCGCCAAGCAAAAATTGTTGATCTGTGTGCTGGCAATGGGGCGATTGGCCTTTTTCTCCATCAGAAGCTTGGTGGTCACTTTACAGAGGTAGAACTTCAACAGCCGATTGCGGACATGGCAGAGCGAACCGTCAAGTTAAATCACTTAGAAGAACGTTATGATGTTTTAAATATGGATATTAAGGACGTTTACGAGAAGATACCAAAGGATTCAGCAGATATCGTTTTGTGCAATCCACCATATTTTCCAAATAATGAGCATAGTCAAAAGAACCCTAACCAAGCTTTAGCTATTGCTCGTCATGAAATTAAAACTAATTTAACAATGGTTGTCGAAAAGATGAGTGGCCTCTTAAAGATGAATGGTCGGGGATACCTAGTCCACCGTCCAGATCGCTTAGCTGAAATTTTAACGACATTAACTAGTCACCGTCTTGCTCCTAAACGGATCCGCTTTATCCATCCAAAACCGGATCGTGAAGCAAATATCGTATTGATTGAGGCAATTAAGGATGGTGGGGATGGTGGCATCCGGGTCGTTCCCCCATTAGTAGTTAATCAAGCTAACGGTGAGTACGGAACTGAGGTGCAACGGTTGCTTTATGGCGATAAAAAGTAAACATTATTATATGTATGTTTTACATTGTGCCGATGAAAGTCTTTATTGTGGCTTTACAACTGATGTGCTCCGACGGTTTCACACTCATCAAACATATAAGGGAGCAAAATATACGCGGGTAAAATCACGCCACCCACTTAAGTTGATCTACTGGTGCGAATACCCGACTAAACATGATGCATTAAGTGCTGAATACCATTTCAAACACCAAAGTAGACAGCAAAAAGAACACTACTTACACTTGAGAGGAATTAGTATTTAAATTAATTCTGTGAAGTTAGGGATAAAAGCTTGTCAGATGAGACGCTTTTTTGTATACTATATTTCGGTGTTAAACGCCAATTTCACACCCAATAGGATGGTGGCAATGTGCTGATTCAGTTTGACTGCCAGAGGATTATTGGGGAGGAAAAAACATTTTGGAGGTACATATTTTATGTCTGTTGTTACTATGAAGCAATTGCTTGAAGCCGGTGTTCACTTCGGTCACCAAACTCGCCGTTGGAACCCAAAGATGGAAGAATACATCTTCACTGAACGTAACGGTATCTACATCATTGACTTACAAAAGACTGTTAAGTTGATTGATACTGCTTACAACTACATGAAGGATGTTGCTGCTAATGGCGGTGTTGTTCTTTTTGTTGGTACTAAGAAGCAAGCTCAAGACTCAATCGAAGAAGAAGCTACCCGTGCAGGTCAATACTACGTTAACCACCGTTGGTTAGGTGGTACTTTGACCAACTGGAAGACTATCCAATCACGGATTGCTCGTTTGAAGGAATTGAAGAAGATGTCTGAAGACGGCACTTTTGATGTTCTTCCAAAGAAGGAAGTTGCTGTTTTGACTAAGCAACGTGAAAAGCTTGAACGTTTCTTAGGTGGTATTGAAGATATGCCAAAGATGCCTGATGTAATGTTCATTGTGGATCCACACAAGGAACAAATCGCTGTTAAGGAAGCACAAAAGCTTCACATTCCAATCGTTGCCATGGTTGATACTAACACTGACCCAGACGACATCGACTACGTAATTCCATCAAACGATGATGCTATTCGTGCCGTTCGTCTTATCACTTCAAAGATGGCTGATGCTGTTATCGAAGGTAAGCAAGGTCAAGATGACAACAAGCAAGCTGATACTAACGACGCTGCCGAAGAACACGAAGAAGTTTCTGAAGATTCATTAAAGAACCTTAAGAACAGTGTTGAAGGTAAGTAATTAAACGATAATTAAGTATTAAATACTTGGGCTGTTTGCGTACGGACCATTGTGGCCTGAGTACCAAATGGCCTTTTTTATTAAAAAGTTAACGAAGGAGAGATCTAATCATGGCTGAAATTAAAGCTGCTCAAGTTATGGAATTACGTAAGAAATCTGGTGCCGGTATCATGGATGCCAAGAAGGCATTAGTTGCTAGTGATGGTGATATGGATAAGGCAATGGATTACTTACGTGAAAAGGGTATTGCAAAGGCTGCTAAGAAGAGTGACCGCGTTGCTGCTGAAGGTTTAGCTGACATTGCTGTTAGTGGTAACACAGCTGCTATCGTTGAATTAAACTCAGAAACTGACTTTGTTGCTGCAAGTGACCCATTCATGGATTTATTGAAGAAGGTTACTAAGTTAATCAGTGAAAACAAGCCAGCTAACGTTGAAGAAGCTCTTGCTATGAAGACTGAAAACGGTACTTTAAACGATGACTTGATCAGCACTACTCAAAAGACCGGTGAAAAGATTAGTCTTCGTCGTTTTGAAGTTGTTGAAAAGGAAGACGGCGACAGTTTCGGTGCCTACCTTCACCAAGGTGGCCAAATTGCTGCCCTTGTTGTTCTTGAAGGCGGAAATGAAGATGCAGCTAAGGATGTTGCTATGCATGTTGCTGCTATCAACCCTGAATTCATGACTCGTGACGATGTATCCCAAGACCGTCTTGACCATGAACGTGAAGTCTTCAAGGAAGAAACCTTGAACGAAGGCAAGCCTGCTAAGATTGTTGACAAGATTGTTGAAGGTCGTTTAAACAAGTTCCTTTCACAAATTTGCTTGGCTGACCAAGACTTTGTTAAGAACCCAGACCAAACCGTTGCTGAATTCGTATCTGCTAACGATGGTAAGTTGAAGTCATTTGTTCGTTACGAAGTTGGTGAAGGAATCGAAAAGAAGCAAGATGACTTTGCTCAAGAAGTTAAGGACCAAATGAACTAAACAACGTTCGGCTAGAAAGGGCGTACTCTTTGAAGTGCGCCTTTTTTTGAAAACAATACCATTAGGAGGTAGGTTTATGTCAGACATTAAATACAATCGTGTCATTTTAAAGCTTAGTGGTGAAGCTCTTGCTGGTGAAAAGGGCTTTGGAATTAACCCACCAGTGCTTAAAGATGTCGCTAAGGAATTAAAGGAAGTCCATGATTTAGGTGTTCAAATTGCCATTGTTGTTGGTGGTGGAAACATGTGGCGTGGTGTTACAGGTGCAGAACTTGGAATGGAACGTGCACAGGCTGACTACATTGGAATGTTAGCAACAATTATGAACGCATTATCACTTCAAGACGCATTGGAATCACTTGATGTTCCAACACGGGTCCAAACCTCTATTGAAATGCGTCAAATCGCTGAACCATATATTCGGCGGAAGGCTATTCGTCACCTTGAAAAGGATCGGATCGTGATCTTTGCTGGTGGTACTGGAAGTCCTTACTTCTCAACTGATACTACCGCTGCATTGCGTGCTGCTGAAATTAATGCTGATGCTATTCTTATGGGTAAGAATGGTGTTGATGGTGTTTATAGTGCAGATCCAAATAAGGATTCAAGCGCGGTTAAGTTTGATCACTTAACCCACATGGAATTAATCGAAAAGAACTTACACGTTATGGATACCACTGCAAGTTCACTTTCAATGGATAACCATATTCCATTAGTTGTATTTAACCTGAATACTCCCGGCAATATTATGAAAGTTGTTAAGGGACAAGAAGTTGGAACCACGATTGAGGGGGATTAACTTATGGCTACAGGAAAGCAAATTTTAAATGAAGCAAAGGATAAAATGGCCAAGTCAGGCGATGCATTACGTCGGACCTTAGCTGATATCCGTGCCGGACGGGCAAACGCAAGCCTGCTTAATGGTGTTAAGGTGGACTACTACGGTGCACCTACTCCATTAAACCAAGTGGCGTCAATTACAATCCCTGAAGCCCGGCAATTACTTGTTACTCCATATGATGAAAGCTCATTGGACAACATTGAAAAGGCAATTTATGCTGCTAACCTTGGCTTGACACCACAAAATGATGGTTCAGCTATTCGAATTTTGATTCCACAACTCACTGAAGAGCGGCGGAAAGAACTCGTTAAGGATGTTAAGGCTGAACTTGAAAAGGCTAAGGTTGCCGTTCGGAATGTCCGTCGTGAAGCAATGGACGACTTGAAGAAGGGTAACAAAGATGGTGACTTCAATGATGACGAATTCCATGATCTTGAAAAGAAGGTTCAAGCAGAAACCGATAATGGAATTAAGAACCTTGAAGGCATTGCTGCTGATAAGGAAAAGGAATTAATGGGTTAATTTAATATCTCCGTTGTTTTAGAAGAGCGAAAAGCGAGTTGGGAAACTAGTTCGTTTTCGCTCTTTTTTTAGTTAGGGTTGGCTTTTCGCCCCAATACATTTATAATTGACAAGTAGTTTTTACTTTAAATCCAAAATTTTGTCTGGAGGAACTGTTTTGTTTGGCAAAAAAGAAGTATCCTCAACTAGTAATGCAAAGTTAGATCCAACACGAATTCCTAACCATATTGCAATTATTATGGATGGAAATGGTCGGTGGGCGCAAAAACGTCACTTGCCACGGGTCGCTGGTCATAAGCAGGGAATGCAGACTGTGAAGGCCGTGACGATTGCTGCTAGTGAATTAGGGGTAAAAGTTCTTTCACTCTATGCTTTCTCAACTGAGAATTGGAAGCGACCATCGAGTGAAGTTAATTATTTAATGCAATTACCAATCAAGTTCTTTTCAACCTTTGTTCCGGATCTAGTTAAACATAACGTCCGGGTAATGGTGATGGGAGATATCACCAAGTTACCTGCTGGGACTCAAAAGGCGGTTAACGATGCGATTAAAGATACTGCCGATTGTGATGGGATGATTTTGAATTTTGCTTTGAATTATGGCAGTCGCGATGAAATTATTCGGGCCACTAAACACATTGCCGGAAAGGTGGCCGCTGGCGAGATTAGTAGTGAACAGATTGATGAACAGCTACTTTCGCAGAATATGATGTCAGCAAAGTTAGGTGATTTAGCTGATCCTGATCTCCTAATTCGAACTAGTGGTGAAGAACGAATTAGTAATTTTATGCTCTGGCAGATTGCTTACAGTGAATTAGAATTTACTGATGTCTACTGGCCCGACTTTAATCGCGCTTCTTTGGAAGATGCCATTATTGAGTTTCAAGGACGTCATCGTCGTTATGGCGGCTTAAAAAATAATTAAGTTTGGGGAGAAAAACATTGAAAACACGGATAATTACTGCTGTTGTTGGTTTAGCGATCTTCATTCCGCTAATTGTTTATGGTCATTGGCCATTAACAATTGCCGCAATTGTGCTGGGCATTGTTGCAATGAGTGAAATCCTGGCAATGAAGAAAATGTTTCTGATTTCGTTTGAGGCCATTGTCTCTTACTTAGGAGTAGCGTTGTTAGTCCTTCCTGATGGTTGGCTAGATTTCTTACCTAGTGTCGCTACCAGGTGGTTTGCATTTTATTTTTTAGTAATCTTATTACTATTACATACCGTAATTCGTAAACAGCGTTTTACCTTTGATGATGCTGGGGTATTAACGTTAGCGATGCTTTACATTGGCCTTGGTTTTCGTTATTTTGTAGAAGCACGGGCCGTAAACTTCCAAACATTGTTGTACGGGATGTTAATTGTCTGGATTACCGATAGTGGTGCTTACCTTATTGGACGAAAGATCGGAAAGAATAAGTTGGCACCAAAGATTAGTCCTAATAAGACTTGGGAAGGTTCAATTGGCGGAACGGTTGCCGCAACAATCATTCTTGCTATTTACCTCTACTTTATTCCGGTTGGCGGTTCATTTATCCCAATGGTTTGCTTGACGTTAGTCTTATCGATTATGGGACAATTTGGTGATCTGATTGAATCATCACTCAAGCGTTTTTATGGTGTGAAGGATTCCGGAAAGATTCTACCAGGACATGGTGGTATTCTTGACCGGTTTGATAGTATGTTAATCGTTATGCCGATGATGCACCTCTTAGGTATTATTTAATTCTGAAAGAAGAAGGGATTTTGTGATAATAACAATCATCACCTTTATAATCGTTTTCGGAATATTAGTCTTAGTTCATGAATTTGGACACTATTATTTTGCAAAACGTGCGGGAATCCTCGTCCGCGAATTTTCAATTGGAATGGGGCCCAAGATCTGGTGGAAACAATCCGGTGGAACAACTTACACGATCCGGATTTTACCATTAGGTGGTTATGTTCGCCTTGCTGGTGCAGATGACGAGGATGAAGATGAATTACGTCCTGGGACGCCAGTAACAATTCAATTAAACGATCAAGACCTTGTTACTAACATTAACGCAAGTCAAAAGACAACCCTTTTTCAAGGAATTCCGCTACAAGTTGTTGATTCTGATTTAGTCAATGGCTTATGGATTAAGGGATATGTTAATGGTGATGAGAATGATCTTAAGACGTATAATGTTGCTCATGATGCTTTGATTACGGAACACGATGGGACTGTTGTCCAAATTGCGCCAAAGGATGTTCAGTTTAATTCAGCTAGTTTGCCAGCCCGGATGATGACCAACTTTGCGGGACCAATGAATAACTTTATCTTATCTCTTGTCGTTTTCATTATTCTTGGTTTCCTTCTCAGTGGTGGTGTTCCGGTAAATAGCAATAAGATTGGTCACGTTAATTCAAGCTCAATTGCAGCTCGTGCAGGGCTTGCAAGTGGTGATCGAATTATCCGTGTTAACCATACTAAAATTGAGAACTGGACAGATCTTTCGACCGCAATTTCAAGTCATCCTGGAAAAAAGATTACGGTAAATTATGAGCACAATGGTAAACAGCACACCACTTCAATGGTTCCTAAGACTGTTAAACAATCAAATCAAAAGATTGGTCAAATTGGGATCCTGGAAGAAACGGATAAGAGTTTCTCAGCCCGAATTAATTTTGGCTGGCAACGATTTGTTGAAGCCGGAACATTAATCTTTAGTGTTCTCGGTCATATGTTTACCCATGGTTTCTCATTAAATGATCTTGGGGGACCGGTTGCTATTTATGCTGGAACATCACAGGCGACATCACTTGGTTTTACGGGAGTATTGAACTTCTTAGCATTACTTTCGATTAACTTGGGGATTGTTAACTTGCTGCCAATTCCAGCTCTCGATGGTGGGAAATTATTACTAAACATCATCGAAGCGATTATTCGGCGCCCAATTCCAGAAAAGGCTGAAGGAATTGTGACGATGATCGGCTTTTTCTTGCTATTAGTATTAATGATTTTGGTTACGTGGAATGACATTCAACGTTATTTCATTCGATAAGGGAAAAGGAGTATTTGTATGCTACAATCAAAGATTTTAATTCCAACAAAAAAGGAAGCACCAAGTGATGCAGAGGCACTTAGTCATAAGATGATGGTTCGGGCTGGGTATATTTACCAGGTTTCCGCTGGTGTCTGGGCTTACTTGCCAATGGCTTACCGGGTTATTCGGAAAGTTGAAAATATTATTCGCCAAGAAATGGATAAAGCAGGTGCCGTTGAAATGATGATGCCAGCATTACTTCCTGCTGACTTATGGAAGGAATCTGGTAGGTACGAAAGCTATGGCGATAACCTCTTTAAACTAAAGGATCGTCGTGATCGCGATTTTATTATGGGACCAACTCATGAAGAAACCTTTACTGAAGTTATCCGGGATAGCATTAAGTCTTACAAGAAGTTACCCCTTGTTGTTTACCAATTGCAAGATAAGTTCCGTGATGAAGATCGTCCACGTTATGGAATCCTCCGTGGTAAAGAATTTGAAATGCTTGATGGTTACTCATTCTCTGCTGACCAAGCGGGATTGGACCAAGCATATGATCTTCAAGCTAAGGCTTACCGGAACATCTTTGACCGGATTGGCTTGAACTATAAGGTAATCTTGGCTGATTCAGGTACAATGGGTGGTAAGAACTCTCAAGAATTCTCCGCTCCAGCCGAAGTTGGGGAAGATATTATTGCTTATACTGACGGTGACTACGCTGCAAACTTGGAAAAGGCTACTAGCAAGTTCACAGAGGTTCAACAAACTGATGAACCAAAGGAACTTGAAAAGAAGCCAACTCCTGGCGCTCACAGTGTAGATGAAGCGGCAGAAAGCCTTGGGATTGATCCAAGCCAAATTATTAAGACAATGTTCTACATTGCTAAGATGAGTGAGGAAGAATCAGAACCAGTTCTCGTTTTAATGCGTGGTAACGATGAAGTTAACGAAGCAAAGTTGAAGGATGAACTGGGTTGTGAGGAATTAACCCTGGCTAGTGAAGAAGATGCTATAAAGTACCTTGGTGCACATCCGGGTTCACTTGGACCAGTTAACGTTGATGACAACATCAAAATTTATGCTGATAATTACGTTAAGGTAATGGTTAACATGGCTTGTGGTGCAAATGAGGATGGTTACCACTACATTAACGCTAATATTGACCGGGACTTCCGTGTTGATAAATTTGGTGATTTCCGGAATGTTAAGGAAGGTGAAATTGCCCCAGACGGCCACCCAATTAAGTTCACTCCCGGAATCGAGATTGGTCACATCTTTAAATTAGGGACTCACTACTCCCATAAGCTTGGCGCTCAAGTCCTTGATAATAACGGTCGCTTAGTGGACGTTATTATGGGAAGTTACGGAATCGGTGTTAGTCGGTTACTTTCTGCGGTTGCGGAACAAACTGCTGACGAAAATGGTTTGGTTTGGCCTGATAGTATTGCCCCATTTGATGTTCACGTTATTCCTGTAAATGCCAAGAAGGCTGACCAAATGGAAATGGCTAATGAAATCACTGCTAACTTAGAAAAAGCTGGTTATGAGGTCCTATTAGATGATCGTAAAGAACGTGCCGGTGTTAAGTTTGCTGATTCTGACTTAATTGGGTTACCAATTCGGGTTACTGTTGGTAAAAAGGCTGCCGACGGGATTGTTGAAATTAAGATTCGGAAGACTGGTGAAACAGTCGAAGTTAAGACCGAAGAAGTTGCTGATACTGTTGGTATTTTGCTTAAGCAACTTAGTGGACAAGATGCTAATGAAGCTAAATAATTAGTCTAATCATTAATTTGTGGTAGCGATGGTAAAGTTTAACTTATCAACGCACCACTTTTTTATTGTAGGAGGATACAAGTGAGCTTATCGCGACAAGAATTATTTCAAAAGTTACTTGAACAAATTCACTTTCCAGAAAAAGATAATCCGGCCTTTCGTGATGCAAAGGTTCAATCAGTTGTGGTGCATAAGGATTCACGGCTATGGGAATTTCACTTAATGATGCGCCAACCATTACCGTTTAACCTCTTTAATGATTTTGGGAATGCCTTAAAAATGGGTTTTCGTGACATTGCCAATACACAGGTAAAAATTAGTAGTCCAATGACTGAACTTGATTCTAAGTTGATTGGAGATTACTGGGAATATGTAGTTCGTCATACTGCTCCTGATTCACCAATGACCCAGCAAGTTTGCACCCAAACTGCACCAGAAGTAAAAGATGGTCGGGTTACCCTTGTTATTGAAAATGAAATGATGAAGGAATTTCTTACCAAAAACGTTCTCGGAAAAATTGAAGAGTACTACGTTGAGCTTGGCTTTCCTAAGTTTCGGATTCACCCCTTTGTTGACGAGTCAGCTTCTGAAGCACGGATTAAGGAGCTAAAGGCTAAGCATGAAGCTGCGGATGCTAAACTGGCAGCTAAGGCAATGGAACAGATTAAAAAGAATAATGTTGCCAAGAAGAAAAAGCAGCAAAAGGCGGTTGCTCCTGCCGACGGGCCAGTTCAACTTGGTCGGCTAATAAATGATTCTCAAGAAGTTAAGCAGATGAAGGACATTGTTGAAGAAGAACGATCGGTCGTTGTTGAAGGATATGTCTTCAATACCGAGGTTCGTGAATTACGTTCGGGGAGACAACTGCTTACTTTTGAAATTACTGATTATACTTCATCATTTGCCGTAAAGAAGTTCTCCCGGAATGAAGCAGATGAGGCCCAATTTGCAAATATTAAAGCTGGTATGTGGCTTAAAGTTCGCGGACCTGTTCAAGAGGACACCTGGATGCATGATTTAGTTATCAATGCATTTGACGTGAATGAAATTAAACATGAAGAACGTCAAGATAAGGCTCCTGCTGACGATAAGCGGATCGAACTTCATACTCACTCTGAAATGAGCCAAATGGATGCCACTAATTCAATTACCGAACTGACTGGTCGAGCTCATTCATGGGGACATCCTGCAATCGCAATTACGGATCATGCCGACGTTCAGGCCTTTCCAGAAGCGTTTAAGGCGGCTAAAAAGTTTGGAATAAAGATGCTCTATGGTGTTGAAGCTAACGTTGTTGATGATGGGATTCCGTTAGTTTATAACGAAAATGACACCCCTCTTGATGGTCAAACATATGTTATCTTTGACGTGGAAACAACGGGTCTTTCCGCAATTTATGATAAAGTAATTGAACTTTCTGCTTCAAAGATGAAAGATGGTGAAGTCTTAGAGCGGTTCGATGAATTTATTGATCCTGGTTTTCCACTTTCTGAAGAAACTACCAATTTAACGTCAATCACCGATGAAATGGTCAAGGGATCGAAAAGTGAGGAAGAGGTCTTTAAGATGTTTAAGGACTTCTGTAAGGGCTGCATCATTGCCGGACATAACGTTTCCTTTGATATGGGGTTCATGAATACCGGATATCGACGACACAATATGGAGGAAATTACGGCACCAGTTATTGATACTCTTCCACTTGCGCGCTTCCTTTACCCTCACATGCGGGGCTACCGGTTAAATACTCTGAGTAAAAAGTTTAAGGTTGCGCTTGAACACCACCACCGGGCAAATTACGATGCTGAAGCGACCGGAAAACTGCTCCACATTTTCTTGAAGAATGCAGAAAAGCGTTATGGGATCAAGAAAATTAGTGATCTAAATAAGCATATGGCAGATAACGATGCTTACCGCCATGCGCGACCATTCCATGTTACTATTTTGGCCCAGACTCAAGCGGGGTTGAAGAATCTCTATAAGTTAGTTTCGATGTCGAATGTTAAATACTTTGCCCGGGTGCCACGGATTCCCCGGAGTGTTCTAACTAAGTACCGGAAAGGTTTGATTTTGGGGACTGCGTGTTCATCTGGTGAAGTGTTTACCGCAATGATGGAGAAAGGCTTCACGGAGGCCGAACAAAAGGCGAAATATTATGACTTTATTGAAGTTCAACCGAAGCCAAATTATCTCCCGTTGATGGAACAAAAGGTGATTGCTAATGATGCCCACCTGGAAGATATTTTGAAGAACATGGTTAAACTTGGTGAGAACCTAGATAAGCCAGTTGTTGCAACAGGGGATGTCCATTATTTGGATGCTCATGATGCAATTTACCGGAAGATTTTAATTAATTCCCAGGGTGGTGCAAACCCACTAAACAGAACGAGTCGGCCGGATGTTCATTTCAGGACAACCGACGAAATGCTAAATGAATTTAGTTTCCTTGATGATGATCTGGCGCACCAAATTGTTGTTACGAATACCCATAAAGTTGCGGATATGATTGATGATGATATCAGTCCAGTCAAGGATAAACTTTATACGCCGCATATGAAGGGTGCAGAACAAGAAATCCAGGACCGGACCTGGGATACCGCTAAAAGGTGGT
Organism: Limosilactobacillus agrestimuris; assembly: GCF_943193105.1. Taxonomy (NCBI): domain Bacteria; kingdom Bacillati; phylum Bacillota; class Bacilli; order Lactobacillales; family Lactobacillaceae; genus Limosilactobacillus; species Limosilactobacillus agrestimuris. The sequence goes on from NZ_CALPCW010000003.1 coordinate 75,224, forward strand.
ATGGCGATCCGTTGCCAAGAATTGTCAAGGACCGGGTTGAACTTGAGCTAAATAGTATCGTTAAAAACGGTTTCTCAGTTATCTACTTAATTGCCCAGCGGTTGGTAGCAAAGTCGAATAAAGACGGATACCTGGTAGGTTCTCGTGGTTCTGTTGGTTCGAGTGTGGTTGCAACCCTTTCTGGAATTACGGAAGTTAACCCGTTGCCACCACATTACCGGTGTCCAAAGTGTCACTATTCTCACTTCTACACTAAGGGGGAATATAGTTCTGGCTTTGACCTTCCTGAAAAGAATTGTCCGCGTTGTGGGACATTATTGGTTAAAGATGGTCATGATATCCCATTCCAAACTTTCTTAGGGTTTAAGGGGAATAAGGTTCCAGATATTGATTTGAACTTCTCCGGAGATTACCAACCGATTGCCCATAACTACATGAAAGTCCTGTTTGGTGAAAAGAACGTATTCCGTGCGGGAACGATTGGTACGGTTGCCGATAAGACTGCTTACGGGTACGTTAAAGCTTACGAACGAGACACCGATAAGCAGTTCCGGGGGGCAGAAGAGGATCGTCTTTCCCACGGTGCCACTGGGGTAAAGCGGACGACTGGTCAGCACCCGGCGGGAATTATTATTGTCCCCGATGATATGGAGATCTATGATTTTACGCCGGTTCAATACCCAGCAGATGATCAAAATGCCGCCTGGGAAACAACCCACTTTGATTTCCACTCAATCCACGATAATATTTTGAAGATGGATATCCTGGGACATGATGACCCAACGATGATTCGTGCGCTACAGGATTTATCTGGTGTTGATCCACAAACCATTCCAATGAATGACCCTGGTGTGATGAGCCTCTTCTCTAGTCCTAAAGCCTTAGGAGTTACCGAAGAACAAATCCAAAGTAAGACAGGGACACTTGGATTGCCAGAGTTCGGGACTCGTTTTGTGCGGGGGATGCTTGAAGATACCCACCCGAAAAATTATTCTCAGTTATTACAGATTTCTGGACTTTCTCACGGGACAGGTGTGTGGTTGGATAACGCACAAGAGCTGATTAAGCAAGGAGTCGCAACGATTGCCAACGTGATCGGATGTCGTGATAACATTATGACCGACTTGATTCACTATGGCCTTGATTCTGAAACGTCCTTCCAGGTAATGGAATCAGTGCGGCACGGACGTGGTATTCCAGATGAATGGCAAAAGAAGATGCGGGACGTAAATGTTCCACAATGGTACATGGATTCTTGCCTGAAGATTAAGTACATGTTCCCGCGGGCCCACGCGGCAGCCTATGTCTTAATGGCGTTACGAATTGCCTACTTTAAGGTTTACTTCCCGTTAGTTTATTACTGTGCATTCTTCTCTGTTCGGGCTGATGATTTCGATGTCGTTGCCATGTCTCACGGTAAGGATGCGGTTAAGACACGGATGAAAGAAATCAACGACCAAGGGAATGATGCTAGTGCAAAGGATAAGAGTTTATTAACAATCCTTGAATTGGCAAATGAAATGCTAGAGCGGGGCTTTAAGTTCAAGATGGTTGATCTCGAACGGTCAGATGCAAGCGACTGGTTAATTGATGGTGATTCATTAATTGCGCCATTCCGGGCAGTCCCTGGTTTAGGATTAAACGTTGCTAAGCAAATTGTTGCTGCACGGGAAGAAAAGGAATTCTTATCCAAGCAGGACCTTGCTGAACGGGGAAAGGTTTCACAAACAATTATTGACTTCCTAACGGAGAATCATGTTCTAGATGGCCTGCCTGATGAAAACCAGCTAAGCCTCTTCTAAGCATCGCGGCTTGCTAGTTGTAATTGTTCATGCTATAATATACATGGTAAATAACCCGTTGGAGTGAGCAGAGATGCTCGCTCTTTTTATTGCAAACAATGGAGGTGACGCAGTTGAGCAATGTCGTTGAAACAGTAACTGAATTAGCAGAACCAATCTTAGCAAAGCATGGTTGCTACCTTTATGATCTTGAATTCGTTAAGGAAGGTAAAAGCTGGTACTTACGGGTTTATGTTGATAAGGATGGGGGAGTAACTCTAGAAGACTGTGCGGATATTAGTGATGAATTGAGTGAAGCACTCGACAATACTGAACCGGATCCGATCCCTCAAGCATATTTCCTTGAGGTTTCTTCACCAGGTGCCGAACGGCCATTGAAGAAGGAAGCCGACTATGAGCGAGCAGTGAATGATTATATTCATATTTCCCTTTACCAACAAGTTGAAGGGAAGAAGGTTTATGAAGGAACATTAGTTGACCTTAAGCCGGATGAATTAACACTGGAATACATGGATAAGACCCGTCGGCGCCAAGTAAAAATTGACCGTAAAGTGATCGCACAAGCACGGTTAGCAATCGACTTTAGTAAGATTTAAAGGGAGTGTTAAAAGGTGAGCAAAACAAAAGTAAACACTGAAATGATCGCCGCTCTTGATTACCTTGAAAAGGAGAAAGGAATCAAGAAGGATGTTGTTGTTGAGGCTTTGGAACAAGCCCTAGAATTAGCTTATAAGCAAAACTACGGTGAAAAGAACGTTGAAGTAGACTTTGACGGAGTTACCGGTAACATTAAGGTTTATGCCGTTAAGACTATTACCGATAATGAAGACCTGGTCGAAGAAGACGATAACGAATACATGAGCCTTGCTGATGCACGAAAGTTGCCTCACGGTCAAGGATACGATGTTGGTGACGAAATCCGTGAAGAAGTTACCCCACGTGACTTCGGCCGAATTGCTGCACAAACTGCCAAGCAAGTAGTTATGCAACGGTTGCGTGAAGAAGAACGGAAGATCATTTACAATAAGTACAAGACTTACGAAAACGAAATTATCACTGGTGAAGTTTCCCGTGAGGATAAGCGCTTTACGTGGGTTGATCTTGGTGATGGTGTTGAAGGTGCAATGGGTTATCGTGACAAGATGCCAAATGAACACTACCACATCCATGATCGGATCCAGGTTTATGTTTCAAAGGTAAATGATGATCGTCGTGGTCCACAAATCTTCGTTAGTCGGACAGCCCCAGAATTATTAAAGCGGCTATTTGAACGTGAAGTTCCTGAAATTAAGGATGGAACTGTTTTAATTGAAAATATTGCGCGGGAAGCTGGAGATCGAGCTAAGGTTGCTGTGTACTCAAATGATCCAAACGTTGACCCTGTTGGTACTTGTGTAGGTCCTCGAGGTTCACGTGTTCAAGCCATTGTTAATGAACTTGATGGCGAAAACATGGATATCGTTGAATACGTTAAGGATCCAGCACAATTCATTGCTAATGCACTTAATCCAGCAGAAGTTCTCGATGTGATCTTTAATGAACCAGAAGAACCAACAACTGAAGAACAACCTGCAGAAGAAGCAAGTGATAATTCAGCAGCTACTGAAAGTAGTGAAGTATCAAGTGAAGAAAATTCAGAAGCACCAGCAACAACTACTTCTGTAGAACGCTCTTGTACCGTTGTTGTTCCTGACAGCCAACTTTCTCTTGCAATTGGTAAGCGAGGTCAAAATGCTCGGTTAGCTGCACGTTTGACAAAGTACAAGATCGACATTAAGCCAGCTTCTGAAATGGAAGATAGTGTCGATGTAGACGAAGACGAAACTGACGCTTCAGAAGAATAAAGCAGCGGGGTGAAATAAATGAAAAAGAGAAAAGTACCGATGCGAAAAGATATTGTTACTGGTGAAATGATGCCTAAACGACAATTGATCCGGGTAGTAAAGAACAAGGAAGGTGAAGTCTCAATCGACCCAACCGGTAAGAAGTCCGGTCGGGGTGCATACATCGCAGTTGATGTTGAGGTTGCAAAGCGCGCAAAGGATGAAAAGACCTTTGAAAAAGCCTTTCATGTTAAAATGGATGATTCATTCTACGATGAATTGATCCAATATACAGATCATTTGCAAGCACGACAAGCATTATTTGGTAACAATGAAAAATAATCAACAATCCGTTTTAAATTTACTCGGGTTAGCACGCCGCGCCAAACAAATTCAAAGTGGCGAAGGTAGTGTATTAAAATCAATTCAAACAGGAAAAGCCCAGTTTGTTTTCTTAGCAAAGGATGCTGGTTCAGCAACGATAAAAAAGTTTACAGATAAATGTAGCTTTTATCGGGTTCCGTTGTGTGAATCATTTACAAAGCAACAGCTAAGTCAAGCAATCGGACAGTCAAGAACTGTTATTTGTGTAACGCAATCTGGATTTGCAAGAAAGTTTGAGGAATTACTAACAATGAATTAAGGAGCGTGAGTACATGGCCAAAGAACGAATTTATGAATTAGCCAAAGAACTCAAGATGCCAAGCAAGAGCTTAGTAAAGGTAGCTAAGGATCAAGGAATGGATATTAAGAGCCACATGTCATCCGTAACTCCAGATCAAGCTCAAAAGCTGCGTCAAGTTGTTAAGGGAAATAATAATAGCAGCAATGGCCAATCTAAGCACCAGTCTCAAAAGCACGAGAAGAATTCTCAAGCTAAGGCTAGTCATAAAGATAACCAACGTCCAACTAGCAAGCCTAATAACCATAACAACAAGAAGAATGAACATCATGATCACAATAAGAAACATCATGAGAATAATAACCATTCTTCAAAGCAAAATAACGAAAACAATAACCGTCACCAAAATGACAACAACGGTCGCTTTGGCGGTAGCTTAAATGAATCTGGTCGAAAAGGTAAACGATTCAACAAGAAGCGGAATAAGAAGCACAATAACAATGGTCGCCTTCGTGAGGTTAAGCACCAACAACCAACTCAACGGAAGGATAAGCCGTTACCAGATGTTCTTGAATACACCGAAGGGATGAATGCTCAAGATCTTGGTAAGATTTTACACCGTTCACCAGCTGAAATTATTAAGAAGCTCTTTATGCTTGGTGTAATGATTAACCAAAACCAATCCTTAGATAAAGATACAATTGAACTGTTAGCGACAGATTATGGAATCGACGCTAAGGAAAAGGTTGAAGAAGATATTTCTGATATCGATAAGATGTTCGAAGAAGAACAGAACAACACGGATCACCTAGTTAGTCGGCCACCAGTTGTTACAGTTATGGGGCACGTTGACCATGGTAAGACCACGTTACTAGATAAGCTTCGTCATTCCCACGTTACTGAACATGAAGCCGGTGGAATTACCCAGGAAATTGGTGCCTACCAAGTTCACTACAAGGATAACTTGATCACATTCTTGGATACTCCAGGACACGCAGCCTTCACAGAAATGCGTGCGCGTGGTGCTAACGTTACTGATATTACTGTATTGGTTGTTGCCGCTGATGATGGGGTTATGCCACAAACTGTTGAAGCAATCCACCACGCTCAAGCTGCTAAGACACCAATCATTGTTGCTGTTAACAAGATTGATAAGCCGGGGGCTAATCCAGAACGAGTAATTGAAGAATTAGCTAAGTATAACTTAATCCCAGAAGACTGGGGTGGTGACACCATCTTTGTTAATATTTCAGCTAAGTTTGGTAAGAATATTGATGAATTACTTGATATGATTCAACTTCAAGCTGAAATGATGGAATTGAAGGCTAACCCAGAACAAAATGCTGCTGGTTCTGTAGTTGAAGCTCGTCTTGACCAAGGTAAGGGTTCAGTTGCTACTGTCCTTGTCCAACAAGGAACCTTGCATGTCGGTGATCCAATTGTTGTTGGGAATACCTATGGGCGTGTTCGGACCATGACAAATGAAAATGGTCGACGGATCAAGGAAGCAACACCATCAACCCCAGTGGAAATTACTGGTCTAAATTCTGTCCCAGAAGCCGGGGACCGGTTTGTTGTCTTTGATGATGAAAAGACTGCCCGGGCTGCTGGTGAAAAACGTGCCGAACAAGCACAAGAAGAAGAGCGGAAACGGACTTCTCACGTTACTTTGGACAACTTATTTGATACGATGAAGAAGGGGCAAATGAAGACTCTCCCATTGATCATTAAGGCTGATGTTCAAGGATCAGTTGAAGCATTAAGCCAAAGTCTCCAAAAGATCAAGGTCGATGGTGTTCGGGTTGATATTATTCACCAAGCCGTTGGTGCAATTAATGAATCTGATGTTACATTGGCCGAAGCTTCAAATGCGGTTATTATTGGTTTCAATGTTCGCCCAACATCCCTTGCTAAATCATTAGCAGATTCCAATAAGATTGATATCCGTCTTCACCAAGTTATCTATAATGCAATTGAAGAAGTTGAAGATGCTATGAAGGGGATGCTTGAACCTGTCTATAAAGAAGAGACAATTGGTCAGGTTGAAGTACGGCAAATCTACAAGGCATCTAAAGTTGGAACAATTGCTGGTGGAATGGTTACATCTGGTAAGATTACCCGTGATGCAAAAGTACGGTTAGTTCGTGATGGAATCGTTGTTTACAGTGGTGAACTTGGTAGCTTGAAGCGGTTTAAGGATGACGTTAAGGAAGTTAAGTCTGGCTTTGAATGTGGTTTGACAATTCAAAACTACAATGACATCAAGGAAAATGATGTTATTGAAGCTTACCAAATGAAGGAAGTACCAGTTAAGTAAACCGAGGTGAATAAAATGCCTAACAAACAATATCGTGTTGATCGGTTATCTCAAGAAATTCAACGAGACGTTGACGAAATTCTTTTGAAACGGGTTCGCGATCCTCGTGTACAAGGGGTAACCATTACTGGGGTAGATGTTACTGGAGATCTTCAACAAGCAACTATTTACTACAGTATCTTGTCTGACAAGGCTTCTGATATGGAAAAGACTCAAGCCGGTTTAGACAAAGCAACTGGTTTGATTCGGAGTGAATTAGGTGCACGGTTAAACATCTTTAAGACACCCAAAATCAAATTTGAAAGAGACAAGTCAATTGCTTATGGAAGTCGAATTGATCAATTGATCAACAAGCTTCACCAGCAAGAACAAGATAAGTAATTAAGGATGAACGGGCTGGGAGGAACGACTCCTTGGCCCGTTTTTTATGGAGTGAAAGTGTATGGACGGAATTATTCCTTTATACAAAGAACGGGGAATGACAAGCTTTGATTGCGTAAGTCGATTACGACGAATTTTAAAAACTAAAAAGATTGGTCATTCTGGAACGTTGGATCCCTCAGTTGATGGTGTTTTGCCAATCTGTGTGGGAAATGCAACTAAAGTAGTAGAATACCTGATGCAGTCTGGAAAAGAATATCAGGGTGAATTGGTAATCGGTAAAACAACGACAACCGAAGATTTTGATGGTGATGTTGTAGAAAGCAAGCCAGTTGAAGCGCCAATTAGTGATGAAAAAGTTAAGGCTGCGATGGAGAAAATGACGGGGGAGATTATTCAAATCCCCCCGATGTATTCAGCTGTAAAGGTTAACGGGAAACGCCTTTATGAATATGCCCGTGCTGGTGAAACGGTTGAGCGACCTCGCAGGAAAGCAACAATTAGTGAATTTGTAATGTGCCGGAATGAGTATGATGACAAGGCTCAAGAGCAACATGTTTACTTCAAAGTAAAATGTAGCAAAGGAACCTACATCAGGACGCTTGTTGCTGATTTAGCCCGTGCCCTTGGCTATCCTGGCGCAATGAAGTGGTTGACTCGGCTAGAAAGTGGTGGCTTTACGCTTGACCAAACCATGAGTTTAAACGATATTCAAGATGCAGTTGCTCACCAGCCAATTAATCGGCACCTTTACCCGATCGACTATGCCTTGAAGGAGTATCCATCGGTAGAATTAACCGAAGATCAATGGCAAGCTGTTCAGCATGGTGGATGGTTGAAAAAGGATGAATTATCAACGACTGCCAATGAAGTTGTTTTAAAATATAATGGTTCAACTAAGGCCTTATATCATTTGACCTCTCAAGGGTATAAACCAACAAAAATGTTCTCAGTAAAATAAAGGAGGAAGGACTAGTGGAAGTTGTAAAAATCCACCATCCATTGCAAAAAGATTTAGTTCCTGCAGGACAAGTAGTTCTAGCAATGGGCTTCTTTGACGGTGTTCACCGGGGCCACCAGCAAGTAATTGAAACTGCCAAAGAAATTGCTAATAAAGAAGGCCTTCCTTTAGCTGTCTTAACTTACGATCACGCTCCTGGAATTGTTTATCGACAGTATCCCGGTGGTTTTAAATATTTGTCGACAACCACCCGAAAATTGTCCCTATTAAGACAGCTTGGTGTTGACTTAGTATATCTCGTTAGCTTTACTTCTGCTTTTGCTAGTCTTTCACCCCAGGAATTTGTTGACCAATATTTGATTGGCTTTCATGCCAATACAGTAGTAGCAGGCTTTGATCATACTTATGGTAAAGCAGCAGTTGCAACCATGGAAAAACTACCGGAGTATGCAAAGGGACGTTTTAATGTGGTGACTGTCCCTAAATTTACCGGTAAAGGTGAACAAAAGATTGGTTCAAGTAGTATTCGTAAGGCAATTGATAACGGTAATATCGGAGTAGCTAATCGGATGTTTGGATACCGATATATGACAACGGGGATTGTTGTGCATGGATTAGCGCGAGGGAGAACTTTAGGTTTTCCGACGATTAATGTTGAAACGCCAGAGGCTGAGCGTATTCCCGGAATTGGTGTATATACGGTTCAGGTAAAAATCGGCTCAAAGTGGTATGGCGGAATGGCAAGTGTTGGCCACAATATTACTTTTGGTGATCAGAATAAGCTTACAGTTGAAATTTTCCTCTTTGATTTTAGCCAAATGGTCTATGGGGAAGAGGTACAAGTACGTTGGCTTTATTACCAACGGGGTGAGATAAAGTTTAATGGTGCAGATGAATTGGTTGCTCAGATGAATCGTGATGAGCAAGTGTCACGCGAGTACCTTAAAAAGATGGCTACTAAAAAGTATTCTTTAATATAGAAAAATAGGGTTCCAAAATTCGGACATTTTCCCGAGCTTTGGAATCCTATTCTATTAATGGCGACTTGAACGGTGACCGCCGGTTTGATTAATCTTATGAACATAGCGTTTGAATTTTGTTCCACCATCAGAAACTAACCTAAAATGACGCATTTTAGCATTGAATGGACGGTTCGATAGGCGGATAGAAACCCAACGTCGTAGGATATCTGTCATTCCGTCAAGCTGCTTGAGCAGATGTTCGTCATTGCTTTTAACCGCTGCTTCACGAATGTCAGATTGAAGGCGACTAATTAAATTATTGTGGTAGTCTAAGAGCTCTTTAGTTAACGGAGCATTCCGGTAACTGTTAAAGAGCTTCTGGATAATTCGCATGGCATCTTCAGGACCACTTGGTTGAATATATCGTTGCTTTTTATGCTTCATTGAAAAACTCCTAAATTTTCATTTGACGTTTCTTGACTTTTACTAACCAGATTGGTATATTATACATGTGTTTAGCACTTAACCCTATAGAGTGCTAAAAGGGGAAGTGATAAAAATGCTAACACAGCGTCAAAATAAGATCCTGCAAGCGATTGTACGTCAATATACCTCAACCGGTCAACCTGTTGGTTCAAAACACTTAGCTGAGGAATTACCATTTAAGGTAAGCCCGGCTACGGTTCGTAACGAGATGAGTGTTCTTGAAGATAATGGCTTTGTTGCTAAGGAACATTCGTCTTCTGGGCGTGTTCCGTCAAAAAAGGGTTACCGTTATTATGTTGACCACTTGCTTAATTCAGAAGCAATTACTAACAATGATTTAGTGGTAATTCAAAACTCGTTAGGAACAAGTTTTCAAAAGATCGATGAGATCATTTCGCACTCGGCTGATATTTTATCCGATCTTACTTCCTACACTACTTTTACCTTGAAACCTGAACAAGCGGATGTCCGTTTAAGCGGGTTTCGGGTTGTCCCATTAGGTAATCGGAAAGTTGTTGCTATTCTGGTTACCGATAGTGGGGATGTTGAAAGTCAGGCATTTACGTTACCACGAAATTATGATACTGATGCACTTCAAGCAGTTATCCGAATGATTAATGATCAGTTAGTTGGGCAACCATTGGCTGATGTAATGAAGCGGTTGAACGATGATATTCCGCTGCGGGTAATGCATTATATGCAAAGTGCGGATGGCTTCTTGGATCTTTTTGATAGTGTCGTGTCAAGGGCAGCACGTGAACAATTCTTTGTTGGCGGCCGGTTAAACCTGTTAGATTTCTCAGAAAAACATGATGCTGTAGACCTGCAAACATTGTATAGTCTGCTCGATCATAATGATCAATTATCACACTTACTAGATTCAAACGTTTCTGGTGATAAGGTAAGCGTTAAGATTGGCTCTGAGATTTCTAAGGATAAGGCCTTGGATAACTATAGTTTGATCACGGCAACCTATGATGTTGACCAATATGGTAAGGGTATTATTGCGGTGCTAGGTCCTACACGAATGTCTTATTCACGGACAATCGGGTTGGTGAATGCATTTCGTCAGGAACTAGCCAAACGACTTTTGGACTTTTACCGTCACTATTACGATTCATAGGAGGCGAGTCGATTGGCAGAAGACAAAGCTGCAAAGCAAAGTAAGGATGAAAAGCAAGCATCTAAGAGTGCTGCTCCTGAAAAGAATGATAAACTTGATGCTAAAGAGTTACAAAGTCAAGTAACAAAATTAAAAGACCAAGTTAAAGATTTACAGCAACAATTAAGTGATAAGGATGATCAATACTTACGAGCTGAAGCAGAGATTCAAAATATGAATACTCACTTTAAAAAAGAACGTGCTCAGTTATTAAAGTATGATGGTCAAGATTTAGCAAAATCTGTTTTACCAGTTTTAGATAACCTTAAGCGGGCGTTGACAATTGAAGTTCATGATAAAAATGGTCAACAGCTAAAGAAGGGGATCCAAATGGTTCACGATCACTTGATTAGTGCGTTAAAGGATCATGGAATTACGGAGATTGAGGCTGACGGTAAGCCGTTTGATCCGACCCTCCACCAGGCAGTGCAAACTGTTCCGGTTGAAGGTGATCAGAAGGCTGAAACAGTAGTTAAAGTACTGCAGGCCGGCTATCAATTAAAGGACCGGGTTCTTCGTCCCGCAATGGTTGTAGTTGCACAATAAAAATAAGAGAGGGAATAAACAATGGCAAGTAACAAGATTATTGGTATTGATTTAGGTACTACTAACTCCGCCGTTGCCGTTATGGAAGGTAACGAGCCAAAGATTATTACAAATCCGGAAGGTAGTCGGACAACTCCATCTGTTGTCTCATTTAAGAATGGTGAAACTCAAGTTGGTGAAGTTGCAAAGCGTCAAGCGATTACTAACCCTAACACCATTTCATCAATCAAGAGTCACATGGGTGAAGCAGGATACACCGTTGAAGTTGACGGTAAGAAGTACACTCCACAAGAAATTTCTGCAATGATTCTTCAATACTTAAAGAAGTATGCTGAAGATTACATCGGTGATACTGTTGATAAGGCAGTTATTACTGTTCCTGCATACTTCAATGATGCCCAACGTCAAGCAACTAAGGATGCTGGTAAGATCGCTGGCTTGGATGTTAAGCGGATTATTAACGAACCAACTGCTTCATCATTAGCTTATGGTCTTGATAAGAAGGACAAGGATGAAAAGATCCTTGTTTATGACCTTGGTGGTGGTACTTTTGATGTTTCCATCCTTGAATTAGGTGACGGTGTCTTCCAAGTACTTTCAACTAATGGTGATACTCACCTTGGTGGTGATGACTTCGATAAGAAGATCATGGATTGGTTAATCGAAGGCTTTAAGGAAGAAAATGGTGTTGACTTATCTAAGGACAAGATGGCTCTTCAACGTTTGAAGGATGCTGCTGAAAAGGCAAAGAAAGACTTGTCTGGTGTTCAAGAAGCCCAAATCAGCTTGCCATTTATTTCTGCTGGTGAAAATGGTCCACTACACCTTGAAAAGACCTTGAGTCGTGCCCAATTTAATCAATTAACTAATGACTTGGTTGAACGGACTAAGCAACCCGTTATGAATGCCTTAAAGGATGCTGACTTGACCTTTGATGATATCGATGAAGTTATCCTTAATGGTGGTTCTACTCGTATTCCAGCTGTTCAAGAAATGGTTAAGGAATTAACTGGTAAGGAACCTAACCACTCCATCAACCCAGATGAAGCCGTTGCTCTTGGTGCTGCTATCCAAGGTGGTGTCCTTACTGGTGATGTTAAGGATGTTGTTTTGCTTGATGTTACTCCACTTTCACTTGGTATCGAAACCATGGGTGGTGTCTTCACCAAGTTGATTGACCGGAATACTACTATTCCAACATCAAAGAGTCAAATCTTCTCAACTGCTGCTGATAACCAATCAGCCGTTGATATTCACGTCCTTCAAGGTGAACGTCCAATGGCAGCAGATAACAAGACTTTAGGCAACTTCCAACTAACAGACATTCCTGCTGCTCCTCGTGGTGTACCTCAAATCAAGGTTACCTTTGATATCGACAAGAACGGGATTGTTAACGTTTCTGCTGAAGATCAAGGAACCCACAAGAAGCAAAACATCACTATTAAGTCTAATTCCGGCTTAAGTGATGAAGAAATTGAACGGATGAAGAAGGATGCTGAAGAACACGCAGCAGCCGATAAGAAGAAGAAGGAAGAAGTCGACTTGAAGAACGAAGTTGACCAAGAACTCTTCCAAGTTGATAAGACTCTAAATGAAGTTAAGGGTAAGGTTCCTGAAGAAGATATCAAGAAGGCTGAAAGTGCTCGTGACGACTTGAAGAAGGCTAAGGAAAGCGGCAACTTAGATGACATGAAGGCAAAGAAGGACGCCTTAAACAAGGTTATCCAAGACCTTAGTGTAAAGCTTTACCAACAAGCTCAAGGTGCTCAAGGCGGTCAAACTGGCGCTGCCGGTAACAACGGTGCTACTGGAAATAACAATAATTCTGGTTCCGATGATGGTAAGACCGTTGATGGTGACTTCAAGGATGTTACTCCAGATGACAAGAAATAACGTCAGAGTACGTTAGTAAACAATTGTTAAAAGCCAAAGGCCGGGATGAGGACTTTGGCTTTTACTTTCGTTTGTCACCTGTGGTATAACTAAACAAGCAATAAAAATGGAGGATCTCCGTATGGCAGAAGAAAGTTATTACGACATCCTAGGCGTAAAAAAGGATGCTTCGGAAAAAGAAATTAACCGTGCTTACCGGAAATTAGCCGCAAAATACCACCCAGATATTAACCACGAACCTGGTGCTGAAGAAAAGTTTAAGAAAATTAATGAAGCACATGAAGTTTTGAGTGATCCACAGAAGCGTGCTCAATATGACCAATTTGGTTCTGCTGGTCCTAATGCTGGTGCTGGTGGCGGTTTCGGTGGCTTTGGTGGTCAACAAGGCTACGGCGACTTTGCTGGTGGTGACTTTGGTGATATCTTTAGCCAATTCTTTGGTGGCGGTGGTCGTCGTCAAGCCGATCCAACGGCGCCTCGTCAGGGCCGTGACTTACAGTATTCTATGACTCTGGACTTTATGGATGCTGTTTTTGGCAAGACCACGACGATCAAGTATGAACGGGATGCCCAATGTGATGTTTGTCACGGGACTGGTGCAAAGCCTGGTAAGTCTCCTGAGACATGTTCACGTTGTCATGGTAGTGGGGCAGTATTTACCGTACGGCGGACGCCACTTGGTAATATCCAGACCCAAACAACTTGTCCTGAATGTCACGGAACCGGGAAGATTATTAAGCCAGAGGATCAGTGTACTAAGTGTCATGGTACCGGTCATGTTCATGAACGCCACCAATTGGAAGTTAAGGTTCCTGCCGGGATTGATGACGGTCAACAAATGCGTTTGGAACACCAGGGAGATGCTGGTGAAAATGGTGGCCCTTATGGTGACCTTTACATTGTGTTCCGGGTAACGCCAAGTCGTGAATTCCGTCGAGATGGTTCTACAATCTATGTTGATCAAGATATTTCATTTGCTCAAGCCGCACTTGGTGATGAGGTGAAGGTAAAGACTGTTCATGGTGACGTTAACTTGAAGATTCCTGCTGGTACCCAATCAGAAACGAACTTCCGTCTCCGTGGAAAGGGTGTCCCACACCTAAATGGTAATGGTAACGGTGATGAACATGTGACTGTCCATGTTCATACGCCAAAGAGCCTTAACAAGCGTCAAAAAGAGGCCATGATGGCATTCGCTGCTGCTAGTGGTGAAGAAGTTAAGGGAGTTAAGAAGACTGTCTTAGACAAGCTCCGAGACGCATTTGAAGATAAATAAATGAAAATAAGCTAGTAATTTCCGGTGGTTAATCGGGATTACTGGCTTATTGTATTTAAAGGTCCTGGTTTGATTAACTTTTCAAGCCACTCCGGTCTTTGGTATACTAGTACTAGTTATTTTACAAGTTTAGAAAGTAGTGAACTAATTCATGACAATGGATTTTGATGAAATGAAAGAACGGCAAAAGCACATTCGTAACTTTTCGATTGTGGCTCACATTGATCACGGGAAATCAACACTTGCTGACCGGATCTTGGAAATGACAGATTCAATTAGTAAGCGCGAAATGAAGGATCAAATCCTTGATGATATGCCTCTGGAACGTGAACGGGGGATTACTATTAAGCTAAATGCCGTTGCCTTAACCTACCATGCTAAGGATGGACAGGATTATATTTTTCACTTGATTGATACTCCAGGACACGTCGACTTTTCCTATGAGGTTTCGCGTTCTTTGGCAGCTTGTGAAGGGGCAATCCTCGTTGTCGATGCTACACAAGGGGTCGAAGCACAGACCTTGGCAAATGTTTACCTGGCCTTGGATAATGATTTGGAAATTTTACCAGTAATCAATAAGATTGACTTACCATCAGCTGATCCTGAAGGAACAAAGAAGCAAATTGAAGACGAAATCGGTTTGGATACTAATGATGCCTTAGATGTTAGTGCTAAAACCGGTTTAGGCGTTGATAAGGTGCTAGAAGAAATCGTCAAGAAAGTGCCAGCACCAACTGGTGACTTGAAAGCACCTTTGAAGGCCTTAATCTTTGATTCAAAATATGATGATTACCGTGGTGTTGTTCTTAGTGTCCGGGTATTTGAAGGAACCGTTAAAAAGGGCGATAAGATCCGCCTAATGAATAGTGGGACCGAATATGAAGTTGCTGAAGTTGGGATTAACTCACCAAAGCCACTTGCCCGGGATGTCTTGATGGCTGGAGATGTTGGTTACATTACCGCAGCAATTAAAGATATTAAGGATACCCGGGTTGGTGATACCGTTACAAATGCGGATAACCCAACTGACAAGCCGCTGGAAGGGTACCGGCAAATGACCCCAATGGTTTATGCTGGACTTTACCCAACCGATAACGCGAAGTTTAACGATTTACGGGATGCGTTAGAAAAGTTACAGTTAAACGATGCCGCTTTAACGTTTGAACCCGAATCTTCGCAAGCACTTGGCTTTGGATTCCGGTGTGGGTTCCTTGGATTATTACACATGGATGTTATTCAAGAACGGCTTGAACGGGAATTTAACCTCGACTTGATTACCACTGCGCCTTCGGTTACTTACCATGTTGATCTTGCTGATGGTACAACAAAAGAAGTTGAAAACCCAGCTGAAATGCCTGATGCTTCGTCAATTAAAGATATTAAAGAACCGTACGTAAAGGCTTCTATTATGGTGCCAAACGATTATGTTGGGCCGGTAATGGAACTTTGCCAACGGAAACGGGGAATCTTTGAAACAATGGAATACTTGAGTGATACTCGGGTAAACGTGATTTACCATATTCCGTTGTCCGAAATCATCTTTGACTTTTTCGACAAGTTAAAGAGCTCGACCCGTGGTTATGCTTCCCTTGATTATGAGATTGACGATTATAAGCCAAGCAAGTTAGTGAAGATCGATATCCTCCTAAATGGGGATAAAGTTGATGCCTTGAGTTTTATCGCGCATAAGGACTTTGCTGCAGAGCGAGGACGTGATATTACTTCTAAGCTGAAGAAGATTATTCCCCGACAAAACTTTGAAATCCCAATCCAAGCTGCGATTGGTTCAAAGATTATTGCCAGGACAAACATTAAGGCTTACCGGAAAGATGTTACTGCACGGATTCATACCGGTGATCCCGATCGACGGGCCAAGCTTTTGGAAAAGCAGAAGCGTGGTAAGAAACGGATGAAGGCTGTTGGAAAAGTTGATATTCCTCAAGAAGCCTTTATGGCTGTCCTCAAGACCGATGAAGAAGTGGATGAGAAGTAAAAAATCGACGTTCCTTATTTTGGGAATGTCGATTTTTAATTTTGGATAGAAATATAGTAATTGGAAAAGTTATCTGGTGTATAATATGAAATATTGATTTGAGGGAGGCAAGGAAATGAAGAAAAATATTTGGCGTCAGCTCTGGGATGTTCTTTCCCTCATTATTGCTGCAATTTTGTTGTATTATATTGTTACCTTTTTAGACGGTTTAATTAAGTAAAAAATTGAGGACCGCGATAACATGACATATCGTGATCCCCAAGTAGAAGTATTTAGCGAAAGTGATTGCAGAATCACCTTCTTTTTTATTATAACAAAATTTTTGATACTTGTTGTATAAATAAACATTATTTAAGTAAAATTAATTTTTAGATTATTATTGTATTGTTAATGATCACCAATAGTAAGTGTTGAATTTAAAAGTGCTATAATAAATTTAACAATGAGTATCGGGAGGATCTATTTTAGTATGACTACAAGGACATTTTCCGCTGAAGAACTTGCAAAGTATAATGGCCAAGATGGTAACCCAGCCTATGTCGCAGTTGAGGGAAAGGTTTATGATGTTAGTAACATCCCTGCTTGGCGTAACGGGAAACACCACGGTAATTTGGCTGGGCATGATGTGAGTGCCGCAATTAAACGTTCACTTCATATGAAGCGGGTTCTTGAAGATTTACCATTAGTTGGTAAGTTTACTGGCGATCCTGAAATCTAATAATTGACAGACAAAAAGGTCGATGAAGTTTTACTTTTCATCGGCCTTTTTAATTTATAAGTCTAATTATAGAATTTAGGCTAATTTTAAATAATCTTGGAGATACCTAGCCAAACCATTATGGTCATTATCAAGTGGGGTTACATCGTCTGCAATTGACTTGATTTCTGGAATGGCATTATTCATTGCGACACCACGACCAGCAGCATCAATCATTTCTTGATCGTTTTTTTCATCACCGAAAGCAATAATATGGGTTCGGTCGATCCCATACTGTTTAGCGATATAAAACATACCAGATTCCTTATGAGTACCGCGATGGATTAACTCAAGAATATGGTATGGGCCACCCCAGACTCGTGGTTCCACAAAGTCACCGTATTTTTCGTTAACGGCTTTGATGATCCGCTCTTTACTTCCTGGTTGGTATTCAATTGTCATTGCAATTGGGTCATCACTGAGGTTCTTTTTACTGAGAAGTTGCTCTGGCTTGAGCCTGTTTGGGAGAAACTCGGGAACATCTTCCGTTGCCTGGTTTGCCCAGAATCGTTCCTTACTTTCAACAGTGATTGTATCAATCCCTAATTCTTCTTTATGTTCCAGAAGATCAAGGGCTAATTCTTTAGTTAATTCAACTTCATATTCTTTATCCCAGTTTTCGTGAGGAATATGAGTCAGGGCACCATTAAAATTGACCATTGGGGTTTTAATGCCAATTTGGTCATAAATATGTTGAGCGATTCGGTAAGGGCGCCCAGTAATAATACTAACGATGTGACCGTTCTTGGCCGCGGCCCGTAAAGTATTGATTGTTTTGGTAGTTAATTTTGATTGATTATTTAATGTTGTTCCATCGAGGTCGATGGCAATTAGGTGTTGATCCATTGAAGTTGTCACTTCCTTTGATTTATCATTGCGAATAATTAAATATTATACCTGGAATTAAGGAAAAGTTAAATGAAATGCAAGAATGCGCTGGGGAAATGTTTAGGAACTGGCTAAAATAAGTTATAATTTGATTAAGATTAAATTGATGGAGTGATGAAAGAAATGCAGCTACCAAGTGCATTTAAAACTAAATACCAGCAATTGTTAGGAGAAGAAGCTCCGGTATTTTTGAAAGCGTTAAGTACTGAGGAAAGTGTGAGTGGCTTTCGAGTTAACCCACTTAAGAATGGCCTTCCGCAGGAAACAATCAACAGGGCTGAGGGGAAAGTTCCCTATGTTCCGACTGGGTATTATGGGCAAGTGAATGGAAAATCCCTTGATCACGTTACGGGATGGCTATATAGTCAGGAGCCATCGGCAATGTATGTCGGTGAAGTAGTTGATCCGCAGCCGGGTGAAAAGGTACTTGATCTTTGTGCCGCACCTGGTGGGAAATCGACCCATTTAATTTCATTGATGAAGGACCAAGGACTGCTAGTTGCTAACGAAATTTTCCGGAAACGGGCACAAGTTTTAGCCGAAAATATAGAACGGTGGGGGACTAGACATACCGTAGTTACTAATGAAAGTCCGGAAGAATTAGAAAAACATTTTTCCCACTTTTTTGACCGAATCCTAATTGATGCTCCATGTTCTGGAGAAGGAATGTTTCGGAAGGAACCAGCAGGGATTGAATACTGGAATCCTGATTACCCGGCGGAATGTGCTAATCGTCAACGAAAAATTATTGCTTCGGCAGTAAAGATGCTGAAGCCAGGTGGTGTACTGGTTTATTCGACTTGCACGTTTGCTCCTGAAGAAGATGAACAGAATGCGAGTTGGATTCTTAAAAATTACCCCGAGATGCGGATGGAAGAAATTAAAGCATATCCGGGAATGGATCATGGCCGTCCCGAATGGGCAGATGGTAATCCTGAACTAACAAAGGCAATTCGGTTATTTCCGCACCATATTAAAGGAGAAGGTCATTTCATTTCTAAGTTCCGTTATGGAAGTGCACCAGTAGTGGATAGTTCAAAGAAAAAAGGACGGAAAAAGAAGAGACAGCAAAATAAGTATGGCCTAAGTAGGGAACAACAACAATTGTTTAATGATTTTCGGCAAATGGTAATTCCAGATTACAAGGCAAATAAACTGATCTTGTTTGGAGAGCAACTTTATGATTTGCCAGCAGGGATTAGTGAAATTGATGACCTGAATATTCTTCGTCCAGGTTTGCATCTCGGAACATTTAAAAAACGACGATTTGAACCATCGTTGGCCCTAGCGCTTGCTTTGAAACCAGAGGATACCAGAAAATCTCTAGAAATAAGTAGAGAGCAGTGGCGTCAGTATGTTCATGGTGATACCTTTACAATTAAGGGGCAGTTACCTAATGGGTGGTACTTATTAATTTGTGATAACCATCCCTGTGGTTTTGGTAAGTTAGTTCAAGGAACAGTTAAGAACTTCTACCCAAAGGGATTACGGTTTTAGGGAGATGAAATAAAATGAAGGAAAAACAGGCATTTCATGTTAATGGTTACCTTGGCCTACTGGTGGCAATCCTTGGAGGCTTGGTTGGCTTCTGGCTGATATATAGTGGCTTTCGCTTAGGACACCTACTAACAATGATCGTTGGCATCATCTTAGTTATTCTTATTTTAATTTTGGCAAGTAGCTTAACCATTATTCAACCAAACGAAGCTAAGGCATTAACGTTCTTTGGTAATTATATAGGAACTATTCGTGATGCTGGTTTGTTTATGACGGTACCGTTTACTGATAAAGAACCCGTTTCTCTTCGGGTACGGAACTTTAATAGTCAAATCCTTAAGGTAAATGATTCTAAAGGGAACCCAGTTGAAATTGCAGCGGTAATAGTCTTTAAAGTAGTTGATACCGCTAAGGCACTGTTTTCGGTTGATGATTATGAACAATTTGTACAAATCCAAAGTGAATCAGCAATTCGTCATGTTGCCAGTGAATACCCATATGACACGTTTGAAAATGAAAACGCGTTAACTCTGCGGAGCAACCCAACCGAGGTCTCAGATCGGTTAGCAAGTGAGTTGCAGGAACGGCTAAACGTTGCTGGGGTTAAGATTATTGAAACCCGGTTGACTCACTTGGCTTATGCAACCGAAATTGCTAGTGCAATGCTGCAAAAACAGCAGTCATCTGCCATCCTTTCAGCAAGAAAAATTATTGTTGAGGGTGCTGTATCAATTACTGAGGATGCAATTGATCGCTTATCAAAAGAAGCAAATCTAGAGTTAACTGATGAACAGCGCCTTCAAATTATCAACAATATTATGGTGGCGATTATTAGTGAACGGGGAACCCAACCGGTAATTAATACCGGAACCCAACAGTAATCGGGGATAGAAAACACATGCTATATTTAACAATTTTAATGACCGAGCGGGTCGGCTTTGTTATTATTTGTGCCTTCCTTCTTGTTAATATTCCCGCATTTCGGCGGTGCTTGTTTGCCCAAACGATTACCGCAAAATTACAATTAGTGGTAATTTTCTCGCTTTTTGCGATTATGGCGAATATTACCGGGATTGAAATTGATCCAGCTAATGAATTACATAATAAGGTTATTCTAACTGCCGTATCGCATGATTATTCAGTAGTGAATGCGCGAATTCTTGCTGTTACGACAGCGGGAATTATTGGTGGCCCCTGGGTAGGGGGCTCTGTTGGTTTAATCGCTGGGCTCCACCGGGCATTTCAAGCCGGGTTTGCCAGTGAGGCTTGGTTCTATATTCCAAGTTCGACTTTAATTGGTCTCCTTTCAGGTTACCTATATAAGGATAAAAATAGTTCCTTTACTGTTATGACACCGTGGCGGAGCTTTATCGTTGGGTTATCAATGGAATCAATCCAGATGATTTTTGTTTTCCTCTTTAGTCCAACTGGTTGGCTCCTTGTTCGTTATATTGCAATTCCGATGATTTTGATTAGTTCTTTAGGGACGTCAATTTTTATTTCGATTATTACAATGTACCTTCGCCAAGAGGAGGAAACTCGGGCAACCCAAACTCACTCGGTTTTAAAATTAACCAATCAAACGTTGCCATATTTTAGAAATGGTCTTAACTTTAAATCAGCTCAGCAAGTTGTCCGCATTATTAAAAAGTACACAAATTTTGATGCAATTAGTATTACTGATCGCAATACAATTCTTGCTCATATCGGCGCAGGAAGCGATCACCATATTTCAGGAAAGACAATGGTAACAACCTTGTCCGAATCCGTTATTCAAAGCGGTCAGGTAAAGGTTGCAAGAAATGCAGAAGAAATAGGGTGTTCCCATATTGATTGTCCTTTACAGGCAGCGATTATTGTCCCACTCCGGGTTGCAGATGGTGTTGTTGGGACATTAAAGATGTATTACACGGATAGTTGGAAATTGACGCCAGTTGAGATTCAACTAGCAACTGGGTTAGGAGAAATTTTTGCTAACCAAATTGCTTTAGGAAATGCGGAAATGCAGGCAAAACTAGTTCGTGATGCTGAAATTAAATCACTCCAGGCACAAGTAAATCCCCATTTCTTCTTTAACGCCATTAATACAATTAGTGCATTAATGCGACGGGATAGTGAAAAGGCACGGCAGCTTCTTCTTCAGTTGAGTACGTATTTCCGCTCAAACCTTGTTGGTGCACGTGAGACACAGATAACATTAACGCAGGAGCGTCAACAAGTTAATGCTTACCTCAGTTTAGAAATGACCCGTTTTCCGAATAAATATGATGTTCAACTAAATAGCACCGTTAGTGATGATGTCTTATTACCGCCATTTACAATTCAAGTTTTAGTTGAGAATGCGTTAAAGCATGCTTTTGGAAAACGAAAAACAGGAAATCATGTAATTGTAAACATTAATAACCAAAATGACCGATTAATAATTACGGTCAAAGATAATGGTCAAGGAATTTCCCCTGACCTAATAAAGCGTCTTGGACACCAAGCCGTACCGTCTGAGCATGGTTCAGGAACTGCATTGCATAACTTGAATCAACGGTTAATTGGATTGTACGGAGAAGATAGTTGCCTTCGTTTTAAGAGTAGTGAGCAGGGAACAACTGTTATGATATCCATTCCATTTACTAAAAAGGGAGGACAAGTAAATGAAAGTCTTAATTGTGGATGATGAACCACTAGCGCGGGATGAACTGCATTATTTACTGGAGCAAAATGACCTAATTGATGAGATTAATGAAGCTGATGGAATAAATTCAGCTCGAGAAGAGGTTGAAAAGAATCGGCCTGATTTAATTTTTCTGGATATCCAATTAGATGATGGTAGTGGAATGGCTTTTGCTAAAAGACTAAAGAAGATGGATGATGGTCCTTACATTGTCTTCGCCACGGCATATGATCAATATGCTTTGGATGCTTTTGAGGCTGATGCGATTGATTATGTTTTAAAGCCGTTTGAACAGGAACGAATTGATGACGCGGTAAACCGGGTTGCTAAGTTATTGAATAATAACCAGTATAATAATGAAGTTACTCCTCAGCAGAAGAACCCCCGAATTTCGTTAACTAATGATGAACGAACAATTGTTATTCAAAAGCGAGATATTCTTTATGTTCAAGCGCAAAACGGAAAAGCGGTTGTTCATACTGAGAAACAAGAAATAATTAGTAAACAAACGTTAAACAGCATGATTAGCTTGCTAGATCCAAACAGGTTTATTCGGGTTCATCGTGGCTTTGTTGTTAACCTTAATAAGGTACACGAATTACAGCCAAGCTTTAACCATACTTATGAGTTAACTCTTGATGATGGAAGTAAAATTCCTGTAAGTCGGTCATTTGTTTCCGCAACGAAGCAAGCATTAGGAGTAAAGTGAAGTTAGATTACTAAAAAGGAAGAAGATCGTGATAATAATTACATGGTCTTCTTTCTTTTTTAATTGTTAAACCGAAAAATAAAAATCAATATTCGATCAATAGTGTACAAGTATATTTAAGGGGAATTAACAGTAATTATATTGATATACCAGCATTTGATAAGAATGATTTTAATAGAAGTAATTATATGTTTTTTGAAATTGTAAATAGGTTAACAAGCTTTAAAGGCATTTCATCCCTTATCTAGGGCATTTCATCTTAAAATATGGCTATTTAAGTGTGAAAACGAACACAAATCGTAAAAAAAAGTGTAAATTAAATAACTGAAGAGGCGCTTTAGAACAGCGCCGAACAAAATTTATTTTTATTTCTGTGGGAGGGAATAAGTTATGGAAAAGGACAAACAACCTAAGGATTCCAACATTTATGTTCAAATGGGAATCTTTGCTGCTATTTTATTTGTTTCTCAATTGATCTCTGATCTTTTTCCAAAGAGCTTTGTTGTACCAACTCCTTTAATTGGTATGGTATTGCTTTACATTCTGTTGGCATGTCACATTGTTAAGCTTCACCAAGTTGCTAAGTTTGGTGACTTTATGATCGGACTAATTGCATTCCTGTTCGTTCCATCAGGTATTCAATTAGCTGCTCACCTTGACATCATGAAGAAGGAAGGACTTCAAGATGTTATCGTAATCATTATTGCTACGATTATCATTCTTGTTGTTATTGCCTACGTTGGTGCCCTTGTTATGAGCATTCACCACAAGATCACTGGTACTAAAGAAGACTAGGGAGGCACAATAATTATGGCTAATACGATTGTTACAAATCTAGCATTACCATTTACTGGTATCTTCATTTCATTAATTGTTTACCTAATTGGTATGTGGTTAACAAAGATTAGTAATGGATTCTTCCTTTTTAACCCATTACTTGTTGGTATGGTGCTTGGTATCGTTGTCTTAGCAATTTGGGCTAAGGGTACTGGTTCTACTACTGCTGCTGTTTACAAGAAGTTCTACCTTCCTGGTGGTAACATGATTTTCTGGTTCTTGAACCCAGCTACTATGGCCTTTGCTATTCCAGTTTACCGTGTTAACAACATTTTCAAGAAGTACTGGTTCGATATCATCGTAATCTGCTTCGTTGGTGGATTTATTTCATTGTTCCTTATCAACCTTGTATGTAAGTTGTTCGGTCTTTCCGCTGCTTCAACTGCATCAATGTTGCCACAAGCCGCAACTACTGCTGTTGCCATGCCAATCGCTGCTGGTGTACATGGTGTTCCAGCCGTTACTGCGATGGCATGTATCCTTAACGCCGTTGTTATTTACGCATTGGCCGAATTCCTTATTAAGGTTCTTGGCTTGAAGAAGATTTCTGCGGTTGCTACTGGTTTAGGTTTAGGTTCTGCAGGGCACACCGTTGGTTCTGTTAAGGCTCTTTCTCTTGGTGAAGTTCAAGGTGCTATGGCCGGTGTTTCTGTTTTGATTATTTCATTGGCTATGGATATCTTAGTACCAATCTACGCTCACTTATTCATGTAATTTAATTAATCGTTAAGGAGAAACTGAATTATGTCAAAAAATCATCAAAAAGTTGTTCTTGTTGGTGACGGACAAGTTGGTTCAGCTTACGCCTATGCATTAGTTCAACAAGGCTTGGCTGAAGAATTAGCAATTGTTAACCTGTCAAAGGAACATGCAGAAGGTGACGCCCTCGATTTAGAAGACGCAACTGTTTTTACTGCTCCTAAACAAGTTTACCAGGCTGATTATGATGCCTGTGCAGATGCTGACCTAGTTGTAATCTGTGCTGGTGCTGCTCAAAAGCCAGGCGAAACCCGTCTTGACTTAGTTGGGAAGAACCTCAAGATTATGGAGCAAATTACGAAGAGTATTATGGCTACTGGTTTTGATGGCATTCTCTTGTTAGCTACCAATCCAGTTGATATTTTGACCTACGCGGTACAAAAGATTTCTGGATTACCTACTAGTCGTGTTATTTCATCTGGTACTTCACTTGATTCAGCACGTCTTCGGATTGCTTTGGCTAAAAAGCTTGACGTTAGTCCGTTAGATATTAGTGCTAATGTTATGGCTGAACACGGTGATTCAGAATTTGCTGCATATTCCAGTGCAACTGTCGGTGGCAAGCCTCTTCTTCAAATTTGTGAAGAAAAGGGTATCAGTAATGATGAATTGCTAAAGATTGAAGATGATGTACGTCATAAGGCTTACGAAATCATCAACCGTAAAGGCTTTACTGCATATGGTGTTGCAACTTGCTTAATGAGAATTACACGTGCAATTCTCCGGGATGAAAATGCTGTATTACCTGTTGGTGCTTATATCGATGGTGAATATGGTATTAAGGATAATTATCTAGGAACTCCAGCTGTAATTAATGCATCTGGTATTTCAAAGGTAATCGAAGTTCCGTTGAATGAACGGGAGAGTGAAGCGATGGCTAAGTCATCTGAGGCTCTAAAGAAAGTTGTTACTGATGGTATGACTAAAGTTGGTTTAGTTAACTATTTAATCAAGTAGTAATATAAAAAGATGTGATGAATTTTCATCGCATCTTTTTCTTTTGGGTATACACTAAATCCTGTTGATAGGTTATCTTTATGATAGCCTGTTAACGGGATTTTTGAATACAAAAAAGGACATAGTCCTTGTATTCAAAAATCTGCGACCAAACATATTATTAGAAATAAGGTGTATGACTATGTCCCTATTAGATAATAGTATTAAATTTTGTCTCGATATAAAAGAGCAAAACATTATTTTTACTGGTTTTCATCATGAAAATCAACAAAAGATTTACGAAGCAGAGTTAATTAACCCGCTTGCCCTCATTGTGGATCAATCAATATTTGTCATAATGGTCATTATCGTTCAAAAGTGCATTACATTAGTGCCGACTCTAGTCGCCCCGTCATTA
This sequence comes from Limosilactobacillus agrestimuris, assembly GCF_943193105.1. Classification (NCBI taxonomy): domain Bacteria; kingdom Bacillati; phylum Bacillota; class Bacilli; order Lactobacillales; family Lactobacillaceae; genus Limosilactobacillus; species Limosilactobacillus agrestimuris. Next base: position 100,914 of record NZ_CALPCW010000003.1, read on the forward strand.
TTGATTTACATAAACAACGCGTCATCTGTCGTGATTGTCATCAAAATTCCATGGCTAGTACCACTTTAGTAAATAAGTATTGCTTTATCTCTAATCAGGCAAAACATAAAGTGCAAATGGCCTTAACTGAAGATCGGGCGATGACTAGCATCGCAACTGAAACGAATATCTCTGCCAATACGGTACAAAGACAACTAAACGCTTTCGATGAATATTTCCGGCATAATTTTAATTATTTACCATTACGCTTAGCTTTTGATGAGTTTAGGGGTGTCGGACACCAACTGCATTTTATTTACTTAGATAGCGACAATCACCAGATTCAACAGATATTACCGGATCATAATAAAAATACGATTATTAAATACTTTAAGAAATTCCCCCTCCTTACTAGGCAAAGAGTTAAAACTGTATCGGTGGACTTAAATAGCTATTATCCAGACATTATCAGAAAAGTATTTCCCAAAGCGCAAATTATCGTTGATCGTTTTTATCTTGTGCAAATGGTAAACCGTAGTTTTAATCAGTTACGAATCCAAACGATGAAGCGCTATGAGAAGCATTCAATGGCTTATCGTTTACTCAAATCACCTTGGAAACTATATCTAAAATCATATGATGATTTAGAAAAAAAAGTTTTTTTATAACCGTTATTTACGTGACCGGTTAACAGAAGAGCATATTATTACAGACGGTATTCAGGCTAATCCATTATTAACCAACACTTACTGGTCGACACAAGGATTTCGTAAAGCAATCAAGGAACATGATGGGCAGAGTTTAAAAGAGATCATCAATGATGACCAAGATGTCTGTGAAGCCTTATCAACTAACTATCGTACCTTTAAGGAGCACCTTCAAGCAGTTATGAACGCTACAAAATACCATTATTCAAATGGCCCATTAGAAGGAGTGAATCGCAAAATCAAACAAATTATTCGTACGTCGTATGGAGTACGGAATTATCATAATTTAGTTATTCGAATTAAGTTACAACAAATGACCATAAAGAAAAGGAAGAATCAAGCAAAATAAATACTTGATTCTCCCATTCAAAAACTCAATATCAACAGGATTTGACAAAGAGCCTTTCTTTTTAAAGAATTGTTTTTAATTCAGTTAACCGGTGAATTTCGAAGGTTGGTGTTATCCGTGTAGGATTGTGAAGTGAATGGGGATTAAACCAGACGGTATCAAGGTGAGCGTTAATGCCACCTTGAACATCTGAACTTAATGAGTCGCCAATCATCAGAGTATTGGTTTGCTGACCATTAATTTTGGCTAATACATAATCAAACATTTCTTTTTTCGGCTTTTGGAACCCAATAATTTGGGAAATAAAAATTCCACTAAAGTATTGTAAAAGTTGAGAATCTTTTAATCGTTTATCTTGGACTAGCTTTTGACCATTAGTGACCGCGTATACACTATAGTTGTTTTCTTTTAAATACTGCATTACAGTTCGCGTGCCGGGTACCAATTGATGGTTATTGCTAAGGTAGTGGAGATAGGTTTTGATTGTCTTTCTCCCTGGGACATTTAGCTTATGGTAGACCTTAAAGTAGTCAGCAAATAAGTGGTCCATTAACTGATCCCAGCTAAGCTCGTTTCGCTCATATCTCTGCCACATATTAACGTTATAGTTTTGAAAAGTTCGTTTAGTGTTAGCAGTTAATGGAATGTTAAAGTCACTAAAGAGCTGTCTTAAAGCATGATCTTCAGCGGCTCCGTAGTCAAGTAAAGTATCATCAAGGTCAAATAAAATATTTTTATAATAGGGCATTTTTGATTTTCCTGTTAGTCTTCACTATTAATACCACGGATGATTTCATCAATTGTCCACATCCAAACGGCATGCCCTAGAATTTCGGAAACGTGTTCTTCCAGTGGTTGATCTTTAGCCGCTGGAATAGTTCCTAAAGCGGGCATTAATTCAACATGAAATGCATCCCAAACAGCAATTCCGAATGGAACCCCATGACCGACTTTAATCCATGGAAAAAGTTGACCAGCAATACTATAGGTAACTCCAAATCCTGTTGAAAAGCCGAAGTGAACCAAATAGCTTACCCATGGTAATTGGTGACCGGAGTAGGAATATGTTGAATGAGTAACCTTAGCAGGAATCCCTAACTGCTGAAGGAGCTTTTGCGGTGGGTTAGTTTGATCTCTTTCCGGTGTCCGGGGTGGTAAAATGTTTTCCCAACCGAGCTTAACAAGACCACCAATTATCCCACCAGCAACACCAGCAGCAATAGTAACTGGCCAATTAATTTTTTTCTTCATAATTAAAGACCTCCTTAAATTAAATGGCGTTGTTGAGCATATTCTAACTCTTTACCATGTAAAACAAAATCAATTGTGGTTAATTCATTAAATGATCTACAGCCGAGAAGGGTAAGAAGACGAGGAAGAGTAGTTTGCCAATTATTGATCTCCTTGTCAAGAGCATCGAAACCGTTACGAATAAGGAGATTAAGAAAGTATCCAGCCACTCCAACGGCATTTGCACTAAGAATTCCTGCTTTAACAACGTCGAGCGGTGAACAGATACCACCGGAGGCAATAATTTGGGTAGTTTCTTTACGGGCTTGACGAGCCTCGAGTAAGGATTCTAATGTTGTTTGTCCCCAGTTATTGAGAAAATTAAAATTAGTGTGGCGGTTTCGCCGATCCTCAATCGCCGCAAAATTGGTACCTCCACGACCACTAATATTAATTAACTGGACACCAATTGATTGGAGTTGATTAATCGTTGCAGCGTCCATTCCAAAGCCAACTTCTTTTACGATTACTGGAACATCGAGATGGTTAGTCAATGATTCAATGTTTGCAAGCCAGTGAAAGTCACGATCGCCGTCATTCATAATTAGCTCCTGGGTAGTATTAATATGGAGTTCTAAAGCATCAGCGTTTAGTAACTCAATAACGGTCCGCGCTTGTTCTAAATTTGCTTTGGCGCTCAAATTAGCAATGATAATACCATTAGGATTTATTTCACGAACTACAGAGAAACTTTTTCTTGCAGCTGGATCGTGAAAAGTAATACTAGCTGAACCAAGGGCCATTGCAAGCTGGTACTTTTTTGCCAGAATTGCTAGTTCCTGATTAACCTGATAGGCATTTTGGCTACCACCAGTCATTGCCTCAATAAAGAAGGGGGAGGTGAAATTTAGTCTTCCGCAACTTGTGGCTGTTGTTACCTCTTTTAGAGCAATTTCTGGTAGACTATGATGGATGATCTGCATACTATCGAGTGAATTAGTATGGACCTGATCGTAAAGTTTAGTTGCCAACGAAAGGTGTTCATTCTTGCGTTGAGCATGATTTGATTCCATAACTATTCTCCTTAAAATCGTCAAAATGACGACAAAATTATTTAATTCCATTATAAAGTAAAAGAGTGTGATTTTAGATCAATTGATCGATTATCATACTCTTTTAGTATTTATTGTCCTTTTTTAATAAGTCGGTGTTTGATTTCACCCTTAATATTTTCAATAAAGTGAACAGAAAGGGGTAATTGCTCAATTTTATTTGCTGTCCATTCTGTTAATACTTGCTTGAAATTGCTGTTTCGATCAATGGCGACAATCCCACAGTCACCACCACCGGCACCTGATGTTTTAGCTGCACCGCCAAAATCTTCAGCTATTTGACAAAGCTTGTTAAGGATTGGGGTTTCAATGTGAACACCGGAATTAGTTCCTAATTGTTTTAGTAACTCACGATTATAACGGATTTCATTTTTAATTGCCTCTAAGTCAGCATTATGGAAACCGTCAACCATCCGTTGAATACAGTGCTTACTTTCTTCTAGGAATTGGTGATATTCTTTTTGCTGACGTGCCTTAAATAGTGAGATTTTATCTACCAACTGTGAAGTAGAGGCAGGTTTTCCAGTCCAGCCGATAAGAAGTTGGAGGTTGCTTGGCGCCTTTAGTGACTCAATTTTTAAATCGGGCCAAGGAAGGTCAATAAGAGTTCGCAAATCAAGGTACTTTCTTTGTTGGGCGAGCCATTGGCGATCAAATGAATGGTAAGCGATCCAACCACCGTAAACAGAAGCGGCAACATCACCCAGTGAACCGTTTCCCTGAACTTCAAAGTGGGCAATGGCAGCTAACTTAAAAATTTCATCTTTTGTTACTGGAAGGTTGTAAAAACGGCAAAGGGCCTTAACCGTGGCAACGGTAACGGCAGCCGACGAACCAAGCCCGTACTTCTTTCCAGATTCACTATCAAGTTGACTATCGATATGAAGATCAAAAATTCGTAATTCACGAGCGAAGGCCCGTGCGTATTCTTCAGTTACCTTAATTGCAGATAGAATATACGAAAATGGGTTGTCACGATTATCGACAACCATTTGTTCTCCAAGGCGGTGCCATTGTAAAGCGTTGTTATGGTATTGGCGGCTGATAATTCGACCAACTTCTGCGGCGCTTTCCTCAATTGAACAGGTAACAAATTGATCCAGTGCTACTAAAATCGCTGGATAACCATTTTCAACAACAGCATATTCACCGGCAATATAAAGTTTGCCAGGTGCTTTTTCAGTAATCAATCTTACATAACCTCTCAATCAAATCCTATTTACTAATAATTTTTACCCCTGGTCCAGGTTTTGATACGATAAGCTTTTCTTGACCAAAAAGCTTCCCCAAGTATTCAATGATTTTTGAACGATTCTTTCGGTCATAAATTACCTTTACGTTCGGACCAGCATCCATAGTATAGTAACAACTAATTCCTTGAGAGCGCAAGTCATTAATTGCTTGGATTGCACGAATGGTCTCACCGTTAAAGTAAGTGTATCCTGGATCAGCAGAAAGGGTGAGTGCATGCATCCGCAAGGCATTTTCCTCAGCAATATGACCAATTTGGTCGATGTCTTGATTATTGATAGCTTTTTTCATTGCTACCATGTCATGAGCAACTACTTTATGCCATGCAGGATAATAGGGCGATGTTTCAACACTTGATTGCATCCCTTGCCGACTTGAAACTTTCTTTTTGGAAGTATTAAGGAGGAGTGCAATCATTTCAATTCCAAAATCAACATTTTCCATAATTGGTTCCGCAAAGGAGGTGAGATCATCCGTTCCTCGATGCCACTCAACAAGCCCCCCATAAATGGAGCGCGTGGCTGATCCAGAGCCTCGGCGAGCTAAACGGGAAAGATCACGGCGATCCAGTTCCAGTCCAGCAGCTTTACTGGCAGCGGTTGCCAATGCTGCAAATGCTGAAGCAGAAGAAGCTAATCCTGCCGAGACTGGAACGTGGTTAGTGGAAATGACATTAGCATAGCTGTTTTTTTCGCTCATTTTCCTGATAATATTAAGGAAATTAATGACTTTGTCAGCTACATGACCAGTAACTACATGGCCATCAATTTCAATATGATCCGCAGTTAGGTCATCCCGAAATTCTACACTGGTATCAGCATAAAATTCGTTTAGCGTTAGTGAAAGACTATCCGTTTGCGGAATGATCAATTTTTGGTCCTTTTTCCCCCAGTACTTAACTAATGCGATGTTAGTATGTGCACGCGCAGTAATCATTAATTGCTTTCCTCCGTATCCCCAAGTGGTTGTAACCATACCTGTTGAGCACCACTATCTTTTAAAATTCCTGCTAGTTTTCGGGCACCAAGAGCAGTCTTAGTAAGTGCAAACATACAGCCACCGCGACCACCACCCGTTAATTTGGCGCCTAATGCACCATTACGATTAGCAGTAACGATTAAATTTTCAAGGTGTGGTTCGCTTACTTTTAATGCTTTTAAATCGTTTTGGGCACTATTTAAGGCGATTCCTAAACTCATACTTTCGTCGTTCTTTAGGTAATCCCTTGTTAAATTGACCAATTTACCAAGGTGGTTAATATGGGTTTGTGCACTATCGTGATTGGTCTTTAATTCATTTTTAACCGCATCAATCGCTTCTTTAGTTGCTCCCTTAATTCCTGTATCAGCGATTACCATAGTCGCATGGAGGTTCATTTTTAAGGCGACTCCTTCTTTACCTTTGATAAAGTAGAGGGGAGAAGTTGAACTGACGGTTGCGGCGTCCAAACCAGATGGACTTCGGTGGGTTACTTTTTCTTCAATATCAGCAAGTTGTAGCAGTAATTCGCGGCTTAATTGTTCTTCGTATAAATCAAAAAAGGCACGAACGATTGCGATCGCTGTTGCTGCAGATGATCCCATACCTCGTTCTGCCGGTAATTGGCTTTCAATTGTCATTACCCATTGGTCGCTTTCACCATTAAAACGATGCATTAGTGAAGAGATCAATCGTTGAACTCCCGCCATTTTTTCCGGTAACTTGTTTAATGGTCCCGTAAAATAACGGCTTTTAATTTGGTGACCACCCTTATCTGCACGATCAATAGTTACTGTTAATGTAATGTCAGGGAGAGGAAGGGCAATTGCTGGTTCACCGTAGACAACGCTGTGCTCGCCCATTAGGATTATTTTGGCATGACTGTGACCGATTCCTTGTTCTTTCACATCAAAACCTACTTTCTTCGTAAAATACCATTATTAATAATAGCGTAAATTTATTGATTTGCCAAAGGACTGCGGCAATTGTTACTATAATTTAAAAAACGAATGGTGTATCATAATAACAGAACTTTGATCGAATAAATAACGAAACATGGTGATATTTTGTCAACAACGATAAAACGCCGGCAAAAAGGAAAGAATACTCGCGGACCAATATATTCAGTCGTTGATTTGGAGACAACCGGGACAAGTGTTAATCATGGCGACCGAATTATCCAGGTTGGTTGTATCCTTGTTCAAGATGGCGAAATCATTAATCATTTTGAAACCAAAATTAATCCGCAGACGACTATTCCACGACAGATTACACAATTAACTGGAATCAAGAATAGTGATGTCCGTCATGCACCGCTTTTTGACGATGTTGCGGGAACACTCTATAGTCTTCTAAGTGGAACGATTTTTGTTGCCCATAATGTTAATTTTGATTTTCCGTTTTTGAACGCAGAGTTAGAACGAGCGGGCTACCCTTCTTTGTCAATTGAAGCAATTGATACGGTAACTTTGAGTCAAATCCTCATGCCTACTGCAAAGAGTTACCGCTTACGGGATCTGACTAGTTCATTGTCCATTGAACACGATCATCCCCACAGCGCGGTTTCGGATGCTGAGGCTACTGCCCACTTATTAGTTGACTTGATGAAACGGTTACGGGAATTACCAACTTTAACTCTTGAAAAGTTGGTTGAGCTTAAATTAAATTTACCTCAGCAAACGACGATGATCCTCAATAAAGAGTTGGAACTACGGGTAACTAATCCTTTGCCATTATCTGATGATCTATACGTCAGTCACGGAATCGTTCTCCATAAGGTTCGCCCGGCAACAAGTCAAGGTAAAGTCGTGAATGTTCGTTACCCATCAACTAAGCGGGCTAAACTAAAATTATATGAAGAAATGTTGAAATTTCGGCCTACCCAGTCGAAGATGATGAATAGCATTTATAATAACTATACTCACGATGCACCTAAGTCAATGATTGTTGAAGCTGGTACCGGAACCGGAAAAACACTTGGTTACCTTCTTCCATTAGCTTATGTGGCATATCCTAATAAAAAAATTGTTGTAAGTACTGCTACTAATCTTTTGCAGCAACAGATTGCTCAGAAGGCAATGAAACAATTAAACCGTATTCTTCCGTTTGAATTAAATGGGGTTGTGGTGAAGGGAAATTCTCATTACCTTGACCTTGCTAAGTTTGTTCATTCACTAAGTATTATCGAAGACTCTGACTATGTTCAATTAATCAAGGCAAAGATCCTTGTATGGTTATTGGGGACGACTAGTGGCGACCTGGATGAACTGAATTTAAATGCTCAACGCTCTCCTTATTTTGCAGAGATCCGCCATCAGGGAGTAAAAACTCTGCGTGAGGATAATGAATTTTATAAAGACGACTTCTTAATTCGTCGGCAAAAACAATTGCATACGGCAAATGTGATCATTACTAACCATTCCTACTTAGTTGACCATGCTCAAGAGTTAGGGGATGGTACTCGTCGACCTTACTTAATAGTTGATGAGGCTCAGCATTTAAGTGAAAGTATTCTTCGTCGGTCGCGCCAGACCCTTGACTTCCAAAATATCCGAACTGTAATTCATGTTTTGGAGAATTTGGTTAGTAACAATCAGGAACGTAATCTGACAAATATTTTTGAAGAGCATGCTCTTGGCTCATATAATGTTGAATTACTAAGGGATGATTTATGTGCCCTGAATGAGGCCAATGATGCCTTTCAACAAGCACTCTACCGTCAGTTTATGCTTAATATCCAAAGTAACCCTAATGAATTGATTGAACAGCCATTGAATAACCAACAACTCTTATCATTATTAACGCCAACTAGTAAGCCAATAATGCAATTAGAACAGGCCCTAGCAAGTATCCAGCTTCACTTTGTAGCATTACGGCATCTTTTTGAACAGCAGGCTGATCGGTGGCTCTTTAGTGATCGGTATTTAATGAGTCAGTTCCAAAGTCAATGGTTGGTTCTTGCTGATGCCGATAATAAGCTTCATCAATTTATTGGAACTCTTGAAGAGCGAGGAAGTTCAGCCGCTTTTTGGCTTACTGTTCAACAATCCACTGAACATAGCTCAATGAAACTCAGTGGTGGTCTTTTGACAGCTAACCACTTTTTAACGGAGAACGTTTATCCATACTTTGCTCAACCGTTATTCGTTGGTGCGACCCTCTTTACTTCAAGTCGTTCAAATTACTTGTACGAGCAATTAGATTTAGAGAGGTCCCAGACACTTCAAAAGCGATTTGCTTCACCATTTAACTATGCAGAAAGGGCAAAGTTATTGATTGCTAAAGATGCACCTACCCCTAACCGAACCAATAATGAAGAATATATTCACTATCTTGCCCAAACAATTTACGATCTATGCAAAGATAACGAATGTCAAACGATGATTCTTTTCAATTCACTGGTAACGATTGAACAGGTTTATAGTCAACTTAAAGAAACTGATCTGTTTAATCAACGCGATATTTTGGCACAGGGAATTACCGGGCGACGAGAAAAACTTTTAAAACAGTTTGCGAGTGGGACAAGTTCAATTTTACTTGGTGCATCTAGTTTTTGGGAAGGAATTGACTTGCCTAAGAATAATTTGGAGTTATTGATTGTTACTCGTTTGCCATTTGATTCACCAGATGAGATTATGAATCGGGCTTATAATGACTTGCTGAAACGTGAAGGTAAAAATCCTTTTTATCATTCTTCACTTCCTAAAGCAACGATGAGACTTCAACAAGGAATTGGTCGACTATTGCGAACCCCTGAAGACTTTGGAGTTGGCGTAATTCTTGATTCAAGGATTAGTACTCGGCGATACGGATATTCAATGTTAAAGAATCTGCCTAAGGGTTTGCCGGTGGAGGAATTGCCAACAGCTAAAGTAGTGGAAAGTACCAAAATTTTTTTAAAAAAGCAGCGGACAAATAACGAAAGCAAGAAATTTCTGGTATAATTTTTAAGATTAATAAATTTAAAGAGGGGAAGTTACATGCAAAGTCGTCGTGAGGTCCAGCGTGACAAACAAAATCGTTCTACTGGACAAACGATTCGTAATCTTTTAATTGTCATTGTGGCAATTATTGTTATTATGGGGATCTTTTACCTCATTAGTAATCAGCCACGTTCAGCAGCCAGACGACAAACGGTTTCCATTGCAAAAAAGTATGCTCACCTCAAAGATCCAGGTAGCTTCTACATTTACAATCGTGAAAGCACTTATTACACCATCGCAGGAAAGAATGATAAAGATCAGCCGATTTTGGTAGTTGTTCCTCAGCATGGTGGGAACGTTCGGGTGTTGAAACAAAATAGTGGTCTGACAGCACAGCAAGTAATTCAACAAGTTCGCCAAGACCATAATCCACAAAAAGTCTTAAAAGCAGCTCCTGGAGTTTTTAATGATAAGGTGGTCTGGGAGGTTACTTACCGTAATCAAAAAGGCCAATTATGTTATGAATTAGTTAACTTTAAGACAGGTAAAGTTATTCAATCAATTAATAATCTGTAATTTATAAAGATAGGGGGACGATCCTTGATCGCTACATCCTTATCTTTTTTGGTTAAACTTATTAAGGGGGTTCGTAATGACTGAAAATAATCCGTTAGTTCAATACCTTAATGCTGGGGAGACGACTATTAGTAATATTATTCTTCATCATTATCATGAATTGGGGATGTCAACAGCTCAGTTAGTTGTCTACCTTGAATTTAAATCCTACCTTGATCGTGGGATTATCGATCCCGACATTCGTCAAATTGCGCGCCACCTTCAAACGGATGAAAATCAGGTCTTTGATCTTTTACATCAAATGATGAGCAATAAGCTGGTTGTCCAACAGATGCGAAAATTAGCTGATGGGAAGGAAGACGCCTTTTGGGATTTTACGCCACTAATTAATAAAATTGGTGCCTTTAATGAACAAGAAGCGGTTGAAAAGGTTGAGACTAAAAATAGTAATCAACGAAAGACGACGTTTAATAAGATTGAAGCTGAAGTTGGTCGACCATTATCGCCAATGGAAATGCAGATCGTTAATGATTGGATTGACCGTGATCATTATCAAGGAGCAATCATTGATCTAGCGTTAAGGCAAGCGGTAATGAACAATGCTTTGAGCCTTCAGTATATGGATCGAATCTTAAGAAATTGGTCCAGGCAGGGGCTAAAATCGGTTCACGATGTTCAGGAACATGAACGTCAATTTGAAGAACAAAAATCACAAAATAGTTATTCACACCAAGAATCAAGAAAAATTCAGGGGCCTAAAATCCCAATTTTTAATTTGAATACTCAACAGAAAAATAAATAATTTATGAGGAAGAAGGGTACTTTATGGTGAAGAAAACAAGTAATCCGATAATGAAGGGGATTATCATTGCGGCAACTGCATCAATAATGTGGGGGATTTCGGGGACAACTCTCCAGCTAATATCCCAGAACTTAGCAATTCCAGCGACATGGATGCTTTCTATTCGAACATTTGCGGCCGGAATTATTTTGCTTGTAATTAGTGGCTTTATGTACGGAAAAAGGACTTTTAATGTTTTTAAGCATCGTGATACGACAATTTCTGTCATTACTTATGCAATCTTTGGGTTAATGGCTAACCTCTTGACTTTCTACTATTCAATTCAAACTGGGAACGCTTCTGCTTCAACTATCTTGCAGTACCTTTCACCACTATTTATTGTTATTGGGGGAGTTATCTTTAAACACCGTCGACCTTTCCGGAGTGATTTGATTGCCTTTGGATTAGCATTAATTGGAGTTTTCTTCGCATTGACTAAGGGAAACTTCACTCAGCTAGATATTCCAATGGACTCACTATTGTGGGGATTAGGTTCAGGGATTACAGCAGCCTTTTACGTTGTTTTGCCGCAAAAGGCCGCTGATTCTAACCCACCAGTTGTTGTACTTGGTTGGGGGACGATCATTGCTAGTCTCCTATTTAATATTTACCGGCCATTTTGGGTTAATCCACCACAAATCAGCGGTGAACTGGTTGCCTCTGTAGCAACAGTTGTTCTTTTTGGTACAATCTTGCCTTTTAGTTTACTAATGATTGCTACTCGTTATGCGGCTTCAGATGTTGTTAGTATTATGGATGCATTACAGCCGATTACAACTTCATTATTGAGTGTAATCTTCTTTAACCTCCACTTGACCTTAGTTGAAGTTCTTGGGATCGCATTAGTTATCATTGCGGTTTATGTTCTTCAAGCAGGGAGGAAGAAGAAACTAGAAACTAATATAGATATTGATTAATTTAAAAATAAAAAGAGTTCGGAATTTTCCGAACTCTTTTTATTTAACTAATTAGTAATTAATTAGTTGTTTTGAAGCTTGGCCATACCATTCTTTGCAACCTTTTCAAGGGCAGCAGCAGAAGCATCCATAGCCTTCTTTTCACGATCATCCAATGGGACTTCAATAACCTTGTCAATACCGTTTGCAGAAATAACTGCTGGAGTACCGATGTAAAGGTCGTTGATACCATATTCACCGTTCATTGGGGCACCAACTGGCAATACGGCATGTTCGTCACGTAAGATAGCGCGAGTAATCCGCATTAAGCAAGTTGCAACACCGTAGAAGGTAGCACCCTTACGGTTAATGATTTCGTAAGCCTTGTTACGAACGTCATCTTCGATCTTAAGTAATTGATCCATTGAAACATTGTTTTCCTTAGCAATGTCAAGAAGTGGCTTACCACCGATAGTTGCACTTGAGTAAGCGGCAAATTCGGAGTCACCGTGTTCAGCAAGAATGTTTGCTGAAACGTCACGTGGGTCAACGTTGAACAACTTAGCCAAAGCAATCCGAAGACGTGATGAGTCAAGTGAAGTACCTGAACCAATAACCTTGTTCTTTGGGAAGCCTGAAAGCTTTTGAACAGCGTAAGTTAAGATATCAACTGGGTTAGCAGCGATTAAGAAGATCCCGTTGAATCCAGACTTAACGATTGGTTCAACAACTGACTTCATGATCTTAAGGTTCTTGTCAACCAATTGAAGACGAGTTTCGCCTGGCTTTTGTGGTGCACCAGCAGTGATAACAACTAAGTCAGCATCCTTGCAAGTGTCGTAATCAGCAGAGTAGATTTGCTTTGGTGCAGTGAAGACAGTAGCATCTTCAAGATCCAAAGCGTCACCTTCAGTACGCTTCTTAACAAGATCAACAATTGCTAATTCTTCAGCTAAACCTTGTTGTACTAATGCGTAAGCGTAACTTGAACCTACGGCACCGTCACCAACAAGAACAACTTTTTGATGATTCTTTGACATAATTAAACAGTCTCCCTTTCATCTAGTAAATATGCTATTTGAGATTTCTCTCACATGATTAATTATAACATTCCATGTGAAAAAAGCTATTAAATTTAGAATTATTGTCGTTTTTTATCTATATTAATCAATAATTAACCGTAATCATGATTGAAAACTACCAATTATAATAACTAGAATTGCAATAATGATTGCTGGAATTAATAGGATGTGAAAAATAAAGCCAATTGCAAGAATTACTAAAAGTAACCCCAAAATTTTAAGGGTGAAAAGGCCTAATTTCCATAAGATCCATAAGAATAATAATGTGATTAGAATCCCCAACCTTATTAACCTCCTAAGCTTAAAAGATGAAGGTATTATAGCATTTTTAAAATTTAAAAGATTAATTCTGGTTAACCTTTTGCACAATCTTAACCATGTGATAAAATAGAACATATGTTAATGATTTGATTATATAAAGGAGGAGGTGGTTACCGTGTTGAATCAAACGAAGCGTTTTATGCGTGACAACGACTTAATGTATAAAAAAGAATACATTCGGCCGATGATGACACCTCAGCATGTGTACGTTTTCCGTTTCGGTAAACATCGGTTGAACAATCGGGTAATCATTCGCTACTCCCATACATGGACCGGGCGACTGAGAATTAATGAAATTGATGTTCGCCTGCACCACCAACATCATCCGCGGATTTTTAAAACTGAGGCTGACTTAATCGAGTATTTAAAGAGTCACTTTGGTAATAAGGGTGATAAGGAGAAACAATCGCAGCCTGTTGATTTTGAAACTGAAGAATAGGTGAGCGAGATATTGTGACCATCATGTTGGTGGTCACTTTTTATTTATAAAAGGAGAAGAATATGGATTGGACAGCAATAAAAGTTATTACCTCTAGTGAAGCGGTAGAAGCAGTAAGTTATATTTTAACTAGTGAAGGGGCAGTTGGGGTCCAGATTGATGATGCTAAAGATTTCGCTAATTTAAAGCCAGGACGTTATGGTAAACATGGCAAGATTATTGATCCCAAAGAGATTCCTCACCGTGAAAGTGGGGCTGCAGTAACGGGATATTTCCCGCAAAATGTTTTCGTTCCAGAATTAGTTTCAACAATCCAGGAGAAAGTAGATAAATTAAAGGACTATCAACTTGATCCGGGAGCAGGACTTGTTGTTTCAGAAGCCGTCAATAATAAAGATTGGGCAACCGTTTGGCAAAAGTACTATCATCCATTACGCGTGACTAATCAGTTAACGATTGTCCCTCAATGGGAAAATTATCAACCGCAATCTGCTAATGAAAAATTAATCATTTTGGATCCAGGAATGGCCTTTGGAACAGGAACACACCCGACGACACGGTTGATGTTAGAAGCATTAGAAATCGTGGTTCGTGGTGGTGAATCAATGATTGATGTTGGGACCGGTTCAGGAGTCTTAAGCATTGCAGCTAAGCAACTCGGTGTTGGTAAGGTGAAGGCTTACGATATTGATGAAATTGCTGTTCGTTCCGCAAAGAAGAATATTGCCTTAAATCCAGTTGCAGCTGATGTAAAAGTTGGTGTTAATAGTTTGCTCGATGGTATCCACACTCAAGAAGATCTAATTGTTGCTAATATTCTTGCTGAAATTATTGTTCCATTAGTACCACAAGCTTTTGAGAATTTAAAACCAGGTGGTCAGTTCCTTGCTTCCGGAATTATTAAGGATAAAGTAGCTCTAGTAGAACAAGAATTAACGAAACATCACTTTATTGTTGATCAGAAGTTACGAATGAAGGACTGGTACGGGATCATCGCCCATAAGCCAGTAGAAGGTGAAGAATAATGCAACGCTACTTTATAGATCAAGCGAAGACGGAAGGAAAGGTTAATCTGCCACAAAATATGGCTCATCACCTTATCACCGTCCTTCGTGCAACTATTGGTACTAAATTTGAATTAGTGTTCGCGGATCGCCAGGCTTACCTTGCTGAATTGGCTTCTATAAAACCGGATGCAACAGCTAAACTTATAAAAGAAATTGGTAAGGATAGTGAACTTCCTGTAGAAGTAATTCTTGCGTGCGGCTTACCGAAAACTAAGGAGAAGCCAGAATTAATCGTTCAAAAAGGAACGGAGCTTGGTGCTAGCAAAATTGTATTTTTTGAAGCTGAGCGTTCGATTAGTCATTGGAATAGTCAGAAGCAATCACGAAAGATTGCCCGTCTTCAGAAAATTGCCGACGCTGCTGCTGAACAATCGCACCGGAATGTTAAACCATGGGTTGAATATTGTCCTTCGCTAAAGAAATTACTTGCTAACTATCCAGCAACTACTAGAATGGTTGCGTGGGAAGAATCGGCAAAGGAGGGAGAGAGTAGTCGTCTTTTCCAGTCCTTGTCTAAGTTAGCTAAGGGTGATTCGGTCTTGGCAATTTTTGGACCTGAAGGTGGCTTAAGTTCAGCAGAAATTGACGTAATGGAAGAAAATAAAGTGATTCCTGTTGGACTAGGGCCACGAATTCTTCGTACCGAAACAGCCCCCTTATATTTTTTGGCAACCGTTTCATTTGTTACCGAATTGTCAGGGAATAACTGATAGTTTGTGGTACAATTATTCTCATCATATATGTATAGGAAGTTAGTTTATGGATTGGCTTAAAAAAGTTGAAAGTAAAACATGGATTGTTGTATGGGGATGGAGTATCTTTTTTGGGATTATCCTGCCACTTTTTAGTGATAAGGTTCATTTAATTCGTCGTGTATGGATGGTTGGCCTATTCCTATTCTTAATTAATATGCTTTTTAGTATTTGGCTTGGCCGATATATTGTAAAGCATAACTTGAAGTGGTGGAATATGCTGATATTTCCAATTCTATACCTCATCATTTCTTACTTATTCATGCCTAGATATACTATTTATTTTGCCTTATTTTACCTAGGAGTTACTTATTTGGCATGGTCAATTAATTCACAAAACCAAAAAGATTAATCTGGATAGGAGGGTGGCATATTGTCAGAAGTTAAAGAATTATCACATGAAGATGTCCTGAAGAAGGTTTCTTCATATATGAATGATGAACATGTTGTTTTGGTTGAACGGGCATACCGTTTTGCCTCTATTTGTCATCGTGATCAGCGGCGAAAATCAGGAGAACCGTACATTATCCACCCAATTCAAGTTGCTGGTATTTTGGCTGAGCTGCATATGGATCCAGAAACTGTCTGTGCTGGATACCTTCATGATATTGTTGAAGATACTGGAGCAACTTTAGACGATATTAAAGAGATCTTTGGGCCGACAATTGCCCTAATTGTTGATGGTGATACTAAGTTAGGGAAGATTCAGTATAAGTCAAACAAGGAGCAAATGGCTGCTACTCACCGGAAACTACTCCTTGCAATGTCGAAAGATATCCGGGTGATGATTGTCAAACTTGCTGATCGGCTTCATAATATGCGGACTTTACAGCATTTACGGCCCGATAAGCAACGACGAATTTCAAATGAAACGCTGGAAATTTATGCACCGATTGCTGATCGACTAGGAATTAGCACTATTAAGTGGGAATTAGAAGATCTTTCTCTCCGCTACCTTAATCCACAACAATATTACCGAATTGTTCACTTGATGAATTCACGGCGAGATCAGCGAGTAGAATACATTGATGAAGCGATCGCAGAAATTAAAAGAGCGATTAGTGATCTTAAATTAGGTTCAGATGTTGAAATCTACGGTAGGCCCAAGCATATTTATTCAATCTACAGGAAGATGGTTAATCAACATAAGCAGTTTAGTCAAATCTACGACTTGCTTGCTGTGCGGATTGTTGTTGACTCAATTCGGGATTGCTATGCCGCATTAGGAGCGATCCATACTAATTGGAAGCCAATGCCAGGTAGGTTTAAGGATTATATTGCGATGCCTAAGGCTAACGGTTACCAATCTTTACATACCACAATTATGGGACCTGGTGGTAAACCACTTGAAGTTCAAATAAGAACACATCACATGCACCAGGTTGCAGAATATGGGGTTGCTGCTCACTGGGCATACAAGGAAGGGAAGACCAATGGTGTTCAGCAAACTCGTGATAGTCAAAAGTTAAACGTCGTCAAGGAAATTCTTGAGTTACGGAGTGAAAGTAACGGTACTGACGAATTTATGCAGGGCGTTCAGAGTGATATTTTTGCCGATAAGGTTTACGCTTTTACACCCAAGGGTGATGTGATTGAACTGCCGCAAGGTTCGGGACCACTTGATATGGCCTACCAAATCCATACTGAAGTTGGTAATCATACGACTGGGGCCAAGGTTAACGGGCGGATTGTGCCGTTAGACTATGAAATCAAAACGGGAGATATTGTTGATATTTTGACATCATCTTCTTCTGCTGGCCCGAGCCGTGACTGGCTTGATTTAGTTTCTACACGGCGAGCACGGAATAAGATTCGTCAATTCTTCAGGGCTCATGATCGAGAAAAGAATATTGAGGAAGGAAAACAAATGCTTGAACGAGAAATTCGTGAAGCAGGATTTGATCCATTCTCGTTAATGACTGAAGAAAAGATCGAAGAAGTGGCAAAACAAATGCACTACCAAACTAGTGACGATATGTTTGCTGCAATTGGCTTTGGTGATCTAGCTCCGGTTGGGGTACGTAATCGTTTTACCGCTGACGTACGGAAAAAAGAGGAAGATTCACGTAAGCAGGCTGCTGAGAAGGCAGTTCTTGAAGATCATGCCACCCTTGAAAAACCTGACCAACGTGAACAAAAAAAACAGGCTAAAGAGACAAGTGATGGAATTATCGTTGAGGGTGTCGATAACCTATTAACACGGTTGAGTCATTGCTGTAGTCCAGTTCCTGGTGATGAAATTGTTGGTTACATTACTAAGGGACGTGGGGTTTCCGTTCACCGTGCGGATTGTCCAAATATTAAGGCTGCTGAAAAGAGCGGTCAACGGATTATCCATGTTTACTGGGCAAATCCAAACGGTGATAAGACGAATTATAATTCTAACATTGAAGTTCAGGGTTATAACCGAAGTGGCCTTTTAAATGATGTTTTACGTTCGGTAAATAACACGACGAAATTCCTAAACTCAGTCAACGGGAAAGCCGACCACAATAAGATGGTTACTATTAGCATGACAATTGGTGTTCGTAATCTTCAACAATTACAGTTTATTATGGATTCATTAAAGAATATTAAGGATGTTTACGTGGTTAAACGGACTATTCGTTAGGGGGAAAATATCAATGCGAGTTGTTTTGCAAAAGGTGAACCATGCTTCAGTTTCGATTGATGGTGAAGTAGTTGGTGCAATTAAGCGCGGTTACATGTTGCTAGTTGGTTTTGCTCCTGATGATAGGGATGAGCAGTTAGACTACCTTGTTCACAAAATTGTCAATCTGCGGGTCTTTGAAGATGAAAATGGAAAGATGAATAAGGGACTTCAGGATGTAGATGGCTCAATCCTTTCGATTTCTCAGTTCACTTTATATGCAGATACTAAACATGGTAATCGTCCTGGATTTACAGGGGCTGCTCGTCCTGAAATCGCAGAACCGCTTTACCAGCGATTTAATGAAAAGTTAGCAGCAACTGGTGTTCATGTTGAAACGGGTCGCTTTGGTGCTAACATGAAGGTTGATTTAGAAAATGATGGGCCAACCACTATTATTTACGAGAAATAATAAGGGAATATGACAGAAGTTGTTTATATTCCTGCAAGTAAAAAGAGTTCCAAACTCGGTTTTTCCGCGTCTTGGAGCTCTTTTTAGATGAGATAATTCTATTATTATTGGTCTTTAATATTTATTGAGGATCTGGTCAACAGCTGGTCCGTAACTTTCACCGAATAAAATGAGGTGCATGCAAAGATAATAGAACCTGTACCAAGGAAGACGTTCGTTAATTCCAGGCTTAATTGGGTATGTATCATTGTAACCACGATAAAATTGTTCATCAAAGCCACCGAAAACTGTTGTCATTGCAAGATCAAATTCTCGGTCGCCATAAACACAGTCCGGATCAATTAAGTATGGTTGGTGTTCCTGGTTGAACATGAAATTCCCGGCCCATAGATCACCATGAAGAAGACTTGGTCGAACCTCAGTTGTTGAATAATAATTATCAAATTTTGCGACCATTTGGTCAAAGTGTATTTGCCGCCATTTATTCCACCGACCTGTTTTTATGGCTGCAGAGATTTCTGGCTTTAACCGTTGATTAATATAAAAATCGCGCCAACTAGGATTCCAATGGTTATTTTTAACTAATACTTTTGTCTGATGGTTATCTGGGAAACCAAATTCTTCATTTCTTTGTTGGTGCATTTTGGCAACTTCCTGACCAAGGGCGTATTGATCTCCGTAACCGTTAGTGATCCAATTAAGAACTAAGTAGGCGTCACCATCAATTTCGCCATGGGCAACTGGAGTGGGAACGTTAGCTACCTTACCGATTTCTTTTAGGCTAAGAATTTCGTGATCGAAGTATGACGATGGATGCTTAGGCTGGACCTTAATAAAGTACGTTGCGTTAGTAGTTGTAATTTGATAGGCAAGATTAATATCACCACCGCTAACCGGCTCGCAACTTATAATATTATTCAGGGGAAGTTGCGCTAACCAGTTGGTAGATAATTGTTGATTATTCAAAGTAAACACCTTCTCTTGATTTATATTTTAAACTTTTATTTTTATAAAACCAATTAAGTCATATCCCTATTGACTTTTTTTGTGAACTCGGGTAGGGTAAGAATGTAATTTTAATACTAATAGCCAATGAAAAAGAATGCTTATTCACCTTAGTCGATAGCGAGTGGGAATTGGTGGAAGCCCATGACGATTAGGTAGTAATTGACACTTTTGAGGCTGGACAATTTGTCCCGTCGATGTTCGACGTTATCTATGAGTGATACTAAGGTGGTACCGTGCTAAAAGCACCCTTGTGAATAACAGGGGTGCTTTTTTATTAGAAATTAGTATTAATACTACCAATCTAAAAATGGTTAAAGAGGTAATTAGAGGATGAAGAGAACTAATTACGCTGGTGATACCAGTGAAAAGCAAGTTGGCCAAGAAGTTGTCCTTAAGGGATGGGTTGCTAAACGACGTAATCTTGGTGGATTGATTTTTATTGATTTATGGGATCGTGAAGGAATTGTTCAATTAGTCTTTAATGAAAAAGAAAATCCAGAAGCATTTAAAGTTGCTAACGCCGTTCGTAACCAATATGTTCTTGAGGTTCAAGGAAAGGTTCAATTACGGACTGAAAAGGAAATTAACCCTGACATGAAGACTGGAAAGGTTGAAGTTGCGGTTAATAAAATTAAGGTTTTAGCAAAGTCTGAAACAACGCCATTTGACATTGCAGACAATGTTGATGCAAGTGAAGATTTGCGGATGAAGTATCGTTACCTTGATCTTCGTCGTCCTGAAATGATGAAGAACCTTATGTTACGGAGCAAGGTTACTTCCGTTGTTCACCACTACTATGATAGTCAAGGGTTCATGGATGTTGAAACACCTGACTTAACTCGTTCTACTCCAGAAGGGGCTCGTGATTATATCGTTCCTTCACGGGTTTATCCAGGTCATTTCTACGCCCTTCCACAATCACCACAATTATTTAAGCAATTATTGATGGCTGCCGGGGTTGATAAGTACTACCAAATTGCTCGTTGTTTCCGGGATGAAGATTTGCGTGGTGACCGCCAACCAGAATTTACCCAAATTGATACTGAGATGAGTTTTGCAACTCCTGAGGATATCCAAACGATGACTGAAGGATTAATTAAGAAGGTCATGAAGGAAGTATTAGGGGTTGATGTTAAAACACCATTCCCACGGATGGAATGGCAAGAAGCCATGGATAAGTACGGTTCAGATAAGCCTGATACTCGTTTTGGTATGTTAATCCATGACTTGTCTGACATCGTTAAGGATAGTTCATTTAAAGTCTTCTCCGGAACTGTTGCTGATGGTAACTTTGTTCGGGCAATTTGTGTTCCTGGTGGCGCTGATAAGTATTCACGGAAAGACATTTCTAAGAAGGAAGAATACATTAAGCGGTTTGGAGCTAAAGGACTTGCCTGGGTAAAGGTAACCGAAGATGGTTATTCTGGGCCAATTGCCAAGTTTATTAACGATTATGCTGATGCAATTAATAAGGAAATGGGAGCAAAACCAGGAGATTTGATCCTCTTTGTTGCTGATTCCTTCCACGTTGTTAGTGACTCACTTGGTTACTTACGTCGTGAAATTGCAAAAGGACAAGATATGATTGCACCTAACCAATGGAATTATTTGTGGGTTGTTAACTGGCCAATGTTTGAATATGATGAAGGATTTGGTAAGTGGATTGCTGCGCACCACCCATTCACCATGTTAAATGAAGAAGACTTGCATTATCTTGAAGATGGTGAAGATCCACATAAGGCTCATGCTCAAAGTTATGATATTATTTTGAACGGCCAAGAAATTGGTGGTGGTTCAATCCGTATCCATGATCCAAAGGTACAAGAAAAGGTTCTTAAAGCATTGGGATACACTAAAGAACGTGCAGAAGCCCGCTTTGGTTTCTTATTGAAAGCATTAACACTTGGGATGCCTCCTGAAGGGGGATTGGCCTTTGGGTTAGACCGTTGGGTAATGTTACTTGCACAAGCTGATAACATTCGTGACGTCATTCCATTCCCTAAGAATTCGAAGGCTGTTGAACCATTAACCGCTGCCCCTGGTAAGGTTAGTCAACAACAACTGGACGACTTGAAGGTTCAGTTTGATGATAAGGTTGATTATAAGCTAGATAATGATGGCGCTGAAGATTAGTCTTTTCGTGGTTAAAATCTTGTAAATTAAAAAATCTACTAGATACAAAAGAGGCTGGAAAAGCAAAATGTTTTTCCAGCCTCTTTTGTATCTATTTTAAAATTTTCTTGAGGAATTCTTTTGCCCGATCACTCTTTGGGTGGGCAAAGAATTCGTCTGGAGTACCTGTTTCCTGGATATAACCGTCAGCCATAAACCAAATTTGGTCTGCAACTTCATGAGCAAATCCCATTTCATGAGTAACTACAACCATTGTCATTCCGGAATCAGCAAGATCGTGCATTACAGTTAATACTTCCTCAACCATTTCAGGATCAAGGGCACTTGTTGGTTCATCAAATAACATCACTTCAGGATTCATTGCAAGAGCTCTCGCAATGGCGACCCGTTGTTTTTGTCCCCCAGATAACTGGGTTGGGTATTGTTGAGCTTTATCGGCAAGACCAACTTTAGTTAATAGTTTCATAGCTGTTGCTGTCGCTTCATCTTCTGGAATATGCTTAACCTTCATCGGAGCTAGCTTAATGTTTTCGATGACGTTCATATTTGGAAAAAGATTAAAGTCTTGGAAAACCATTCCCATTTTTTCTCGTAGTTGATCGAGCTTTTTATCATTAAGACCAGTTAATTGTTGTCCTTCAAAGAGCACTTTTCCGTTCGTCGGTTGCTCTAAGGCATTCAAGCAACGCAAGAAGGTACTTTTTCCGGCACCTGATGGACCAATTACACAAATTACCTGACCCTTATCAACATGTTCGGTAATATCTTTAAGGACAATATTATTCTTGAATTTCTTTTGTAAGTTTTGAACTTCGATCATTTTAGTGGGCATGTTTCATTCTCCCTTCAAAGTAAAGCAGAATTCTGGAAAGCGTAAACGTTAATACAAAGTAGATCATCATGGTAATGAAGAGGGGAAGGACTCCCTTGTAGGTAGCAGATTGAACTAATTGTGTTTGGAACATTAATTCGGTTACCCCAATGACAGAAACAAGAGAACTATCCTTTAATAGGGTGATTAATTCATTACCAAGAGCTGGCCAGATGTTTTTAAGTGCTTGGGGCATGACAACATAACGGAAAGTTTCGTTTTTGCTCATTCCAAGGCTTCGTGCAGCTTCTGTTTGACCAGCTGGAATTGATTGAATTCCTGAACGGATAATTTCAGCAACATAGGCCCCTGAGTTTAGTGAGACGGCAATGATTCCGGCGAGTAGCGCAGGAAGGGACTGGATAATTGCACCAATACCAAAATAAACGAACATAATTTGAACCATCATTGGTGTTCCCCGTAAGAATTCAATATAGCAAACTGCAATTGAATGGAGAATCTTATTCTTTGATAGACGCATTAGGGCAAAGATTGTTCCTAAAAGGAAACCAAAGAAGACAGAAACGATAGTAATAATTAATGTATAGCCGAGCCCCTTTGCGAAGTAGCGCCAGTAGCTAAGAACAGTGTTTTGCTTTTTGTAGCTCTTCATGTATTGTGATGCTTCAGGGATCCATTTTTTGTTGATTAGGTCTTCTTGATTAACCTTTTTAATAGTTTGGTTGGCAGCGTTCATTAGTGAAGTGTCACCCTTTGGAAAGGCAAGAGCAATTCCTCCTGCGGTAACCGGTAACTTTGAATTAAAGGCATACAAGTTAGAGTTATTAGCCGCGTAAGCTTTGGCGGTAGCGGCATCCATCAATACCCCATCATACTTATGAGATTGTAAACCAATTACAAGGGAAGATAGCTTGGTTAATCCCTTACCATTAGCTTGTGGCATATCTTTAGAAATCATAGTTGATTGGAGGGTACCGTTTTGTGCACTAACCGTTTTTCCGTTAAAACTTTTGGCACTAACTAATTTATCTTTATCACTCTTATTAATTAAGAAGTAACTGTCGCCAGAGTAATAGGTATCGGAGAAGTCAACGCTCTTTTTCCGTTCGTTAGTAATATTCATTCCGGAAGCAATGACATCAATTTTCCCGGTTTCAAGAGCAACCAGTAGGGAATCAAAGTCCATATTTTTAATTACTAATTTAACGCCAATATCTTTAGCAAATTGCTTGACAAGTGATACTTCAAATCCAACATACTTTGTTTTTCCGTGTTCTTTTGTGGTGAATTCGTACGGAGGATAATCGGCACTCATCCCGACGACTAACGTTCCCTTTTGCTTGATTTTTTGCAGCGAATCATTTTCGGCTACTTGAGCAGGGTTAGTAGAAGAACTTGAACTACTACTTTCGGTAGCCGCTAAAGCTGATACCGGTACACATAGTATCGGGAATGTAATGATTATCAGCATTAGTAAATGTTTGAAATATTTCATAATCAATAACTCCTTCAATCTAGAAAATAAATACGTTGGTGAGTAATATACTCTAAAATGATTAAATATGCAATAAATATTTAAAATTAGGTGTAATTTATTCAAATTAGTTGAATAAATGGTGCGATTTTTGAATAAAAGATAATATAGATCTAAACTGCAACTTGATTTCTAAATATAGGAGCAAAAATTTATCTTAATAATTTTGAAAGATTTATTGACACTCAGAATCTAATTAGTTACAATTGCATTTGTAGTGAAGGAGCGGGGTTATATCGCTCTAATACGTAACTTTAAGCTCGGAGGGAGGGAATCAACATGTCAAAAACAGTCGTTCGTAAGAATGAATCTTTGGATGACGCTCTTCGACGCTTTAAACGTACAGTTTCACGCAACGGAACTTTGCAAGAATACCGTAAACGCGAATTTTACGAAAAGCCAAGTGTAAAACGTAAGTTGAAATCTGAAGCGGCACGGAAGCGTAAGAACAAGCGCCGTCGTCGTTACTAATTTATTTGCTCCTACCTTTTCCTGATGGTGGGAGCTTTTTTAGTTTTCAAGAAGGGAAGAATTTGAAATGAGTTTATTACAAGATTTAACTTCTGATATGGTTTCTGCTATGAAAAACCGTGACAAGGAAACTCTTGGTGTGGTACGGATGCTTAAAGCTGCAGTACAAAATGAGCAAATTGAACAAGGTCATGATTTGACCCCTGATGAAGAAGTAGCTGTAATGGCGCGTGAATATAAGCAGCGTAAGGAATCACTCGATGAATTTAAGCAAGCTGGGCGTCAGGATCTTGTTGAAAAAACAGAAGCTGAGATGAAAGTTGTTGAAAAGTATATGCCACAACAACTTTCAGAAGACGATGTTAAAAAGATTGTTGATGAAACAATTGAACAAGTTGGTGCTTCAAGTATGAAGGATTTCGGTAAGGTAATGGGCGCTGTTATGCCAAAGGTCAAAGGTCAAGCTGATGGTAAGCTAGTTAACCAAATTGTTAAGAGCGAATTAAATAAATAATTTATTTAATTGATAAAAACTTGAGAATAAGTGGATAACGTGTTATTTATCTATTAACAAGTAGGTTAAGTAATACGTTATTTTTTTCTAGGAGGTTTACCGTTATGTGTACGTCAATTATTTATACGGCTGGCGATAGTTACTTTGGTCGTAATTTGGATTTAGAAATTCCTTTTGGTGAAGAAGTTGTTGTTACTCCTCGTGATTACGAGTTTAAATTTCGGAAGATGAAGTGATTAAGTCATCATTATGCTATTACCGGGATGGCAACCGTTCAAGATGGTTATCCATTATACTTTGATGGTGCTAACGAAGAGGGATTGGGAATGGCTGGATTGAACTTTGATGGTCCTTGTCATTATTTTCCAGAAGATCCAAAAAAGATAATGTTACGCCGTTTGAATTTATCCCATATGTTCTTGGTCAATGCAAAAATATTAGTGAAGCCAAGGAAATGATTAAGAATCTGAACTTGGTTAATATTAATTTCTCAGAGAAATTCCCATTGTCACCACTTCATTGGCTGATTGCTGATAAATCTGGTGATTCGATTGTAGTTGAATCAACCAAGAAGGGCTTAAATGTTTACGATAATCCAGTTGGAGTCTTAACAAATAATCCTGAATTTCCACAACAACTTAATAATTTGAGTAACTATCAAAGTGTTTCACCAGCTCAACCAACCAATATAATCGCACCAGGTGCAAAGCTTGAATTGTATAGTCGTGGTTTAGGAACACATATGCTTCCAGGTGGGATGGATTCTGAGAGTCGGTTTGTTAAGGAAACCTTTACTAAGATGCATGAACCTAAAGGCAAAGATGAATTGGAATATGTTACTAATTATTTCCACCTTCTTCATGCCGTTGAACAACAAAAGGGGCTTGACGAAGTAGCACCGAACACTTTTGAATACACAATCTATTCAGATGGTGTTGACCTTACAACAGGAACCTTCTATTACACAACGTATGAAAATAACCAAATTAATGCTGTTAAGCTCGATCAAAGCAAGCTTGACAGTAGTGAATTGCTTACTTACTCTCTACAAACTAAACAAACAATTCACTATCAGGCTTAAAAATTAATGTCGTCGGTGTATATGAAAGTATATTACTGACGGCATTTTTTATTTATCTTTCCATTCATGATTTATTTGCAAATATAGTAGAGAGTCTTATACTAAAAATCCAACGAGAATAAAGTGGCTATGATATAATCATATTCAGAATCTACTTATATTAAACTAGAGGAGAAATTTTAGTTGGTAGAAAAAAACGAAGAAATTGAACAAACATTTCAAATAACAAGTCCAGAATTAGAAGTTGCCTTACTTGGAGTTCAAGACAAGTTTGTTTCCTTGTATGAACAGGGAATGAACGTCACAATTAACCCGTTTGGCGACAACATTAAAATTAAGGGACTAACAGAAGACGTTAAGCTGACAGCGGATGTCCTTCACGCATTAGTTACTTTAACTGAGCAGGGAATTCGGATTCATAGTACTGATATTGTTAGTGCAATGAAGATGGCTCATCGTGGAACATTAGATTATTTTGCTGATCTTTATAGTGAAACCATCATTCGTGATCGACGGGGACGGTCTATTCGCGTTAAAAACTTTGGTCAACGCCAATACGTTAATGCCATTAAGCATAATGATATTACATTCGGGATTGGTCCTGCTGGTACCGGGAAGACATACTTAGCAGTGGCGATGGCTGTTGCAGCTTTGAAACGGGGCGAAGTGGAACGAATTATTTTAACTCGTCCTGCGGTTGAAGCAGGTGAAAGTCTTGGGTTCCTTCCTGGTGATCTCCAAGAGAAGATCGACCCTTATTTGCGGCCAATATATGATGCCTTAAATGATATTTTTGGAACTGATCATACGCAAAGGTTGATGGAACGAGGAGTTATCGAAATTGCCCCACTTGCTTATATGCGTGGGCGGACGTTGGATGGTGCTTTTGTTATTCTTGATGAAGCACAAAATACCACTAACGCGCAGATGAAGATGTTCCTAACCCGCCTTGGCTTTGGCTCAAAGATGGTAGTCAATGGGGATGTTTCACAAATTGATCTCCCCCATGGAACGCGAAGTGGGTTGATTAGTGCAGAACGGATTTTAAAAGATATTAAATCAATCAAATTCGTTCAGTTTACTGCTGAAGATGTTGTTCGGCACCCGGTTGTTGCACGGATTATTAATGCTTATGAAACAAACGCAACCAAGCGATTGATTAAACGCGATGAAGAAAAGGAAGCTGCAACAAAGAAGTCAGCTGAGAAAAAGGATTAGTTTATGGAACTAGAAATTTACGATCATACTAAAGAAAAAGTTAGTCCAGCACATCTTGAGTTGATTAAGAAATTAATCGATTTTGCGGGAGAAAAGCTAGAATTGGCTGATAATACTGAGATATCTGTGACCTTAGTAAATAACCCTGAAATTCGGGAACTTAATTCTCAGTACCGGCACGTAGATCGGGCAACTGATGTCTTAAGTTTTGCTGCAGAAGAATCAGGTGATGAGACCCCGATCATTATGGAGCCAGAACTAGCAGCCGAATTGCCAGCAAACTTAGGTGATCTTTTTATTTCCGTTGATAAAGTTGCTGAGCAGGCAAAGTTCCTTGGGCATTCATTTGAACGGGAACTTGGCTTTTTAGTTGTTCATGGTTTTCTTCATTTAAATGGCTACGACCATGAAAAACCAGAGGATGAGAAAAAGATGTTTTCACTACAACGGGAGATATTAGATCAGTATGGCCTCGAAAGATAGTCGACAAACCGAAAAAAATCACCACCTAATTCAAGCAATGAGGCATGCGCTTGAGGGAATCTTTGATGTTATTTCTCAAGAACGAAATATGCGCTATCATATTGCAGTTGCTACGATAGTGGTTATTTTAGGCTTTGTGTTACATGTCGATCGCTTAGAATGGTTATGGCTTCTCCTTGCAATCTTAGTTGTCTTTTCAGCAGAATTCTTAAATACTGTAACGGAAGCTGTAACTGACTTACTTGGAGAACACCACTATGACATTAACGTTAAGAAAGCAAAGGATGTTGCTGCAGGTGGAGTATTAATTACAGCAATTTTTGCAGTTTTAGTTGGTTTAATTATCTTTTTACCAAGAATAGTAAAATTGTTGGGATACTAGAAAGGAAGAAAAATAATGGATAATCCAAATTATAAATCCGGTTTTGTTGCCTTAATTGGACGACCAAATGTTGGTAAATCAACATTTTTAAACTATGTAGTTGGCCAAAAGGTTGCGATTATGAGTAATGTTGCTCAGACTACTCGGAACAAGATTCAGGGGATTTATACTACTGATCAGGCACAAATAGTATTTATTGATACACCAGGTGTCCACAAACCACAAACTAAATTAGGCGATTTTATGGAGAAGTCAACTCTTTCCGCACTTGATGAGGTGGATGCTGTTTTATACCTTGTTTCCGCAACAGAGGATCGGGGACCCGGTGATGATTTTATTATCAATCGCCTAAAGAATGTTAAACAGCCAATCTTTTTGGTGATTAATAAGATTGATCAAATCAATCCAAACGACTTGCCTGAAATTACGGCTCAATACAAGGACACCCTCCCATTTGCAGGAATTTACCCAATTTCTGCGCTTCAGGGGAATAATGTTAATCCACTAATCAACAAGTTAATCGAAACATTGCCTAATGGACCACAGTACTACCCAAGCGATCAAATTAGTGATCATCCTGAACGATTTGTAATTGCAGAAATGATTCGTGAAAAGGTTTTTGAATTAACTCGCCAAGAAGTTCCCCATTCAGTGGCGGTTGACGTAACTTCTGTAAAGCGGGAAGATGACAAGCATGTACATATTTCTGCCAATATTATTGTTGAGCGTCCCGGACAAAAGGGAATTATTATTGGTAAAAAGGGGCAAATGCTAAAGAAGATCGGTACAAGGGCGCGCTTAGATATTGAGCATCTTCTTGGCGATAAAGTCTTTCTCCAATTATGGGTTAAAGTTGTTCCTGATTGGCGGGATAAGTCTGCAATGTTAAAGGACTACGGTTACCGGAACAAAGATTATTAATTGAAGGGATGAACCCCAATGAGTCGGATTAATACTGATTTTCGGGGAATTATAATGTTTCGTCGCGATTATCGCGAGCGAGATCTCCTGGTAAAAATTTTAACTGATAAAATTGGCCCGGCAATGTTTTTTGTTAAAGGGGCTAAAAAACGGGGCTTTCGTTTAGCAGCGGATATTTTGCCATTTACCCATGGTGAATATATTGGGTCATTGGCTAATGATGGCCTCAGCTTTATTAATGCGGCCAGTGATACGGCTCAATATCGGAATATTGCAACTGATATTAGTAAAAATGCATATTCTACGT
Source organism: Limosilactobacillus agrestimuris (assembly GCF_943193105.1). NCBI lineage: Bacteria > Bacillati > Bacillota > Bacilli > Lactobacillales > Lactobacillaceae > Limosilactobacillus > Limosilactobacillus agrestimuris. The sequence continues at coordinate 130,363 of NZ_CALPCW010000003.1, forward strand.
ATATTCTGGCTTTAGTTGATAGTGCATTTCAAGATGGTCAAGGAATTGGTGGCTGGTTTGGGCAGGTTGCTGCTGCTCTAAAACTAATTAACCAAGGTCTTGATGAACAGGTAATCGCAAATGTCATTGAAACACAATTACTGACACGCTTTGGTGTTTCGCCAACGTGGGATCGGTGTGTTATTTGTGGACGTGATGATATTCCCTTAGACTTTTCGGAACAGTCCGGGGGAATGCTTTGTCGAAATCATTGGCATCTTGATGAGCGACGAATGCACCTTGATCTACGGTCTGTTTATTATTTACAACGGTTTTCAACCTTAAACCTCCAAAAACTTAACTCAATTAAAATTAATCCTTCTACTAAGCGTCGTATCCAGTTTGTATTAGATTCGTTGTATGATAATGAAGTCGGATTAAATTTAAAGAGTAAACGGTTTATCCGTCAAATGGGAAAATGGGAAGAGAAATTAAAAAAATAACAATTTGCCAATTGACATTTAGAAGATGTTTATCTATCATAAGTCACGTATAAAAATATATTTACAGCAATGACAAAGAAAAAGCTAATGATGATTAATGTGAAGCGACAAGGGGAGAGTGAAAGCCCTTGAATTAGTCTATTAGTGGGGCACTTTAGCAGCTGTACTAACTAAGCTGTTTTGTAGCAATACAAAAAAGCAGGGTGGAACCGCGAATTAATTCGTCCCTGTAGAAATTGGTCGTAGACTAGTTTCTACAGGGACTTTTTTGAAAGGAAGAGTCTATATGTCTGATAAGTTAAGTGTTCAAGATATTATATTTACACTTGAAAAGTACTGGGCAAAGCAAGGCTGCATGTTGATGCAGGCTTATGATAATGAAAAAGGTGCCGGAACAATGAGTCCTTACACCTTCTTGCGAGCAATTGGTCCAGAACCATGGAATGCTGCTTATGTCGAACCATCACGGCGGCCTGCCGATGGACGGTATGGTGAAAATCCTAATCGTCTATACCAACACCACCAATTCCAAGTGATTATGAAGCCATCTCCTGATAATATTCAAGAACTTTATTTAGGAAGTCTCCGTGAATTAGGAATTGACCCGCTTGAACATGATATCCGTTTTGTTGAAGATAACTGGGAAAACCCTTCAATGGGATGTGCCGGTGTTGGTTGGGAAATTTGGCTTGATGGAATGGAAGTTACTCAATTTACTTACTTCCAAGTAGTTGGTGAATTACCAATGAACCCAGTAGCTGCCGAAGTTACTTATGGACTTGAACGGTTAGCTGAATATATTCAGAATGTTGATTCAGTTTATGATCTTGAATGGGCTGATGGTGTTCTTTATGGTGATATCTTTAAGGAACCTGAATATGAACACTCCAAATACGCATTTGAAGAAAGTAACCAAGACATGCTACTAAAAGAATTTAATAACTATGAAACTGAAGCAAAACGGTTAATTAAGCTTGGACTGGTTCACCCAGCATACGATTATGTTCTAAAGTGTAGCCATACCTTTAACTTATTAGATGCTCGTGGTGCTGTTTCCGTTACTGAACGTGCTGGTTACCTTCACCGAATCCGGATTATGGCAAAGTCCATTGCTAAAGCCTTTGTTGAAGAACGACGGAAACGTGGCTTCCCACTAATTCATGATGAAAAGCTTCGTCAAAAGACATTAGATGAATACACAAAGAAAGCTGAAAAAGCTAAGCAACGGGCAGCTAAGCAAGCTGCTAAAAAGGCAAAGAAAGTACAAAAGGGGGACAAGTAACATGGCTAACTCATACTTACTAGAAGTCGGCGTTGAAGAAATGCCTGCCCATGTTGTAACACCAAGCATTAAGCAGTTACATGAACGGGTAGCAAAGTATCTTAAGGAACAACGGATTTCTTTTGATGAGATCCAAGAATTTGCGACCCCACGGCGGATGGCACTCTTAATCCACGGCTTAAGTGATAAGCAACCAGATATTGATGAATCTGTTAAGGGACCAGCTAAAAAGATTGCCCAAGATGCAGACGGTAACTGGACAAAGGCCGCAATTGGGTTTACTCGTGGTCAAGGAGCATCAGTTGATGACATTGAGTTCAAAGAGGTAAAGGGTGTTGAGTATGTTTTTGTTGAAAAGCATATTGCTGGTAAGTCTGTTGCCGAAGTACTTAAGGGATTACCAGATGTGATCACCTCAATGACTTTCCCAACACTAATGAAGTGGGGCTATAATAATCTTCAATTTATTCGGCCAATTCGGTGGTTAGTTTCATTACTAGATGACCAAGTAGTGCCATTTAAGATTCTTGACATTGAGGCGGGACGGACTACTCGTGGTCACCGTTTCCTTGGTCATGAGGTTGAATTGAAACAAGCAACCGATTATGAAAAGGCATTGCATGATGATTTTGTCATTGCTGATCAAGCAAAGCGGAAACAACTGATTGAAGAGCAAATTGATAACATCGTTTCTAGCAATGATTGGGTAATTGATAAGGATCCTGACCTGTTAGAAGAAGTTAATAATTTGGTTGAATGGCCAACCGCCTTTTCTGGTTCATTTGATAAGAAATACCTGGTCCTTCCAGATGCTGTTTTAATTACTTCCATGAAGGATAATCAACGGTTCTTCTATCTTCGTGATCATGAAGGAAACCTCTTACCAAACTTTATTGCTGTTCGTAATGGTAATACGGATTATCTGGAAAATGTGATTAAGGGTAACGAACGGGTCTTGGTTCCACGACTTGAAGATGCTAAGTTCTTCTATGAAGAAGACCAAAAGTTGAGCATTGCAGATTATGTTGAACGACTAAAGCGGGTTAGTTTCCATGATAAGATCAGTTCAATGTATGATAAGATGCAACGAGTTGCTGTGATTGCGGCAGTTATTGGAAAGCAATTAAATTTCAGTGAAGAAGAATTAGCTGATCTAGATCGTGCGGCTCATATCTATAAGTTTGATTTAACAACGCAAATGGTTGGTGAATTCGCTGAATTGCAAGGGGTAATGGGTGAAATTTATGCTAAGCTCTTTGGTGAAAAGGCAGACGTTGCTCAAGCAATTCGTGAACATTACATGCCGGTTTCTGCAGAAGGAGCGTTACCAGAAAGTAAGATTGGGGCTGCTCTAGCAATTGCGGATAAGCTTGATAGTATTATGAGCTTCTTTGCTGTTGATATGATTCCAAGTGGTTCAAATGATCCGTATGCATTGCGGCGGCAAGCCTTCGGTATCGTACGGATTATTGCTGATCGAAATTGGCACTTACCATTATTGGATATTCAACCAGAAATTATCAAAGCCTTTGCTGAAGCAAATCTTGATGTTGACATTGATATTGATAATAACGCAGATCAAGTTCGTGCCTTCTTTATGGATCGGATCCACCAGTTATTAAGTGGTCAGCACATGAAGCACGATGTGATTGATGCTGTTACTGATACTAAGTCTAATGATATTGAAAATATCCTTGATGCCGCAAACTCAATTAAGGCTCATCATGATGATGAAAACTTTAAGGAAGTTATTGAAGCATTGACTCGGGTACTCCGGATTGCAAAGAAGGGGAAGAATGATTCTGCCACTAAGGTAGATCCTAGCTTGTTCCAAAATCCATCAGAACAAAAATTATATGATGCAGTAAATGATTTGACCAGTAAAGCAGTGCAACGAACAGTTGACGAAAACTTTACAGCACTCCGTTCACTAGCACCAATTATTAATGAGTACTTCGACGAAAATATGATTATGGATAAGGACGAGAGGATTAAGAATAATCGTTTAACCCAGTTGGGAATTCTTGCTCAACAAGCATACTTAATTGGTAATTTGGATAAACTGATTGTTAAATAAGTCTTTTTAATTGTATTGTTGTTAACTTGTGGTATCATATATATTAGTTAATTTTGGCTAAATAATTATGGAGGTCGCATTCCGATGAGGTTGCGGCCTTTCGTAGCTGTCTTAGTATAATTGGGGGGTGTCAGCTAGTGGCAAGAATACCATCAGAGGTCATCGATCGGATCCGGAATTCTGTAGATATTAGTGATGTGATAGGTCATTATGTTCAACTCCATCAATCTGGTAAGGGATTCGTTGGTCTTTGTCCATTTCACGAGGAACGGACTCCTTCCTTTAACGTTAATATACAAAAGCAATTTTATTATTGCTTTGGTTGTGGTCGCGGTGGAAACGTATTCCAGTTTTTAATGGAATTAAAACATATTCCGTTTACTGAAGCTGTTGAGGAAGTGGCCCAATTAGCTAATATTGAGATGCCGTCTCAATATCTTGATAATAATAGTAAGGATAATAAGCAGAAAAGTGATACCCCTAACGGCAAATTAATGATGATACATGAAGAGGCCGCTAAATTGTACCACCATGTCCTTTTAAATACCCCAGCTGGAGCTCAGGCATTGAAGTACTTAAAAGGGCGGGGAATGACTGATGAGCTTATTAATGATTTTAATCTTGGCTTTGCGCCTGAGCAGCGAATTTTAAAGCCATTTTTAACCCAGAAAGTTAATGATTACCAGCTGTTAAGAAAATCGGGGTTGTTTGTTGAAAATAATGAAGGAGAACTACATGATCGCTTTGTTGGCCGTGTAATGTACCCTCTTCGAAATCAATATGGTCGAGTAATTGGCTTTTCTGGTCGAGTAATTGGTAAAGTTCCAGAAGATACACCAAAATATTTAAATAGTCCTGAAACACCCATTTTTAATAAGCGACGAACCCTCTTCAATTTTGACGTTGCTCGAAAAGAAGCACGACAGGCATCAAAGATTTACCTGTTTGAAGGATTTATGGATGTTATTTCTGCTTATGCTGCGGGCGTCAAAAATGGGGTTGCCTCAATGGGAACCAGTTTAACAGAGGAACAAGTAGCAGTTCTTGGTCGTGCAGTTAACCAAGTTGATATTTGTTATGATGGTGATTCAGCTGGGCAGAACGCGATTGATCGGGCAATCAGCCTTTTTCATGATCACCAGCCGCGGGGGATGCAATTACGGGTCGTCCAATTGCCAGCTGGTGTTGATCCTGACGAGTATGTTCAGCAAAATGGTGCTACAAAATTTAGTAAGTACCTAGTTGATCAGGAAGAAACAGTAGTTGACTTTTATTTGCGTTTCTACCGGATAAATAAGAACCTTAATAATCAGAACGAGTTGATTTCTTATTTGGATCAATCACTGAAACTACTTGCAACCCTGCCATCTTCATTAGAACAAGATATGTACCTTACAAAACTGGCAAAAGAGTTTGACCTTGATAAGGAAACGTTAAAAAGCCAGCTAGTGGAGGTTAGCCATCGCTTAGGAATTAAGGGGCATTTTCCCTTGCGTTCTGCCAGTTCTGTACAAGTTCAACCAGTTGTTAGCCATACTGTTCAGCGGCAAAAAAAGGTTAATCGGACTGAGTTAGCTGAGCAGCTATTATTAAGATACATGTTTCACGATCAAGAAGTATGGGACCATGTGACAGCAATAAATAATTTTCACTTTGCACATGAGCGCTATCAAACGTTATACTTATTAGCGGAGGGTTATTTTTCTGAACATGGTGAGTATTCGGCTGCAAGACTAATGGATTATCTAAAGGAAGATAGTCTTCGTTCAACATTGGGTCAAATTGAACAATTAAATGTTGATGAAGTTGTAGATATGCAATTAATTGATGACTGTATTCAACTGATTCAAAAACAAATCCCACTATCGCAGAAGATTAAAGAACTACAGTCGCAGATTAGGGAAGCAAGTTCACTAAACAATAATGAGTTAGCAACTCAACTAACAATGGAATTGATAAAACTATTAAAAAAGCAACAAGAATTAAAAGCGGAGGAGACCAATTAATATGGCAAAAAGTAAAAAGAAAGAAATCATCATTTCAAATAGTGATAACTTCGATCAAAAAAAGTATGATACCGCTGTTGGTAAATTAATTCGTACTTATAAGAAGCGTAAGCACATTAAGTATAGCGATTTAACAGAACTTGTTGCAAAGCCATTTGAATTGAATGCCGATGGGATCGATAACCTACTTCAAAACGTCGAAGATTCAGGAATTAGTGTTGTTGATGAGAATGGTGATCCAGATCCTCGAGCATTAAAGGCAACCGAAAAATTATCCCAAAAGGCAATGAAGGATACTTCTGCACCAACTGGGGTTAAGATTAACGATCCTGTTCGGATGTATTTAAAGGAAATTGGTCGGGTTAATCTCTTGAGTGCTGACGAAGAAGTAGCTTTGGCATTACGAATTGAACAAGGAGACGAAGAGGCTAAGCAAGAACTTGCTGAAGCTAACTTGCGGTTAGTTGTTTCAATTGCTAAACGGTATGTTGGTCGGGGAATGCAATTCCTTGACTTAATTCAAGAAGGGAACATGGGTCTGATGAAGGCCGTTGAAAAGTTCGATTACCGGCGTGGATTCAAATTCTCAACCTATGCTACTTGGTGGATCCGTCAGGCGATTACTCGGGCAATTGCCGACCAAGCTCGGACAATTCGGATTCCAGTCCACATGGTAGAAACAATTAATAAATTGATTCGGATCCAACGGCAGTTGCTTCAGGATCTAGGTCGTGAACCATTACCAGAAGAAATTGGTGCCGAGATGGACATGCCAACTGAAAAGGTAAGAAACATCCTTAAGATCGCTCAAGAACCGGTTTCTCTTGAAACGCCAATTGGTGAAGAGGATGATTCACACTTAGGTGATTTCATTGAAGACCAGGATGCAACTAGTCCAGCTGATCATGCTGCTTATGAAATGATGAAGAAGCAACTAGAAAACGTTCTCGATACGTTAACGGATCGGGAAGAAAATGTGTTACGTCTTCGCTTTGGACTTGATGATGGTCGGACCAGAACATTGGAGGAAGTCGGGAAAGTCTTTGGAGTTACCCGTGAACGGATCCGGCAAATTGAAGCAAAGGCATTGCGGAAGTTACGCCACCCATCACGGTCTAAGCAATTAAAGGATTTCTTGGAATAATTATGTGAAAGAGACTCAGGCTTGGGTCTCTTTTTAGTTTAAACAAAAAATATGGTGGTTATATTTGAATTTATTTTAGAGTTACCTTATTTTATTAATTATTCTTAAATAAATACTTATTAAATTAAATAATTATAAGAAAACGATTAAAGGAATCTTGACTTAAGGGTAGTAAACAAAGTAAACTTAAATTGTTTAAGTTTTAAATGATTTTACTTAATTTTCTTTATAATGTGTGTTTTTTAACAAGGAGGAACCGTCGTTATGCCAGAATTAGCTAAAGATCTGACAGGTACTATCAATCATAAATTAGCAGCCACTTCCCCTTCAGGGATTCGTGCGTTTGACCGCTCAGTTTCTAAGATTCCTGGGATTATTAAATTGACCCTTGGAGAACCAGATATGAATACTCCGGAACACGTTAAGCAGGCAGCAATTAAGAGTATTCAAGATAATGATTCTCATTATGCACCACAAATGGGTAAACCGGAATTATTGAAAGCAATTTCTGGCTATATCAAGCGAACCCGTGGTGTTGATTATGATCCAGAAAATGAAGTTGTGGTAACGGTTGGTGCGACTGAAGCATTAGCAGCAACCCTGTTTTCCTTATTAAATACTGGTGACAAGGTAATCATTCCAACACCGGTGTTTGCACTCTACTTCCCCTTAGTAGCAATGACTGGTGCAACGCCAATTCAGGTTGATACATCTGCTGATGGCTTTGTTTTAACTCCAGAGAAGCTTGAAGAAGTATTGCAAAAGGAAGGCCACGGTGTACGAGCGGTTCTCTTGAATTATCCAAGTAATCCAACTGGTCGTGAATATCCGGAAGAAACTTTGAAGGGGTTAGCAAAAGTAATTGAAAAACACCACTTATATGCAATTGCTGATGAGATTTATAGTGACCTTGTTTATGGTGTTGATCACTACTCATTGGCTTCAATTATCCCTAACCGAACGATCTTTATTTCTGGATTGTCAAAGTCTCATGCAATGACTGGTTATCGGTTAGGCTATGTGGCTGGTCCGCAAGAGATTATTGCAAGTATTGGTAAAATGCACGCCTTCCTTGTAACCACCGTTACGGACAATGTTCAGGCAGCAGCTGTCGAAGCATTGAATAATGGTCAAGATGATCCGGTTGAATTCCGCAAGATCTACGAAAAGCGTCGTGATTTTGTAACTGCTGGTTTACGTGATCTTGGTTTTGAAATGTCAACGCCAGAAGGAGCATTTTACATCTTTGCAAAGATTCCGGAAGCATTTGGTAAGGATGACGTTAAATTTGCTACTGAATTAGCCCATCAAGCTAAGGTTGGTGTTACTCCGGGAAGTGCTTTTGGTGCTGGTGGTGAAGGCTATGTTCGTCTTTCATACGCATCTTCAGACGAGGACCTTCATGAAGCGCTTAATCGGATTGGTAAATTTGTAAAAGAACTAAATTAGAAAAGATGGAGGGAGAGCAATGAAGTCGGGATTGACTTTGTTGTGAACCTCCTCTTTTTTTAAACATTTGCTATACTTAATGTATAAAGAAATGTTGAGAGGAAATGGTAGAGAGTGGATGCGCAAAACTTATCCCAACGCTTAGAAACTGTAGCTGAATTTGTCCCTAAAGGAGCGCGAGTAGCAGATATTGGATCTGATCATGGCTACTTACCAGCGGCATTAGCCTTGCAGAAACAAATTACTTATGCGGTTGCAGGTGAAGTTGTAAAGGGCCCCTACGAAAATGCTGTACATGAGATTCAAAAATTAAACTTGGCTAATATTATTCAAGCACGACTAGCAGATGGATTAGCTGCAATTGAAGATGCCGATCGGATCGATACAATTACGATTGCAGGAATGGGGGGAGCATTAATTACCCAAATTCTTGATGCCCACCCCGAAAAATTGGCTAATGTGTCCCGTTTGATATTACAGCCGAACGTTGGTGAGGCTCGCTTAAGAACGTGGCTGATGGATCACCAATTCCAAATTATGGCTGAAAAAATGATTGCTGAAGATGGCCACATTTATGAAGTGATTGTTGCTGAATCATCAATTGTTCCTTTTCGTTATAGTAAGTACGAACTGACTTTTGGGCCGTTTTTACTTGAGGCACATTCTCCGGTGTTTGATGAGAAATGGCATGGTGAACTACAGCGACAGAAAATGGTGCTTCAACAAATGAGCCATGCCAGTCAACCACCGGTTAAGAAAATTCACCAACAGGAGGAATACATAGCTTTAATAGAGGAGGCGTTAAATAATGACGACAGGTAATGAATTGATTCACCGCTTTGAACAATTTGCTAGTCCAAAATTGGCAGAAAGTTGGGATAATCCGGGACTTCAATTAGGGAATCCTGATAAACCGATTGAGCGGTTGATGACAACGTTGGATGTCCGTCCAGAAGTTGCGCAGGAAGCAATTGAACAGGATGTGGATTTTATCTTTGCCCACCATCCAGTTATGTTTCATCCGGCAAAGAATCTTGACACTCGGATCCCACAAAATGAAATGTATGCCCAGTTGCTTAGCCATGGAATCACAGTTTATGCTGCCCATACTAATTTAGATACAGCAAATGGGGGGATGAATGATTGGTTGGCTAGTCAATTACGGTTAACTAATACGGAACGTCTGATTGAGGCTGGTCTTGACCCAGTATCACAAAAAGAAGTTGGGATGGGCCGGATTGGAACGTTAAATGGTTCGATGAATGCTAAGGAATTTGCCCAGTACTGTATGCGGATCTTTGGCATTAAGGGCCTTCGTTGGCTTGTTGCTCCATCAGATATGGACAAACCAATTCATCGAGTAGCGGTCCTTGGTGGGGCTGGTCAAGACTTCTGGCAAGCAGCGGTTGATAAGGGAGCAGATGCGTATGTCACCGGTGATGTCACTTATCACTTTGCACATGATATGCTTGCTAACCATTTAACTGTAATTGATCCTGGACATCATATTGAGGCAATTTGTGAACCACGATTAGCTGAGCTATTTGATCAATGGAAGAAAGAAAATAACTGGGATTTTGAGATTATTCGAAACCAGCTAAATACCGATCCATTTAATTTTATGTTGAATAATGAAGGGAAGAATTAATAATGACAGAAGAAAAATATGAAGGCTTATTACCCCGCTTTTTAAAGTACGTAAAGACAGAAACACGCTCTAACCCTGATTCAGACACTATTCCGTCTGATCCCAAGGAAACAGCGTTCTTGAATGAATTAGCGGCTGAGCTAAAGGAATTAGGGTTAAGCAATGTTCATATTAACCCTCAATCCTCCTACCTATTTGCCACCATCCCAAGTAATTTGGATCATGAAGTGCCAACAATTGGTTATATTTCACATGTTGATACAGCAGACTTTAATGCACATAACGTTAACCCACAGATTGTTGAAAATTATGATGGTAAAAGTGATATTCAATTAGATGAAGATGGTAAATATGTATTATCAACCACGGAATTCCCTAACCTAAAGAATTACCAAGGGGATACGTTAATTACCACTGATGGTTCAACACTACTGGGTGCTGACGATAAATCAGGAGTAGCCGAAATTATGACAATGGCTGCATACTACATGAATCATCCGGAGATTAAGCATGGTGAAATCAAGATTGGTTTAGGTCCAGATGAAGAAATTGGTACCGGTGCTGATCACTTTGATGTTGACGACTTTGGTGCTGACTTTGCCTATACTGTTGACGGTGGCCCATTAGGTGAGCTAGAATACGAAACCTTTAACGCTGCTCAAGCAGAAATAGAAATTTCCGGAAAGGATGTTCATACTGGAGTAGCTAAGGGAACCATGGTTAACGCTATCCAGGTTGCCATTGATCTCCATAACAGTTTACCAGCCCATGAGCGTGCTGAGCGGACTGAAGGTCGGGAAGGGTTCTTCCACTTGTATAAGTTTGATGGAACTGTTGACCATGCGCGGATGGTTTACCTTATTCGTGATCATGATCGGGAAACTTTCGAAGAACGAAAGAATCTGCTTGAACGGATTGTCGACGGTCTTAATAATGAGCTAGGTAGCAAACGGATCAACATGAACCTTTATGATCAATACTATAACCTTAAAGATGCGCTTAAAGGAAAGATGGAATCGGTTGAAATTGCTAAAAAGGCAATGAAAGACTTGAACATTAAGCCAGTAATTTACCCGGTTCGTGGTGGAACTGATGGTTCAACAATTTCTTATAAGGGATTACCAACACCAAACCTGTTTGCTGGTGGTGAAAACATGCACAGCAGATTTGAATACGTTTCCCTACAGACGATGGAAAAGGCATTGGATGTTCTTCTTAAGATTAATGAATTAAATAGTCAGAATAATTAATAATTATTTATTAAAGGAACTTGGCGGAAGTTATGTTTGCTTTCTGTAAAGTTCCTTTTTGTTTTAACTGATGTAAATACTTTTTACTCTAGAGATCATGATTGAGTTTAAACTTGCATTCAAATGAATAGTTCGGTAAGATAGCAACTGTTCTTAATGATAATGATTACTCTTAAAGGAGAAGAGAATGAAAAAATACTTCATTGGTGTGAGTGGCCTTGTTAGTTTATTACTTGTAATTTTAGCGTTATCATTTATCCCCTTCAAAACGCTTAATACTGAAAAAAAACCAATTCGGGTAATTACTGGTTTAAACTTCTACGGAGAGGTTGCTCAACAGATTGCTGGAAAGTACGGGAAAGTAACGTCATTAATTGATAATGCATCGGTTGATCCTCATGATTATCAGCCAGGGACGGCGCAGGCAAAACAGGTTGAGGATGCAAATGTCGTTATTGAAAATGGCTTGGGTTATGATGAATGGTTAAATAAAATTGCTCATTCAGATAGCCAGCATCACGCACAGAAAGTGGTAAATGTTGGTCATTTAATGGGTAAACAAACCGGGCAAAATGAGCACTTGTGGTATGAACCATCAACGATGAAAAGACTAGCACGGGACTTAGCTGTCCAATACGGAAAATTGGATCCAAATCACCAAAGCTATTACCAAAAGAATGCGCAAAAATACATTGACTCATTAAAACCATTGGAACAGGAAATTGCTAAAATTAAAGCAAACGTTAGTCCAGAAAATAATAGAGTTGCAGTCAGTGAACCGGTATTTGATTACGCATTAACGGCTTTAGGCTACCAAGTAGTAGATCAACACTTTGAAAAAGCCATTGAAGACGGTAACGATCCATCACCACAAGATATTCAACAACTGCAATCTGCAATTAAAAATCATGAAATTGCGTTTTTCGTTGAAAATTCCCAAACGAGTGATCACGTTGTTAATGGTTTGGTAAAGCTCGCACGTAAACACCATGTTCCGGTGTTAAAAGTAACGGAAATCAAGCCTAATAGTGCCAAGTCTTATCAAGAGTGGATGCTTTCACAATATCGGGCACTATCACGAATTCAGCAGGGAGAGAAGTAGAATGTCAATTGTCACAGTTAACGATTTAACAGTTGCTTATGGTAACCATCAGGTAATTCATGATTTAAGTTTTAATATTAATCAGGGAGATTTTTTAGTAGTAATCGGCGAAAATGGGGTCGGAAAAACAACTCTTGTTCGGTCGATGCTGGGCTTTATTAAGCCACAAAAAGGCGAAATAATAATTAATCCGCAAACAAGAATCGGTTATGTTCCTCAATTTCGGAATATTGATCAGGAATACCCCCTTTCAATCCGTGATTTTATAGCATTGAATGTTCCTCATAGTTTCCTTCCCTGGCTAAAAAAGGATGAACGTCAACGGGTAAACCAGGTAATTAGCGAGACAAACTTACAAAAAATTGCTGACCGTCTCCTTGGCTTGGCCTCTGGTGGTGAGAAGCAGCGGGCGTACTTGGCTCAAGCCCTGCTTCCTAACCCGGGACTGTTAATTTTGGATGAGTCAACTGCAAGTTTGGATAATGAGATGAAATATGAGCTATTAGATTTAGTTACTCGTTTTCAACAACAGGGACTTAGCGTGATGTTTGTAACCCATGACTGGGAACTAGCTCAACATTATGGAACTCGCTTTCTTCAGATGACAGGGGATGGGTACTTAACGGGGACGATCAATGAACTTCCCCAACCAGAAAAGGAGGTTAAGTAATGTTAGAACTAAGTTTTATGCGCCATGCCTTTATTGCCAGTACTTTTATTGCCATTGTTAGTGGCTTTGTTGGCGTCTTTGTTGTTGCAAGGAATCTTTCATTTCTGACTCATACACTATCTGAAATTGGCTTTGCTGGCGGTGCGTTTGCGGTCTTCGTTGGCTGGCCGGTTCTTAATGGGATGATCCTCTTTACAATGCTTAGCTCAATTCTTGTTGGTCAAATGAGTATTAAAGAATCGCGTCGTGAAGCAGTTACTAGTGCTGTTTCGGCTCTTTTTATTGGCCTTGGAATCCTTTTTCTTTCTTTGAGCAGTAAAAATGCTAGCTCGGCAACTAATATTCTTTTTGGGAGTGTTGTGGGGATAAATTTAGGTGAAGTTTGGCAACTAATTTATTTATCAATCATTGTTATTTTGGTAATTTTTGCAACTTATCGGCAACTTAAATTTACTTCGTTTGATGCAGTTGGAGCACGGGTGAGTGGACTTAATGCTACATTGTATTCCGTTATCTTTTTGGTTATTTTAGCGTTAAGCGTGAGTGTCGCGGCTCAAATTGTTGGTTCACTCTTAATTTTTATCCTTTTAACTCTACCGGCAGCTAGTGCAAAATACTTTACTCATGGGGTTGCTAAGATGATTGGGTTAGCGATCCTCTTTTCACTTTTAGGAACTTGGTTAGGACTGCTCCTTGGTTATTTAACTAATTGGCCAGTCAGTTTCTTTATTGCGGTGATTGAAGTTATAATTTATTGCAGTGCTTTAATTAAACAAAAGATGAGTGGAGTTGAATAAAAAAGAACCAGGAAATTGCTTTCCTGGTTCTTTTTTTATTCTTTCTTTTTTTAAGAATTAGTTTCTTGATGGATCAGCTTTTCGTGTGATGAAGTATACACAGTTAGCAGCAACTAAGCCGAAGACAACGGCCAAAATACCGGTTAATAGGTAATCTGGTGTCATTGTTTCTAGTTGACTATCAATGTAAGCTAAGATCTCACCTAAGATGAGAGCAATAACACCACCACCGATGTTTGCTTCTAATAGTTTCACTCGGAACATCTCCTTATCCATCTCAATTAAAATAATTTTAACACTTACTAAATAATCCTGCTAGCCCTACACAGCATAATTTAACAACATTTGCTATAATTTCTTAATGAAAGGGGGATGAATGAAGGTGAATTTTGCACCGCTTCAAGTAAAAAGTAGCTATTCACTGTTAAGAAGTCCAATTCGGATAAAGAAATTGGTTACGGCTGCTAAAGAACGTGGCTATTCAGCGCTTGCGTTGACTGATAAAAATGTTTTATATGGTGCTGTTGATTTTTATAATGCTGCTAAAGAAGTTGGAATAAAACCAATTATTGGCTTGCAATTGACGATTACATTAAATAACGTTGACGGGACTAACTTAGAATTAGTTTTTTTGGCTAAGAACAAGGCAGGTTATAAGAACCTAATGGAACTTTCTACTCTTCAGCAGACAAGTAATCGTGAACAGTTGCCATTATCATTTGATCAGATTAAATCATTTCTTTCTTCACTTTATGTTATTATTCCACCACAATCCACGGTATTTAGTTGGTTAAAGGCCGATGACACAGTTATTCAGCTTTTACGTGATACGACAGATCAGGATAGCCTTCTTTTAGGAACTAATCCCCAATTAGATCAAATTCAACGGTCAACGTTAAGTCAATTAGCGATAAACCATTCCTTAGAGCTTGTAGGAGTGAGTCCCGTTGAATATTTGAATGCAGATGATTTGTTTGCCACTAAGGTCCTTCATGCAATTGACGCGAATGTTCAGTTAGATAATGTGGAAACCAATGCAAGAAAGCTAGGCAATCACTACCTTCGTACCCAGGCAGATGTTTTATCTGCTTACCAAAGAGTAAAACTTGACCAGGCAGCTGCGAAGACAGTAGAAATTGCAAAAAATTGCAACCTTGACTTTGAATTTAAACAACCAATTCTGCCACATTTTAGTACCCCTGAAGGACAATCAGCGGCTGAATATCTTCGACACTTGTGTATTGAGGGATTGAAGAAACGGCGGATTGCTCCAGGCTTGAAATTAAGTGATTATCAACAACGTCTGACAAAGGAATTAAAAGTGATTCATAAGATGGGATTTGACGATTACTTCCTAATTGTTTGGGATGTTATGCGATTTGCCCACCGGAAAAAAATAACAACGGATCCGGGAAGGGGTTCAGCGGCTGGCTCTTTGGTAGCTTATGCCTTAGCAATTACCGATGTTGATCCCTTACAGTACCATCTGTTATTTGAACGTTTTCTTAATCCTGAGCGAGCACAGATGCCGGATATTGATTTGGACATTCCTGATAACCGACGTGGTGAAGTTCTTGACTATGTCCACCAAAAGTACGGGCATCAACGTGTTGCCCAGATTATCACTTTTGGTACCCTTGCGGCTAAGCAAGTTATTCGTGATGTGAGTCGGGTATTTGGCTTAAATCGCTATGCAGTTAATGAACTTGCTAGTGCCATTCCTCATGGCCTCCACGTCACATTAGCAGAGGGATTAAAAGAATCACAACGTTTGCAAAACCTGCTTAGTGATCATCCAGAATACCAATTATTGTATAAGATCGCTCAAAAGTTAGAGGGTCTTCCCCGACATTATTCGATTCATGCTGCTGGGGTAGTATTATCCGAAAGCCCGCTTCATGAGATTGTTCCTCTCCAGAACGGGAGTGAGGGACTATTAATGACGCAGTTTCCTAAGGATACGGTTGAAGCCTTGGGACTACTAAAGATGGACTTTCTGGGATTACGGAACCTGTCGATCATGGATAATACCCTAAAATTAATTCGACAGCAGCAGCCGGACTTTAATCTTTCTACGATTTCATTAAATGATCCCAAGACATTAGCCCTCTTTCAACGCGGATCAACCGATGGCGTATTCCAATTTGAATCAGCGGGGATTAGAGAAGTGCTGATAAATCTTCACCCAGATGATTTTGAAGATATTGTTGCTGTTAACGCTCTTTACCGTCCAGGACCGTTGGAAAATATTCCTCATTTTATTGCTCGTAAACGGGGAGAAGAAACATACCAATTACCAGATTCTTCGCTAGAGCCTATTTTGGGTTCAACATACGGGATCTTAGTTTATCAGGAACAAGTTATGCAACTGGCTTCAGCGATGGCTGGCTTTAGTTTGGGTGAAGCCGATCTGTTACGTCGTGCGATGAGTAAGAAAAAGCAGGCGACGATGGAAGGAATGCGTGCTAAGTTCTTAAATGGTGCACAGGCTAATGGGTATACAGAAGATTTGGCAGAGCAGGTATTTAATTATATTGATCAGTTCGCTAATTATGGTTTTAATAGATCACATGCAGTTGCCTATTCAAAGATGGCTTTCCAGATGGCATATCTAAAAGCTAATTATCCGGGAGAGTTCTTTACCGCGTTAATGAACGCTGAGCCAAATGTTGATAAATTAAAGGCACACGTTCAAGATGCGCGTCAGTTTGGGGTTGAACTTGTCGGTCCACGCATCAACCAAAGTCAAGCTAGTTTTTCACTCAATAACGGTCAATTATATTTTGGCTTAGCATCAGTTAAGGGACTGCGTCGAGACTTAATTCGAGAAATCATTCAAGAGCGCAAGCAAAACGGTCCGTATAAGGATATTCGAAACTTCATTTCTCGATTGGCTAGTAAGTGGCAGAAGAGTGAGCTAATTGAACCACTCATCTATGCCGGAGCGTTTGATGGATTAGGCTATAACCGGGCCGAGATGATTAACGCTTTGCCAATGTTAATCTCCGGAATTCAACTATTCGGCAGTACTGATGAACTTGAAGGTGATCCGGCATTACAATCAACCATTGCTTCCCGCCAAGAATATCCACTTACGGAACGCTTAGTAAAGGAAAATGAATATTTAGGGGTTTATCTTTCTGGACACCCTGTAGCCCAATATAAAGGACTAATGATGAGATATAATGTCCAGTCTGCTAGTCAACTCCATCCTGGCCAAAATGTTACAGTTTTAGTGCTAATTAACCATGCTAGAACGATTTATACGAAGAAGAATCATCGACAAATGGCATTCTTATCAGGAACCGACCAAACCGGTGAAATTAAGGTAACGGTTTTTCCCCGTCAGTTTGATCGTTACCAAGAACTATTACAAAATAATCGCGTAGTAATGGTTAGTGGCTATGCAGAGCAACGTAAAGGGCATGGCCTCCAAATTATTGCTGACCGAATTTGGGATGCAAAGCGGCTACGTCAACAACAACTGACTACTCAGCAACGGTGGTTTTTGCGAATTTTACCCCAAAATAACACCGAACAAATTCATCAGCAGCTTTATCAATTTATGGCAGCTCATCGAGGACCAATTCCAGTTATCATTTATTATCCGGAAAATGACCAAAAAAGGATTCTGCCACAATTACGGTGGCTAAATTCAAAGGATGAGACATACCAGGGATTAATCCAAATTCTGGGAAAGGGAAACGTGGTCCTCCAAAAGCTATCTTGATATTTGTCAAAAATTAATACTTAATGAGATTTATTAAATGATAGCGTTTTCTCAACATCTTTTCGTAAAAAACTACAGACACAGATTTTGAAAAGTGCTATCATAAGGCTGTGCAAATGAGGTATGCAAATGCAAACCGCAGTTGATGCATAAATGCAAAGGAGAGATTCATTTATGAAGAAAACCAAGATTGTAAGTACACTTGGTCCTGCAAGTACAGATGTTGACACCATCGTTAAGTTGATTAATGCTGGTGCAAATATTTTCCGGTTTAACTTCTCACACGGTGACCACCCAGAACACTTGGGACGGATGGAAAACGTTAAGAAGGCGCAAGAAATTACTGGTAAGCACGTTGGTTTAATGCTTGATACCAAGGGTGCTGAAATTCGGACTACTGTTGAAAAGGAAGGCAAAATCAACTTTAAGATCGGTGACAAGGTTCGTATTTCCATGGATCCTTCAATTGAAGGTACCCACGAAAAGATCGCTGTTACTTACCCAGGCCTTTATGACGATACTCATGTTGGTGGCCACGTTCTTTTCGATGATGGCCTTATTGACATGTTAATCGATGAAAAGGATGAAGAACACAAGGAACTTGTTTGCCACGTCCTTAACAATGGTGTTCTTGGTTCTCGGAAGGGTGTTAACGCTCCTGGTGTTTCTATCAACTTGCCAGGAATTACTGAAAAGGATAGCAGTGATATTCGTTTCGGTTTGGACAACAACATTAACTACATCTCAGCTTCATTCGTTCGTAAGGCTCAAGATGTTCTTGATATTCGTGAACTCCTTAAGGAAAAGAACATGGAAGATGTTCAAATCTTCCCTAAGATCGAATCACAAGAAGGTATCGACAACTTCGAAGAAATCATTGAAGTTTCTGATGGTTTAATGGTTCCTCGTGGTGACATGGGTGTTGAAATTCCTGCTGAAAATGTGCCAATCGTTCAAAAGCACATGATCAAGCGTTGTAATGAATTAGGTAAGCCAGTTATTACTGCTACCCAAATGCTTGATTCAATGCAAGAAAACCCTCGTCCAACTCGTGCCGAAGTTTCTGACGTTGCTAACGCTGTCTTTGATGGTACTGATGCCACTATGCTTTCTGGTGAAAGTGCTAACGGTGATTACCCTGTTAAGTCAGTTGCAATGATGAACGCTATCGATATCAAGGCTGAAAACCACCTTTGGGAATTCGGTACTGAAAAGTTTGACTGGGACAAGTCAGACGTTACCGAAACTATCGGTTCAGCTGTTGCTAATGCAGCTAAGGACTTAGACATTCACACCATTGTTGCCTACACTGCTTCAGGCTACACTGCTAAGATGATTTCTAAGTACCGTCCTAACGCTGATATCGTTGCTCTTACTCCTAATGAACGGGTAGAACGCGGTCTTATGATCAACTGGGGTGTTCAACCATACGTTGTTGACGAAATGAAGAACACTGATAAAATGTTCGACTTGGCTGCCAAGAAGGCTGTAGAACTTGGCTTTGCTAAGAAGGGTGACAAGATCATCGTTGTTGCCGGTGTACCTCTAGGTGTTAAGGGTGCTACTAACATGATGCGGATTAAGACTATTGACTAATTAAGTCTTATGAAACTATCAAATTAATTAAAAGCTCTTGTGGAATTCCACGAGAGCTTTTGTTTTTCATAATACTAGTAAAATCACGCTGAGCCGTGTAAAATTAATTATTAGTAATTATGAAATCGGATTAATGAAAGTGGGATTATTTAATGAATTCAGCATTAGGAAAAGTTGTTACAGCAGTAATGATTGATGAAAATGAAAATGATTACTTTGTCCAACCTGACCGGAATGGGCAAACGTACCGGCTTCCCAAGGATGAAAGTCCCCAAGTTTTACATATTGGAGGTCAGGTTCGCGGCTTTGTTTATGAAAATGAGGATCACCAACTTCAAATGACGTGTAAGTATATTCCAACGGTCCAGGTTGATCATTATGATTATGGAACAGTGGTCAGTGTGCGGCGAGATCTTGGGGTATTTGTAGATATTGGTTTGCCAAATAAAGATATTGCAGTATCATTAGATGATTTGCCATCACTAAAGCACCTTTGGCCTCAACCCGGTGATCGACTTCTCCTTTCTTTGCAGGTTGATGATAAAGATCGAATTTGGGGGAAGCTTGCTGATGATCAAATTTACCAAGCTATTTCTGTTGCTCCTAATAAACGCCTTTTAAATCGTGATACTTATGCAACTGTTTACCGATTAAAGATGAGCGGTACTTTTGTGTTAACTGATGGTTACCATCTTGGTTATATTCACCCAAGCGAACGTGAGCAAGAACCGCGGCTTGGACAACGAGTAAAGGCACGGGTAATTGGCCTTTCATCTCATGGCGGTCTGAATCTCTCCTTAAAGCCACGGGCATACCAGGCAATTAGTGAAGATGCCCAAATGCTCCTGGCTATGTTGGAGCATAATCAAAATCGTCGGTTGCCATATACTGATAAAACTGATCCAACTGTGATTCGCGAGGTCTTTGGAATTAGTAAGGGACAATTTAAACGGGCAATTGGTCACCTATTAAAAGCTGGGCTAGTAAAAGAAGAGGACGGTCAATTAATCCTCCTTGAAAAGAAGAATGATAATGCTGGAAACGATTGATCGCTTTATTGATTACCTAGTAACTCAAAAGGGGCGCTCGCATAATACATGTCAAAGTTATCGCCATGACTTAAAAATGTGTGTTGCTTTTTTTGAAGCCAACGGAATTGGAAGTTGGCAAAATGTTGACCAATACGCTGTAATTAACCTGATTGCTAAACTGAAACAGGAACACCGTGCTAGTACGACGATTAATCGGACAATTTCTAGTCTTCGTCAACTCTTTCGTTATCTCTTGCGTCGGCATGAAATTCAGTTAAACCCCATGGACTATGTTGATCATGAACATGTGGCACCAAAGAAGCCTCCGATTATATTATCTCAAAAAGAAATTGAACAATTATTTATGATTCCCGATACGACTACTACTAATGGCTTGCGTGATCGGACATTATTAGAATTAATGTATGGAACGGGAATGTTAGTTAGTGAATTGATTAACCTCAAGCGCTCACAGGTTCATCTTGATTTACAAATTCTTCAGCTCCAGGATAATCCCCATCATCAGCGAATTGTTCCTTTAGGAAAGATTGCAGGTGAATGGCTTAAAAAGTACCTGGAGACTACGGCTGATATTTCCAGTGAGTATGTTTTCTTAAATGCTCGTGGTCATCAGATGACGCGGCAGGGAGTCTGGAAGAACTTTAAAATGATTGTTAAGAAATCAGGATTGAAAAAGGACATTACTCTTCAAACCCTCCGCCATACTTTCATTGCTGATCTATTGAATAATGGTGCTAGTTGGCAGGTAGTCCAGACGCTTCTAGGGAGAGAAAGTGGACGAGAAAATTATAAATCATATGTTCATTTTGATTCACAGGAATTAGTGACGATTTATCGCCAATGTCACCCACGAGCATAAAATCTCAGGGAGGAAAAAATGTTAGTTCGATACCGAAAAGACTATGAGAAAATTGCAATGGGACTTTTATCCTTCCTCCCAGAATTACGTGATTATGACCAGCTTGCTGATGCAATTAAATTTTCTTTGGATCAGAATTATCAGATCTATCTCTGGAAGGATACAGAAGATAATCATTTTATTGGAATTATTGTTATCGAAGTCGGTAAGGAATATGTCTTGGTCCGCCATATATCATTTACACCAACTGATCGTTCCGGAAAAAATGTTTATGCATTGTTAACGGCAGTTCACGAACAATATCGTGAACGAAGATTGATGGGGACATTAAAGACTCAACCGCTAATTTCAAATTGGGAGCGAAACAATGAAAAGTGAACAAGAAGTAATTCCACGCTATCCCTTTCAACCAACACTTAAGATTGGTAGCTTTGAGGGACCACTTGATCTTTTACTCCATTTAATTCGGCAATCAAAAATGGATATTTATGATATCCAAATTGAGGAGATTACACAACAATACTTTGATTATTTAAGAACGATGAAAAGTCACCAACTTGAGGTAGCTGGTGATTATTTTGTGATGGCCGCGACCTTGATGAATATTAAAAGCCGGTTGCTTCTTCCACAATCAGAGGAAGAGGTAGAGGAACAAAACGAAGAAAGTGTTGACCCACGGCAAGAACTAGTTGAACAGTTATTAGAATACCAACGTTACCGGAAGGCAGCTTCACATTTGAAAGATAAGGCTGATTTTCGGCAGGCAGAATATACTAGGCCAGCAATGCATGTTCCGGCTGAAATGATTGCTAAGCATGTTGAACCAGGGGTTACGTTAGGCCAACTTCAGCAAGCATTTGCCGATGTCCTTAAACGTCATCAGTTAACTTCTCCAGTTCACGAAACAGTGGCAGCGGAAAAAGTAAGTGTTGCCCAAAGGATGAACCAGGTTTTTGCAATCGTTAAACAGGCAGCTACGAGGTTTGATGACTTATTTATTGGAAAACGGACCCGTGATGAATTGGTTACAACGTTTTTAGCAATTTTGGAATTAACTAAACATCAAGCAATCGCTGTACACCAGGAAAAATTATTTGGACCAATTATTTTAGTGGAGGGATCAAAAGGTGAGCAATACCGAGCCAACCAACCTAGCGAAGATTGAAGGGTTACTCTTTATTAGTGGGGATGAAGGAATAACTTTAGGAGATCTCGCAAAAATTACTGGTTTCATGAAACCAGCTGTACTGGAACTACTAAAAAGATTAAAGGAAAGGTATGAAGGTGAGTCTGACTCTGCATTAGTTTTATTAAATAGTGGTGATACATACCGCTTAGCAACTAAGCATAAACTATCACCAGTGATTAAGCACTATTTTGAGGTGCCTTTAACGATTCCTTTGACACGGGTATTATTAGAAGTCCTAGCAATTATTGCCTATCGTCAACCAATTACTCGTTTGGAAATTGATGATATCCGTGGAGTTCAAAGTTCTGCTTCATTACAAAAATTAATGGCCCGTGGATTGATCAGTACCCATGGCCGATTAGAAGCACCAGGGAGACCATTCTTATATGTGACAACGGATAGTTTTTTAGATTACTTCGGCTTATCCTCATTAAAAGAATTGCCACCCTTGGCTGAACAAGAAGATCTTGATTTAGATAATCTGGATGGTGACTTATTTTTAGAAGCTTTACAGGCACGACAAAAACAACAGGAGGAGCAAAATGGAACGTCTACAAAAGGTAATGGCTGAAGCAGGAGTCGCATCTCGCCGGGCTTCTGAGAAATTAATCGCTAGTGGCCATGTTCAGGTTAATGGGAAGACAGTAACGGAGATGGGGATTAAAGTTAGTGAACACGATGAAGTGATTGTCGATGGTGTCCCCCTTCATCGTGAAGCCCATGTTTACTACTTACTGAATAAGCCTCGTTCAGTAATTACGAGCGCTCATGATGATAAAGGGCGGCGGACAGTTGTTGATATCCTGAAGGAGGAAGGAATTGAAGAACGAGTATATCCTGTTGGAAGATTAGATTATGATACTACCGGGATTTTACTATTGACTAACGATGGCGACCTTGCCAACCGGTTAATGCACCCGAAATTTGAAGTTGAAAAGACATACATTGCAAAGGTTCGGGGAATTATTAATAATAATGATCTTAAGCAATTACGGGTCGGGGTAAAAGTTAATGGGCGATTGACGAAGAAGGCTAAAACTCGCCTAATCGAAACCGACCAGAAAAAGAAAACAAGCTTGGTTAAGTTAACCATTCATGAGGGACGTTATCATCAAGTAAAGTTGATGTTTGATGCAGTTCACTACCCCGTTATCAAGCTTCACCGTGAAAATTATGGTCCATTAGATCTTCATGGGCTCCAATCAGGCGAATTCCGAGAATTGAAACCTGATGAGGTTAAATTACTAAAGAAAATGAGTAAATAGTTATGATACCCGAGAAGGACTAGAAAACTAGGGAGTAAAAAACGGAAAACTACGGAATTTTACGGAATGTAGCATTTTGCCTTATCCTTGACAGACCACTAAATCCCGGGTATTATAATGGTGTAAAGTTTTATAGGAGTTGTCTTCAAGGCGCGGTGAAATTCCCGACCGGCGGTATAGCCCGCAACCCATTTCGATGGTTGATCTGGTTTGATTCCAGAGCCGACAGTATAGTCTGGTATGCAGAAGATTCTACTACATTTATTTAAACATGAATGAGAATGCACGTTGCTGACAACCTAGGTTAAGTGACGTGTTTTTTATGTTTAAATATTTTGAAGGCAATCTCGATAGGAGGTTGTTGTCGATGGTTACATCACATCAAAAAGTTCACCAAATGGTTGGTGTTAGTTGTTTAAGTGCATTAGCGTTTATTTTAATGCTATTTGAATTCCCGATTTTGCCAGTTGCTCCATACCTTAAAATGGATTTTTCGGATTTGCCGGTACTGATTGGTGGGTTTATTTATGGCCCAGCTGCCGGGGTAATGATTGCATTTTTGAAGTGTCTTATCCATGCTCTAACCCGTGGCTTTTCTGCTGGTGAGTTAGTTGGAATATTGGGCAATTTTCTTTCCTCACTAGCATTACTATTACCATTTTGCTGGGCTTGGAAACATAAGTCATGGTCATTTAAGCGTCAATTATGGCTAGGGGGAATTGCTTCTACAATTATCTTAGTTGTGGTTATGGCTCTATTAAACTGGTGGGTCTTAACTCCACTTTACATGGCCCTTTGGAACTGGAAATCAACACTACCAATTCCTGAATTAATTGCTGTTGGTGTTGTTCCTTTTAATTTAATTAAAGGTGTCCTCGTTTCGGCTGTGTTTGCGCTAATAGCTGTTCGACTAAAATCGTGGCTTAATCAAAAACGACTTGAAGGATAATTTGATATTAATAAGCGACCTTTATCTTTGCAATTTGTGAAGTTAAAGGTCGCTTTCTTGGTCTTTAGCAACTTTAAAATAATCACGTTTCTTTTCGGATCATTTTAAATTCTTTCCGTTATAATTAATTAGAGTGGAGAGTGAAAAATGGATAACTTATTAAGATTCTTTGATGAGCATCAGCCACGGCGGATTAGGGTAATTGAAAATACGTTAAAAAACCGGCGAACAGTATCGACGCTTTTCTGGGCTAAGCAATACGGACTTCTCAACTGGACGGGAGCTTACCGTTCATTAGAGCGTGAAGAATTTGATCATTCAATTAAGAGCTTGGTTAAAGATAACCTAATTCGTCTTGATTCAGCAGGGCAAGCACTTTTAACAACTTCCGGAGTGTTGAAACAGGAGAAATTAGTTGATGAAGAATATCAACCACATTTCTTTGACTGGTATTGGTTAGCTAATACACGACGAATTGAACAACGGTTACTTCTCGGTATCCAGGTTGTTTCTGAACTAACATACCATAATCGTTATTATGCACCGTTAACTAATGAATATCATGAACAACAAGTTGTTAAACGCTGGCTCTTTAATTGGCGTGGGAACATTGCTAAGCAGCTATTTAAGGAGCTTGAATTATTTGGTAATTCGCTAGAGAGTGTGGATGAACGATTAGTTAACTATTTCTTTTACTCACTAATTGGCCATCAGATAACTGGTAAAAACGAACTTCAATTTTGCCAGCAATTCCCCATTCCTAAGGGACAATTACCGATTATTAAGCAAGATGCCCTATTAGCAATTGCAGCTTTTGCTAATAGTTATCAAGGAGCATTAGCTCGGTTGTTAGAGGAGTTATTAGCACCAAGCCCGTTGAGTTATAGTGGTAACCAAACTCTATTACTCTACCAACGTGGTTATTCGATTACTCAAATTGCAAAAAGAAGAAGGATTAAGGAAAATACCGTTCGTGAGCATTTGTTAGAAGCAGCGATCGTTTATCCTGAGGCTATTGATTGGGAGCGACTTTTACCGGAGAATATCCGACTACAGTTGACTAAACAATATCATGGGCCAATCGATAAATGGAGATTTAATCCAGAGGCTGTTCCTGGTGGATCAGCAGCTTTTTATTATTTTCGTCTTTTTCAACTTTATCAGGAGAAAGTAAGGTAAATGATTAGTGATCATCAATTATTAGCAACGTTAAACGCTAAATTTGGCTTCTCGTCATTTCGTGATGGACAAAAAGAAACCGTTAAAGCAGTTTTGGAACATCAAGATACGCTTGCTGTTCTGCCAACTGGGGGTGGGAAATCACTTCTTTACCAATTGCCAGGGTATTTGCTTCCTGGCTGTGTACTAATCGTCTCGCCACTAATTTCATTAATGCAAGATCAAGTTGAACGCCTACATCGCTCCGGAGAGAAAAAGGTTCTAATGGTTAATAGTCAATTAACCGGTAAGAGTCGCCAGCAGGCAATTCAGCAACTTTCTTCATTTAAGTTTATCTTTACTTCGCCTGAGTCTCTTACTAATCCGGAGATTATTCAGGCGCTAAGGAAAACTAAAATTTCGCTATTTGTGGTTGACGAAGCCCATTGTATCTCACAATGGGGACCAGATTTTCGCCCTGAGTACCTTCTCCTTAGTGCGATTAGGAAGGACCTTGGTTCACCGACTACACTCCTGTTAACCGCAACCGCAACTCCAGAAGTACGACAAGATATTATCCAAAAAATGGGATTGGAAAAAGCGGCAGTTACTCAAGTGATTCGTTCCGTAAATCGTTCAAATATTTATTATGCTGTTGAGCGTTTCTTATCTGCAAACGAAAAGGGACAGTACTTGGTTGAGCTGGTTAGTCGATTAGCTGGCCCAGGAATTATTTATTTTGCTAGTCGAAAATTAGCAAGTCAATTTGCAGAAAAGTTAAATAAAGAAACCAATAAAAGCGTTGCCGCTTACCATGCGGGAATTGCACCGCTTGATCGGTACCGGTTGCAGCAGCAATTTATGGAAAATCAGATTCAGTTAATTTGTGCAACCAGCGCTTTTGGAATGGGAATTGACAAGGAAGATATTCGCTTTGTCATTCACTTCCATGAACCAGCAAACTTAGAAAGTTATGTTCAGGAAGTGGGACGAGCTGGTCGTGATGGTCAGCCAAGTTTGGCACTTCTCTTGTATTGCCCAGGGGATGAACGAATTCAGCGAACGCTAAATTATATTGACTTGCCAGAAAGTACGCTCTTAGAGGCAGTTAAGAACAAACAACAACCTGCTAGTGTACTGGGAGATAATCATGAACTATTTTCCTTTTACCTAAAGCATGGGTATGACGGGAAAATGATTATAAAAGCATTTAAAAAACGGCAGAAGAATTTAAGCAGTCATTTGGAATGGATGGCTCGTTATATAAACAATACGAAGATTTGCCGACGAAAAATGATATTAGATTATTTTGGTGAGCAGTTTGAACATCCACAGGGACCATGTTGTGATATTACTGAACCGACGTTAATTCAACGGTTTGAACACCATGACGATAAGACAACAAAAGGGCGACAGATAAGTGTGAAATTAGATTGGCAGGAACGACTTTATCAGTTACTTAATATTAATCACGATAAAGAAAACTAGACATTTAATGATTACTTGCGCTACAATCAGAATGTTAATTTTAAATGAAAAGGAGGGGTAACCATGAGTGAACGACGAGAGGAAAGTCGTGAGGCAAATGACCGGTTATGGGATAAAAAGTTTGCTGATAATGAAGATTTAGGTAGTGATGGACACTTGTCACGGACTGAACATCGGCGGCAAAGAGAACATAATTCTACAATTACCACCGTCCTGATTGTTTTAATCATTATTTTAGCAGCAATTCCACTGATATATTGGGTTAACCATAAGCAAACATTGAATCATCCAGTAAGGACTGAGCGGTTAGCAGAGTCTCAATCATCTAAAAAAAAAGCTCAATCAAAAAAACGGGAAACCAGTTCAAGCAAACGAAGCTCTATAAGCTCGTCTAGTGAGATTAAAGGGAGTTCCAGCTCGACAATGAGCAGTAGTTCATCAGTTAGTTCAAGTTCTTCTTCAACGGTGAGTCAGTCATCTTCAAGCATGGCCCAGTATGCAATTGTGCCACGTAATGGAAGCTTGTATCGTGTTGCAAGACAGAATGGGATCTCTGTTAATGAGCTGATGCGGTTAAATGGTTTAACCCCCAATGCCCACCTAACACCTGGGCAACGTTTAAGAGTTCGATAATAGATTAGGAGAGGATTAAATGTCGACTGGATTACAAGTCGCTATTGATGGCCC
Source organism: Limosilactobacillus agrestimuris (assembly GCF_943193105.1). Lineage (NCBI taxonomy): Bacteria > Bacillati > Bacillota > Bacilli > Lactobacillales > Lactobacillaceae > Limosilactobacillus > Limosilactobacillus agrestimuris. The sequence goes on from NZ_CALPCW010000003.1 coordinate 158,243, forward strand.
AGCTTCAGCAGGAAAGAGTACGGTTGCTAAGCTGGTTGCTAAAAAGTTTGGGTATATTTATTGTGATACAGGGGCAATGTATCGTGCAGTAACTGTAGCAGCATTGCAAGAAGGAATTGCAATGGACGATACAGAAAAGATTGCTGACTTGGCCAAACAGATTAAAATTACGTTTCAACCTGCTGAACCAGAACAACGGGTTTTCATTAATGGTCAAGAAGTAACAAGGGGTATCCGTCTTCCAAAGGTTGCAAAGAATGTTTCAGCGGTTGCTGCGATTCCAGCTGTTCGTCAGGAAATGACCAAGCAACAGCGACAGATTGCTGCTGAGGGCGGAATCGTAATGGATGGTCGAGATATTGGAACTACAGTGCTTCCCAATGCACCTGTAAAAATTTTTATGGTAGCTACAGCTTACGAACGTGCCCGTCGTCGTTACCTAGAAAATAAACAAAAAGGAATAACAACTTCGAGCCTTGAAGAATTACAACGAGCAATTGAATTGCGGGATAAGAAGGATTCAACCCGTAAGGTATCACCTCTAACTCAAGCGAGTGATGCCATAAGATTAGATACCACTAACCTAACAATTGACGAGGTTGTTGATAAAATTAGTGAAATAATTAAAAAAACTGAAAAACATTTAGCATAATTACTGGAAATGTTAGCGCCTTTCTAGTAAAATAGTTTTTAGAGTTGATTGTCGCAAGGAGGATTTTTTTTAATGGCTGAAAACAACGAAAACAAAAATGATATGTTAGAAGCTCTCGATAGCATTGAAACTGTAAAAGTGGGTGATGTTGTTAAGGGTGAAGTATTGGCAATTGATGATGATCGCCAAGCTATCGTTGGTATTAAAGATGCAGGGGTTGAAGGTGTCGTCCCTGCTAAGGAATTATCAACCAAGCCAGTTGAAGACATCAATGACGCAGTTAAAGTCGGTGACGAACTTGACTTAGTAGTTATTTCTAAGATCGGTAACGATAAGGAAAATGGTAGCTACTTACTTTCACACCGTCGTCTCGAAGCTCGTAAGGTATGGGATGACATCCAAAAGAAGTTCGATGCTGGTGAACACATTACAGCTAAGGTTACACAAGCTGTTAAGGGTGGCTTAGTAGTTGATGCCGGAGTACGTGGCTTCGTCCCTGCTTCAATGATTACTGATCACTACGTAGAAGACTTGAACCAATTTAAGGGTCAAGAACTTGAATTTAAGATTATTGAAATCGAACCTAGTGAAAACCGCCTTATTCTTTCTCACAAGGAAATTGTTAAGGCTCAACACGAAGAAGCAGCTAAGGAAATCTTTGCTAAGCTTCAACCAGGTGATGTTGTTGAAGGTAAGGTTGCTCGGATGACTAACTTTGGTGCCTTCATTGACCTTGGTGGTGTTGATGGATTAGTTCACGTTTCTGAAATTTCTTATGATCATGTTGACAAGCCTTCTGATGTTTTGGAAGCCGGTCAAGATGTTAAGGTTAAGGTCCTAAGTGTTGACCCTGAACGTGAACGGATTTCACTTTCAATTAAGCAAACATTACCTGGACCATGGGATGATATTGAAGAAAAGGCTCCAGAAGGCAGTGTTCTTACTGGTACTGTAAAGCGGTTGACCAGTTTTGGTGCCTTTGTTGAAGTCTTCCCAGGTGTTGAAGGTTTGGTACACATTTCTCAAATCTCTCACAAGCACATCGCTACACCAGCTGATGTTTTGAAGCCTGGTCAAGAAGTTAAGGTTAAGGTCTTGAATGTTGATCCTGAACGTCAACGTCTTGGTTTATCCATGAAGGCTCTTGAAGAACGTCCAAAGGATGAAGAAAACAACGGTAACGAAAACCGTGGTCGTCGTCGTCCTCGTCGTAACAATAACCGTAACTTCATGAACAACGCCCCTGAAGAAGAAAGTGGCTTCTCAATGGGTGACTTAATTGGTGATCAATTAAAGGGCTTGAAGTAATCGAGACCACATATTAGCTTAGAAAGGGGTATGGCATTTCTGTCATACTCTTTTTATTTCGAATAAGAGAAGGAAGGTGTAAAAATGGCAAATCCTGTTGTTGCAATTGTCGGTCGGCCAAATGTGGGGAAGTCGACATTATTTAACCGAATTGCTGGAGAACGAATTTCAATTGTAGAAGATACGCCTGGAGTTACACGTGATCGGATTTATGCCCATACTGAATGGTTAGGAAAGAATTTTAACTTAATTGATACTGGTGGGATTGAAATCTCTGATCAACCCTTATTAACCCAGATCCGTCAACAAGCAGAAGTAGCAATTGATGAGGCAGATGTTATTGTTCTTGTCGTTGATATCCAAAACGGTGTTACTGATGCGGATGAGCAGGTTGCAAAAATCCTTTATCGTTCTGATAAGCCAGTTGTATTGGCTGTTAATAAGGTTGATAATCCTGAACGACGAAGTGATATATACGATTTCTACTCATTAGGTTTAGGTGAACCTTACCCTGTTTCTGGAGTTCATGGGGTAGGAGTTGGTGATTTGCTTGATGCAGTTATTAACCACTTCCCTGAGACGGCAGATAACGAAGATGATGGAACAATTCACTTTAGTTTGATCGGACGACCAAATGTGGGAAAATCATCACTAGTTAATGCTATGCTGGGTGAGAACCGGGTAATTGTGTCAAACGTTGCTGGGACAACCCGTGACGCTATTAATACCCGTTTTACGGCTAAAGACGGCCAAGAATTTACCATGATTGATACAGCCGGAATTCGTAAAAAGGGTAAAATTTATGAAAATACTGAACGATATTCTTTAATGCGTTCAATGCGTGCAATTGATGATAGTGATGTTGTCTTAGTGGTTCTTAATGCTGAAGAAGGTATTCGGGAACTTGATAAGCACATTGCTGGTTATGCTCATGAGGCCGGCTGTGGAGTGATTATTGTTGTTAATAAATGGGATACCATTAAGAACAAGGATCACCGAACAATGACTGACTTTACAAACTTAATTCGGAATGAGTTCCAGTACTTAAATTATGCCCCAATTGTCTTTGTTTCTGCTAAAACTAAGCAACGACTTAATCAATTACCAACAATGATTGAGGATGTTTATAAACATAGTCGGCAACGAATTCAATCATCAGTTCTTAATGATGTCCTTATGGATGCGTTGGCTGCTAACCCAACCCCAACCCAAAATGGGAGACGATTAAGGGTTTATTATGGAACTCAGGTAGCAATTCAGCCACCAACATTTGTAATTTTTGTCAATGATCCAGAACTAATGCATTTCTCGTATCAACGATATTTAGAAAATCAAATTCGGCAGGCATTTGATTTTACGGGTACTCCAATTCGGATTATTAAGCGGAAGCGACAATAAATTGCTCGTTTTGGTTATAAAATTCTGAAAAAAGGGTGAAAAAGCCTATAAACCGCTTGTCATCAAGGTTTCACTATGCTAATCTTAACAATGAAATTATACGAGTTCTTCGTATGTTTCGTTAATTTTGGACCACTCAAAATTAACATTCATTCATTGGTGCAATCGATTATTTGGTTGTATTAAATGTTGGAGGTGAAATTCAATGGCTAACAAAGCAGAATTAGTAAGTAACGTTGCAACTGCAACTGGTTTAACTAAGAAAGATGCTACTGCTGCTGTAGATGCAGTATTTAGCTCAATCCAAGCATCATTAGCTAAGGGTGAAAAGGTTCAATTGATCGGCTTCGGTAACTTCGAAGTACGTCAACGTGCTGCTCGTAAGGGTCGTAACCCACAAACTGGTCAAGAAATCCAAATCCCTGCAAGCAAGGTACCAGCATTTAAGCCTGGTAAAGCTTTAAAGGATGCTGTTAAGTAATTACGGATTACTTGATAATAAATAGGACCGTGACTTTTGGCTCACGGTCCTTTTTTAATGCTCTTGAGAACTGTATTTAGTCTAACTATGCTAAGATAATTAGTGTGATGGGTAATGCTAGAGGAGGAAAATAATGACTTATTCTGAAAAAATGTTAGAACAAATTCAAGCTGGACAAATGCCAGCCGCACAACAATCCTTTACCGAGGCCCTGGCTAAAGATAGCGATGATATGATTTTTAGTTTAGCTGAAGAGCTTTATGGGATGGGTTTTTTACACCAGGCACGGCAAGCCTACTTACATTTGTTAGCAAAATACCCGAATGAGGATGAACTGCGGGTTAATTTAGCTGAAATTGCGATTAGTGAGGGTCATAATGATGAAGCACTAACATATTTATCCCAAGTACAGCCAGATTCTGATGCGTATTTACAGTCATTGTTAGTAGCAGCCGATTTATACCAAACTGAAAACGAATATGAAGTTACTGAAGAGAAGTTAAAAGAGGCATACAGAATTGCCCCTGATGAACCTGCAGTCCAATTTGCTCTTGGGGAATTTTATTTCATGACCAGTCAATTTGACGAGGCGATCCAGTACTACTTTGAACTTATTCGGAGTGGCTATACCGAATTTGCTAAGGTAAATATTGCTGGACGACTGGGAATTTGTTATGCCCAAAGCGGAAAGTTCAAGCAGGCCCTTGGTTACTTGAGACAGGTTAGTCCGGAATACCGAACGAGTGATATTCGCTTTCAAACAGGGTTAACTGAATTGCAGTTAGGGAAAACTGCTGATGCAATTAAGACTTTTAATGACTTAATTCAAGATGATTCTCAATATGCTTCAGTTTATCCTGAATTGGCTAAGGCTTACGTTCAAGAAAACAAGTACCAACAGGCGTTAAAAGTTCTTCAAGAAGGGTTAGCCGTTGACCAATATAATGCTCGTCTGTATGCTCAAGCAGCTGAAGTAACTAGCCACCTTGGGAATAATAAGTTGATGGATGAATACCTAAAGAAGGCTCATGAACTTGATCCAGACAACCTAACTATTACTCTAGAATATAGTAACTTTCTTTTGCATATTCATGATGATGAGGACAATATTAAGCTTTTGGAACCACTTGTCGAAGAGGATGAAGTCGATCCACAAATTTACTGGAACCTGGCTTGTTCATATCAGCAGTTGGAGAAATTTGATCTTGCTGGGAAATATTATCAAGAGGCAATGGTTAACTATAGTGAAAACCCAACTTTCTTAAAAGAACTAATTAACTTTTATCGTGAAGCCGGTGATATTGAACAAATGGTAGATGAATTAAAGCATTACCTTAAATTGGTACCGACAGACGATGAAATGCAGGAACTGTTGGATGAATATGAGGATTACTAAAGAGTTAAACAGAACAAGGATCAAATGATCAGTGAAATGCATGGTCATTTGATCCTTGTTATTTATTATGGCTAATTAGTTGTTTTTGATAATACAGTAACGACGCCGGATCTAACCTTAACCGTTCCATTAATTGAGTATCAGATAATTCAGGATGATGGCTAAGTTCATAAAGAACAAATGCTTGGTGAAGAAACTTGGGGGCAAGACTAAAACCAAGGTAAGTTTCATCCTGACGGAGATACTTATGAAGCCCGGCATTGGACAGTCCAGGATTATCGGGAGTAAAGCGTTGCTTGAGAAAGATCTGTGGAGAGTTTTGCAGTTCTTGAATGGGCTTAATGAACGAGTTGAAGCTTGTAATGAATTGTTTTTCAGCTGGATTGTTTGGGGAAAGACTATTCCAAACCTTTTCGAATCCTGGAGCGAGAAATTCACTGACTGTATAACCACGATTGGAAAGGAAAAGCGTTAAACGGGTATAAAAGTGAATTTGATCGTCTTGAAGGATTTCGGGAAGCTTTGTAATCCACTTGGTGGTTAACCGTTTGTTAGGGTTAGTAGCTTTTCCGTGAATTGTAAGTGTAGGGTAGGTGCTAATTAATTGGTGAGTGAAAAGGTAGCGAAAGTAACGGTTAAGGTGGGAAAGATTCTTATTATAAGTACTTAGAGTAATCTTTTCATCCTCTTTTAACGCTGTGAGGAAAGCACGGACGTCAGCTTCTGTAAGGTTCTTTAGTTGAGGATTGGTGGCAAATTCTGGTCGGTTACTCATCAAAAAGCTAAAAAAGTGGGTTAGTGTTGCGTCGTAAGTTTTAATTGTTAGGGGAGCAAGTCCTTGTTGGGTTAAAAATAATTGAAAACGGTCTTGGTATGGGTAATTCATAGCGGCCTCCTTAATAAGCAGAAATTTACTTTAACTAATATTCTAAAACAAAAACCACAAAATGAAAAGCAAAAACAACAATTCGCACGTCCTTGCTAGATTTGCTATAATCGATGTTGACTAAAATACGGAGGACTTGATTAAATGATCATCAAACACTTACCAGCAATATTTGAACCTGCGCGACCTGTTTTGCAAAGAATTGAAGATGCAGGTTACGAAGCTTATTTCGTAGGCGGGTGTGTTCGGGATACAATTCTTGGGGACCCAATTCACGATATTGATATTGCTACGAGTGCTTACCCTAGTGAAATAAAAGCGATTTTTAACCGAACCGTTGATACTGGGATCGAACATGGGACAGTAATGATTCTTGATCATGGTACGGGGTATGAAACCACAACATTTAGGACTGAATCAGGCTATCAAGATTTTCGACGACCAGATAATGTAACCTTTGTCCGTTCTCTAAGTGAGGATTTAAAACGCCGCGACTTTACAATTAACGCTCTTGCTTTAAAGGAAAATGGTGAAGTAATTGACCTCTTTAACGGCCTAGATGATTTAAAGAAGCATCTAATTAAGGCAGTTGGTGATCCTAACGAGCGATTCCATGAAGATGCTTTGCGGATGATGCGAGCGGTTCGTTTTGCCAGTAAATTAGATTTTGTGATTGCTGCTGAAACCTTAGCGGGAATTAAACAAAATGCTGAGCTATTGGCCAAGATTGCTGTAGAACGGATCCGGGTAGAATTCGAAAAATTATTAATGGGTCAAAATCCAGTTACAGGTCTTAGTGATTTTCTTCGTACGGGACTTTATCGGTATTGTCCTGGATTAGCTAACCAACATGACTCCTTAAGTGGGCTATTATTACTGAATAACTGGCAAATCCAAAATGCTGAACAAGCATGGGCAGTAATTGTGACACAGTTAGGACTTAATGCACAAGAAACCAGTAATTTTCTTCGGCAATGGAAAACTTCAAATGAGTTAATTACTAACGTAAAAAGAATGTTGCCGGTAATTCAGGAATTAAAGACTCAAGAATTATCATCGTTATCTTTATTTAACGCCGGTGAAAAGGCAGTACAGGACGCCAACCAAGTTGCTAAATTGTACGGTTGGTCAATTCCTGATGAACAGTTAAAAGAACAATATAACGCATTGCCTATCAAAAGTGGCAAGGAATTAGCGGTTAATGGTGGAACCTTAATTAAGGAAGCTGGGATTAAGCCGGGACCATTACTAGGAAAGCTCCTTAACCAGTTAACGGTAGAAGTGGTCAACGGTAATTTGGCAAATAATAAGGATGACTTAATTACTGAAGTAGAAAAGATTAAAAAAGAGGGATAGAAAGAATGCAAACAATGCAGGCTGAGGGTTTAACTAGTACCTACGGGGAGAAGACCTTATTTGATAATGTTTCCTTTACAATTAACGAGAATGATCGGATTGGATTAATTGGCGTTAATGGGAGTGGGAAAACAAGCCTTCTAAACGTCATTAGCAAACGAACAAGTCCAGAGAAGGGAACAATCACTACACCGAATGACTATACAATTGGTTATTTAGAACAACAACCCACACTTGATCCAACTAAAACAATTATGGATGCAATTTTTGAAGGTGAACAACCAGTTTTTAAGACAATTCGCGAATATGAACTTGCCCTTGATCGTTTTAGTAATCATCCAGAAGATTCTAAAGCAATGGATCAGTATACAAAGATGCAAGCAAAGATGGATCAGGAAGATGCTTGGGAGGCAGACAGTCGTGTTAAGACGATCCTTACTCAGTTAAAGATTAAAAACGTTAGTCAAAAGGTTAGTGAACTATCTGGTGGTCAGCAAAAGCGGGTTGGCCTTGCCCAAGTATTGATTCAACATCCTGACCTTTTGTTATTAGATGAACCGACAAACCATTTAGACCTTGATTCGGTGGTTTGGCTTCAGGACTTTCTTGCTTCTTATAAAGGAGCAGTCCTTTTAGTAACTCATGATCGGTACTTCCTTGATCAGGTTACGAATCATATTTGGGAATTATCTTTTGGTAATCTTTATCATTATGATGGCAATTACAAAGATTTTGTTCAGCAAAAAGCAGAGCGTGTAGAGTTAGCCAAGGATACTGAGAAAAAGAATCAACAATTATATAAAAAAGAATTAGCTTGGATGAGAACGGGAGCTAAGGCACGCTCAACTAAACAAAAGGGCCGGATTAATCGTTTTCACGAGTTAGAGAATAAAGTTGGCAATCTTAAAACAGACGAGGATATTTCAATTAATCTTGGTTCCCAACGGTTGGGTAAGGATGTTATTAAGTTTAAAGATGCCAATTTAACATTTGGTGATCATCAAATCCTTCAGCATTTTGACTGGTTAGTTCAAGCAGGAGACCGGATCGGAATTACGGGTGAGAATGGAGCTGGAAAGACAAGTCTCCTAAATGTAATTGCCCAACGGGTTCCATTGGATAGTGGTGTATTGAAGATTGGTGAAACAGTCAAGCTCGGTTACTATACTCAGCAAACTGAAGGAATTGATGATGATAAAAGAATGATCAGTTTCTTAAGTGAAATTGCTGAAAACGTTACTGATAAAGATGGTAATAAGTTAAGTGTTACCCAACTTTTGGAACGGTTCTTATTTCCTCGCTTTATGCATGGAACCTTAATTAGGAAACTTTCAGGGGGTGAAAAACGTCGCCTCTATCTATTAAAAATTTTAATGCAGCAACCGAATGTTCTTCTTCTTGATGAACCAACAAATGATTTAGACATTGGGACGCTAACTGTCCTTGAAGATTATCTAGATAACTTTGCGGGTACAGTAATTACGGTTTCTCACGACCGTTATTTCTTGGATAAGGTTGCGGATGATTTACTAATTTTCCATGGGAATGGGGATATTCAACGTTATACTGGCCGCTTTACCGATTACCTGGCTGATACAAAAAAGCAGGTGGAGGTAGAACAACGGCAAAAGAAAGCGGAGAAGAAACAATCAGCAACTAGTGAAAAGAAAGAAAAGACTAAGTTAACTTATGCTGAAAAATTAGAGTGGGATCATATTGATGATGATCTTGACCAACTTGATAATCAGCGAAAAGAAATCGAAAAGCAGATGACTGAACAGGCTGCAAATTATCAAAAACTAGCGGAATTACAAAAGAAGCTAGATCAGGTAAAAAAGAAAATTGACGAAAAGACGGCACGTTGGGAGTATTTGAGCAACTATGTTGATTAATAGATAGTGAGGGTAAGTAATGGCAACAAATGAAAACGAACAGCAATATTTAACCTTAGCGCAATACGTACTGGATCATGGCCATACAAAGAGCGATCGTACCGGAACTGGAACTCGGTCTGTTTTTGGTTATCAAATGCGGTTTGATCTTGAAAAGGGATTCCCTCTTTTAACAACTAAGAAGGTTCCGTTTGGCTTAATTAAAAGTGAATTACTATGGTTTCTTCGTGGAGATACCAATATCCAGTTCCTCTTGAAGCACAAGAACCATATTTGGGATGAATGGGCGTTTAAAAAGTGGGTTGAAAGTGATAAATACCATGGACTTGATATGACGGATTTTGGTCACCGTTGGTTAAAGGATCCAGAATTTAAGCAGGTATATTTGAAAGAGAAGCAAGAATTTTGTGACCGAATTATTAACGATGACGACTTTGCAAAAAAATATGGTGACTTAGGACTGGTTTATGGAAGTCAATGGCGTCATTGGAAGACAAGTAATGGACAAACCATTGACCAAATTGCAAATGTAATTCAGCAAATTAAAACAACTCCAAACTCACGAAGGATGATTGTTTCCGCCTGGAATCCAGAAGACGTCCCTTCAATGGCACTTCCACCTTGTCATACGATGTTCCAATTTTATGTAAACGACGGAAAGCTAAGTTGTCAACTTTATCAGCGAAGTGCTGATATCTTTCTTGGGGTACCATTTAACATTGCCAGTTATGCGTTGTTGACTCACATGATTGCTCATCAGTGTGGACTTCAAGTTGGGGACTTTGTTCATACTTTAGGAGATGCCCATATCTATTTAAACCACTTGGAACAAGTTAAGGAACAATTGTCACGAGCACCACATGAAGCCCCTAAGCTAATTTTACCGGAGGAGCCCAAGCCAATTGATGAATACCAAATGAGCGATATTAAGCTAGAAGGCTATACCCATGAACCGGCGATTAAAGCTCCCGTTGCAGTTTAACTTGATAAGGAGAGATAGAATGCGTGAAGTTAATTTTATTTGGGCAGAAGATCTTGATGGCTGGATTGGTAAGGAGAACAGCTTGCCATGGCATGTTCCAGAAGACCTGAAACATTTTCGTGAATTAACCGCTAGTCACCCAATCATTATGGGGAGAAAAACCTACGATTCAATCGGACGGCCGTTACCTCATCGACAAAATATTGTATTAACTCACCAGGCAATTGCTGATGAACGGCTGACTGTTGTGCACGATGTTGAAACACTTGATCAACTTATTGATGCTTTACCGGATAACCAAGTCTATGTAATTGGTGGGGCACGGATCTTTTCTTTGATGATGCCATTAGTTAATAAACTTGAACGAACGATTATTAATGGACATTATAATGGGGATGTAAAAATGCCACCGATCAATTATGATCAATGGCATTTGATTAGACGCGATGAATATAGAGATGATAATAAAGTTAATTGTTGGTTTGAAACTTGGGAACTAAACAAAGAAAAGAATTGAGAAAAACATCAAGATAGTTCCTACTAAAACAAAGATGTGCCAAATAAGGTGGGTGTATTGAGTGGGCCGACTATAAAAGAGAGCACCGATTGTGAAAGTGATCCCACCGGCAAAAAGTAAGCCAAAGCCAACTGGCCCTAAAGCATCCCAAAGCGGCCAAAAGGCAACAATGCATAACCACCCCATAAGGACGTATAAAATGGTTGACCAGTGACTCTTCTTTTTCAACCAGATACTCTTGTATACAACCCCAATGATGGCTAGTCCCCAAATGACACCAAATAAGGTCCATCCTTGCCAACCACGAATACTTACTAAACAATAAGGAGTATACGTGCCAGCAATTAGGATATAAATAAAGTCGTGATCGAGAATTTGAAAGACTCGGCGCGCTTTTGTAAAGTAAAGTGAGTGATAGAGAGTAGAGAATAGGTAAAATAGTACTAGTGTACTTCCGTATACGGTAAACGTAACAATTCTCATTGGATTTCCTGTTCGGACTGCGCTAAGGATTAGTAAAACCAAGCCAGCAACTGCAAGGCCAAGGCCAATTCCATGTGTGATTGCATTTCCAATCTCGATGACTACCGAATGCTCGGTATTTCTGCTTTTTTCCATTTTTCTACCCCTTTCGTATAATGTAGCAATGAATTTTGCTGCTACTTTTGCTATACTTAAATAATAAATAATTAAGTTGACCATAGCAAATCTATATAGCATAATAGTTTGTAAAATCTTGTCATCTAGTTTCGAAGACTAGAATATTATAACATAACATTTTCTAGGAAGAGTGAATTTTCATGGGAAAGATTAAGATCGTTTGTGATTCTTCTGCTGGATTAACGGAAGAAGAAATTAAAAAGTATGACATTACGGTTATTCCATTAACGGTAATGATTGATGGAACTGTATATGTAGAACGGGAAACCATTACTAATGACCAGTTCCCAGAGTTGATGAAAAAAGCTAAGTCACTACCTAAGACATCTCAGCCACCGATTGGTAAGTTTGTTGACGCATTTAATAAGCTTGGTGAGGATGGCAGTGAGGTCCTTTGTGTGAACATGATGGAATCCATTAGTGGAACTGTTCATGCAGCTGAACAGGCTGCAGGAATGACTCAGACAAAGGTTACTGTCTATGATTCTCAAACAACCGATCGGGGAATGGCCTTTCAAATAATTGAAGCTGCTAAGGTGATTGAGAATGGGGGCTCTGTTGAGGATGCCATTGAACGAATGAAGTATGTTCTTGCCCATTCAAAACTTTACTTAGCAATTGATAATTTGGATAATCTGGTTGCTGGTGGTCGTGTTAGTAAATTTGCCGGTGCTCTTTCTAACCTTTTGAATATTAAGGTAATGCTTCAGGTTTATGATGGTCAGATTCATATTATTATGAAGGGACGGGGAAAGAAGGCCCTTCATAAAGAATGGGATCGGATTCTCAAAGAAATGAAAGATGGAGCAAAAGTTATGGGTGCTGGTATCTCTCACGTTCAAGGTGATAGTGAAGTCAACCGTCTTTTAACTAAGATTAAGGAATTTGAACCCAATCTTGATGTGGTTGTTCGGGAAACAGTACCAATTATCGCTACCCATACTGGATTAGGGGCTTGTTGCTTGCTCTACTATACTGAATAGTCTAAAATTTAACATTTTCAAAGCGGTCATAGTTACTATGCCGCTTTTTTAATAAAAGGTGAAAATAATAATGAGAAAAAGAAAAATATGGTTTTGGGTAATTCTGATTTTATTACTGTTCCTAATTGGTAGTTGGTATAGCTACCGTTACTTCTTTCACTCAGAAATTAAGCAAGAACAGCCAGTTAAGCGTGTAGAGAGAAAAAATGTAAAATTGGTTGCGGTTGGTGATTCGCTTACTTATGGTCAGGGTGACGAAGAAAAAGATGGCGGTTATGTCGGGATCATCAAACAGAAAATTCAAAACAAATATAAGAAGACCACTGTCTCGACAGCAAACTATGGTGTAAGTGGTGATCGGTCTGATCAAATCCTAGCCCGGTTAAATAAACAAAAAAAGATGCAGACGGATTTAAAAAATGCTGATGTAATTGTAGTAACGGTTGGCGGAAATGACTTAATGCAAACTCTTGAAAAAGACATTATGATGGATTCACAAAGTAAAATTCAATCAAGCATTAATCAGGCCCAGGGAACGTATGAAAATAAATTAAATCAGTTATTCACAGCAATTAGAAAAGAAAATCAATATGCACCCATTTTTGTGATGAGTATTTATAATCCGGTATATACGTACTTCCCGGATGTTGTAGCAATTAACGATTCGATTAAGCAGTGGAATCAAGCAACCGAAAAAGTAACGAAAAAATATACCAAGATGCACTTTGTTAGTATTTATAAGGTGATGTCGTATGGCCAATATCAAACAAAGGAACAACGGCAACAATTAATTCAGCAAGAAGAAAAAGTTAACCATGGTAAAGTGAAGCAGTCACAGTTGCTATCGATTATGGGGAATAAGGATCATAACTTGAATGAGTATATTTCAACTGAGGATAACTTTCATCCCAATCATTTAGGATACCAACACATGGCAAACCAATTGTTTAGGAGCATGGTTAAGTATGATAGCTGGGAATATGTGAGGAAATAGATAATGGTTAGTAAGAAGAAAATTAATTGGTGGAAATGGGCATTTATTGTCTTAGTATTGGTAATTGTAGTTTCATCTGGTGTGATCCTCCATCGGGCAACTGCGCCAGCACCGCAACCGGAAATGGTCCAGTCGACAAAGGTTAATGATTCATCGTTTGTAGTTGAGTTAAACCGAAAGCAAGTAAATGCCTTATCAGCAAACTACTTGGATAATTTCTTAAAGGATAATAAAATTAAGTATAACTTTATGGTTGGCGAAAAGTACGCAACTTTAGTAGGAAACACTAAATTCCTTGGTACTAAAGTTCGTTTTGCAATTAATTTTATTCCTGAGCGTACAAGTCAAGGAAATGTTCTTTTACGTGCTAAGGGGTTAAGTGTTGGCCGCCTTAATATCCCAATTAAGTTTGTTATGGGGTATATTGCCAAGAATTATAATATTCCTAAATGGGTTTCTATTAATCCAAAGAAGAAGACGGTTCTATTAGACCTAAAACGTTACAGTAAGAATCGCCAATTGAAGTATTCAGCACAGGAAATTAATATGCAAGATGGTCACTTTAAATTCTTAATTACTGTTCCTGAAAAATAAGAGGAGGAGATTAAATGGCAATTCGTGATAGCTTTTACCATTACCTAATGACTCAACGGAAACCTACTGATGCAGATGAAGTTGAACAATTTGCTAATAATGCATTTTTTGATTCAGCGTTTCCTAAACAGTCAACAGATTTTGATGAGATTTCTAAATATTTAGAAGAAAATGCAGATTATTTACCATCAATGACAATTTTTGATACTGCCTGGCAGCAGTATCAGGACGCAATGAATTAGGAGGTAGAATAAATGGCTACAATTCAATGGTTCCCAGGGCATATGGCAAAAGCACTACGTCAAATTCGTGAGCAGATGCCCTTGGTGGATATTGTCTTTGAACTTGTCGATGCTCGAGTTCCATATTCTTCGCAGAATCCTGAAATAGCACTAGCAGCGGGTGAAAAGCCACGATTATTAATTATGACTAAAACTGACCTTGCTGATCCTAAGAGATTAAATGAATGGTTGAACTATTTTAAGGAACATGATCAACCAGTCTTAGCCCTTGACTCACGGCAGCAAAATGTTAGTAAAATTGTCACAGCAAAGAGCAAGGAAATCCTCCACGATAAATTAGCAAGGGAAGCATCAAAGGGATTAAAGAAGCGACCAATTCGTGCAATGTGTGTGGGCGTTCCTAATGTTGGGAAATCAACCTTATTGAATCACCTGGTAAAGAAGAATGTTGCTGTAACAGGAAATCGACCAGGAGTTACAACAGGGCAACAGTGGCTTCGTTCGTCTGCTGAGCTTGAATTACTTGACACTCCTGGAGTTTTGTGGCACAAGTTTGCTAGCCAAAAGCAGGGGACAATGCTTGCACTTTCAGGGGCAATTAAAGACAGTCTTTATGCAAAGGATGATGTTGCCTTATTTGCTCTCAATTACCTTCGTCATCAACAGCCTGATGAATTGAAGAAACGATACCGCTTAACAGATGCTGATCTAGATGAAAATGTTTCGGATCCTGATCTATTATTAAGGATCACTGAAAAAATGGGCTTCCGTGATGATTATGATCGGGCAAGTGAACGTCTAATTTTCGATTTGCGGAAGGGTAAATTAGGACCAATCACAATGGAAGTCCCAGCAGACTTAAACGAGGATGGGATTAATGAGTAAGCAAACCATTGCGGAAATTAAACAAGAATTAAAGGAGCTCCATGATCCTGATTCACCATTGCTAACAGAATTATCTGAAGATCCCCGAAAGGGAGTTCAAAATGCTCTTAAGCAGTGGCAACGGCGAGAAAAACGACATCAAAAAGCAGTCGCTGCATTTCATCAACGGTTTAAATTTGAAAATTACTATTGGGAACATGGATGTCGTTATGTCGCCGGAATGGATGAAGTTGGACGAGGCCCATTAGCAGGACCGGTGGTTACCTGTGCTGTTATTTTAGATTCATCATTTGATCTAATTGGAGTTACTGATTCAAAACAGCTTACGCGTCATGAGCGTGAAAATCTCTATCTACAAATTGTTAATGAGGCAGTTGATGTTAGTATTGCGGTTAATAATTCACAAGAAATTGATCGGTTAAATATCTATGCAGCAACGCAAGACGCGATGATGACAAGCGTTCGACAATTGCATCACCACCCTGAACATTTGATTGTTGATGCTGTACCGTTGCCTGAGCTTAATATACCGCAAACGACCCTAATTAAAGGGGACCAAAAATCAATTAGCGTCGCTGCTGCTAGTATCGTTGCAAAGGAATATCGTGATCACCTTATGCGAGATTATGATCGGGTTTATCCGGGTTATGATTTTGCTGAAAATATGGGATACGGGACAAAAAAGCACCTAGCTGGATTACGCCAATTAGGAGCAACCCCGATTCACCGTCGTTCATTTAATCCGGTTCCAGAGTATTTAAAATAATAACAAATTTAAAATTCTCCGTACTAATAAGTAGGGGGAATTTTTTATGTTACAAGTTAGAGAATTTTTATTAAAATTATGCCTTTGTCCAGGATTAAGTCCAATTTCACGGTGGCGTTTATGGAAAACGGCTGAAAAGGAACGGTCATTTAATAATATTAGCTTACTGATTGAACGTTCAGGGATCAGTATTCGGGCACAAAATGTGTTGTTAAACAAGTGGGAAAGTTTCGAATTACAGGAAAAGGTCCAGTTAAATATGAAGCAATCTTATATAACAATTGTCGACAATGAATATCCACAACAGTTAAGTGAAATCTTTTGTCCACCGTTAGTCTTGTTCTATCGTGGTGATATTAGTTTGTTGAATACACAGTGTTTGGCAATAGTAGGAGCGCGTCAAATGACAAGTTACGGTTCAGCAACGTTAAAGGGGCTTTTGCCGGTAGTTGTAAAACGCGGAATTACGATTGTGAGTGGATTAGCTGCAGGAGTTGATGGGTTAAGCCATCAGATTACTTTAGAACGGCGGGGAAAAACAATTGGTGTTGTTGGTTGTGGCCTGGACCAAGTGTATCCACGGAACCATCAAGCTCTCCAAGAGGCGGTTGCCCAAAAAGGATTAGTGATTTCAGAGTATGGCCTAGGTGAGGCACCGGTTGCTTTCCATTTTCCAGAAAGGAACCGGATTATTGCCGGATTGGCCGAAACAATTCTGGTTGTCGAAGCGAAGAAGCGCAGCGGGAGCCTAATCACGGCAAAAATAGCGTACACAATATATACTTAATATGTACTTTTTATATATACAAAAAAGAGCCCATAAACGCTGTTGTATCAACGATTACGGGTGATACCTTGCGCATGATATAGTATAATCTGAGGTGCATTTTTATACAAATTTGTTGATAAATATTGACTGATGACGACAGGCGAGGCACAAGTGAGACAATTTAGTAAGCAGAACTATTAGTGCTCAGCTTGTTCCCCTAAGTTGTTTAGAACAGATAGGATCTTTTTGTTCTCTTCTTCTTTCTTTTCATCCATCAAGTATGAGTATATCTCCATGGTAGTCCTGATGTTATTGTGGCCTAGTCGCTTACTGATAGCGTAGATGTCAACACCGTTGGCAAGTAAAAGTGCTACGTGAGAGTGCCTAAAACTGTGAAAGTGAAAGTTCTCCGCGTCAATTTTTAGTTTATCTAGTAGACGGTGCGTATATCGTGAAGCTGATGACGTGCTCACCGGCAAATTACGTTGCGTGTAGAATATTAACTCATCCCCGTCACTGTGGAGTTTCTTCATATCCTCAATCAAATAGTGAGGGACTGGAATATCACGAGTTGAATTTTCGGTTTTTAAATCTTTGAATTCTGGCTTTCTATGGTTGTGTGTGTCCAGTTGACGTCTGATATGAAAAATTGAGTTCTCAGTGTCTACGTAATCCCACGTCAAACCAGCAAGTTCTCCCAATCGGCATCCGCTTAATATTGCGGCTTCAATCAAAATCGGTGTTCCAACTTGAACGTGCTTGCCTTCTCGTGCCGGGAAGTGGTGATGTCTACAAAAGTCCAAAACTTGCTTAATCTGAGAGATACTTAAATAAGTAACCTCTCTGTTCTTCTTGCCACCAACTCTAGCCATGTCAGCGGGATTGCGGTTAATATAACCTGATTGAACTGCATAGGAAAATACTTGAGATAACGTCCGGTGAATAGTGAGCATCGTTTTGTGCGTCAATTCTGAATTTAACGAGTTAAGAAAACTTTGATAGTCATCCAACTTAATTGACTGAACAGTCCTGTCATCGCCGAAAAAGCCTTCAAATTTACTACGTACATAGTCCCACTGGTCTCTAGTGGTTTTACGCAAGTAGTCTTTTTTATAAGTGTCAAAATACTTATCATAAAGCCATAAGAATCTCGTTAGCTTCTTGTCTACACCTTGTAGATGATCAATCTTCTTCTTAAGTTCCCATTCTTCAGCATCAGCTTTTGTTGAAAAAGTTTTACTTATTGAATATTGTTTTCCACCGGTCCTCCATCTGAATCTCGCGGTCCAACGTTGACCATTTTTGTTTCTAAATACAGACATTATTTGCCATCTCCTTTAAAATGACCGGTCTTAGTCACATTAAGATATGCATAAACCAATCTAATAATAGTATCTTTCTGGTTGCTTGTGAGTTTGACCAGTTCATTACTATAGTACTGACCGTTCGTGACGGTCGATTTGAGAGTATTCAAAAAGTCTTCTTTAAAAATCGCTGCAAACTCGGCCGGGTCTGCAACGTCCGCGATTCGTCCACCTTCTATTTCGTCGAGGGGAGTGCCCATTGCTCTTGACAGTAGTACTGCTGAAGTTAAAGTAGGGGTGCGATGACCGGAAACTATGTTAGCAACAACATTACGACTGACACCAGCGCGAATGGCTAAGTCTGTCTGATTAGAATGATGATCAGCTATCCATTTAACCACAGCATCGCGAAACCGCTCAGTTACAATACTCTTTCTTTGTTTATCTAGGTCTTTCAAAAAGATCACTTCCTTATATATAGCATCATAATACATATATAAGTATTTTTCAAAATAATTTAAAAAATATGTTGACATATGAATTAATGGTGATAGTATGGATAGTGAAGAAAGGCAAAAGACCTTTCAAATATTTTTACTACAAATAGTCCAAATATAAACATTAATCAAATTAATTTAAAAAATATGTTGACATTAGATTAAAAAGTAGTAGTATAGAAGATGAAGAAAGGGATAGCCACTCTTCAAACAAAATTAAATAAAAATCGTCTACACCTCAAGTGTACGACTGCGATGACTAGCTCCTATTTAGAACTTGCGGGAACTAGGATGTTGGTTGCGATACCTACGCCTATGGAAGTTCAAAGCAGTATAGCTACTACAGAAGCCAAAGCTGCTTACCTTTGTAAAAAAGGTTAAATAATATCTGGGCACTTGAAAAGAGGACGATATAAATAATCACCAGCTTTTAGTCGGGCGGTGAGTTTCAAACAAGAAACTTGCGATTCGATTAAAGGCTGGTTTTTTGTTTGAGGCAGAAAGGAACAAATATGTTAGATGATGCAACAATCAACAAGATAGCAGATGCAATTGCTGACCGCCTCAAAGCAAAAGAACCGTCAACAATGAAGTTTGACGAAGCGCGATACGCATTGTTCCACGGTAAGAGCCGTGACTGGATCAAGTACTACATCCTACGTAAGTATCCAGAAGTGCTTGTAAACAACGGGGGGTGGATCACTAAGCCAGAACACCGGGGCGTTCGGATCAAAGTGCTAGATGTCAAAGCTGCTAAGAAGTGGCTGTCTGAAAACACACAAAAGATTGACTGGAACGCACCTGAACCGATAACTCTAAAGCGTAAAGCTGGATTAGCTAAGCCGATCAAGCGTAGCAAGTAACCAAGATTAAAAGCGAAAGGATACATAAATCATGGATACACAAAGCATTATTGAACACATCGTTAACGGACGCCAATTGACTTCAGACGAAATCCGGTTAATCACTAAATCGGAAGTCAGCACGACTATCAACAAAGATGGTGATTACCGTGTTGACACGCCTTATAGTAAAACCTTTATTTCATCTATGCATAAGATTGATGGAGCAAACTGGGATCGCGAAGCCAAGAAATGGATTGTTCCTGCTGAAAGTAAAGATGAGATGAACAAAGCATTAGTTAAAGCCTATGGAATGTGCGAATCATATGCTCCAGTAACTGTAATCACTATCAAGCTGAAGAAAGATATCTCAGCTGAATCACGAACCGTTGGTCCATGGTATAGTTCATTTTCATCACTTGATGCAATGTACCACGGTCGTCCATTAGTTCACGCATATGACCGAGATAGTGGAGCATGTATCAAGTCGCCAAATGTTGTTGCACTTTGTGATATTAAAACCATGGCAGATACTTGTGGAACTCACAACAATCCAAAACTATGCATTAACAAAGATGCAAAATTCGCCATCATGGAGTTCAGTGGGCTAGTGAAGCGAGACGGATTGGATAAAAGTGATGACACTTGGGAAGTGTTAGACACTAAGGAGATTCAACCAATTGGTGAAAGTGAAGAAGACCGGATGTACGACGAACTTCGGCAACTAGTTGATGATCGCAATGATTTGTTTGTTAAGTTCAAGGAAATCAAACACAAACTAGAAAAGATGACTGATGCCCTCCACGGTAAGTATGGAGTGGAAGTCACGGACGACACTGAGCATGTCAATTATTACGATGCATCACATGCGTTTTATGCTAAGCAATGGCGTGACAAACAAAAGGCAAAACGGCAGGCACGCCGTGAAGCTCGTAAACGTGAGAAGAAACAGTTGCGAGATTTTTCTGTAACTATTGATGACATTGAAGCTGTAACTAATAAAGCTGTTCTCATTAACCTCAGTGATCGTCAATCTTTCTGGTATCCAATCGCTCTGTTGATTGATAAAGCCTATTACTTCAACACAAGCATCCCCGAAGATTTCGACTTGACGGATGATAATGATGAAAAGATTGATTTGAAAGAACTTCATACCAAGTTTGGTGATGAAAAGAAGATTTCAAAGTATGCTCATGACAACGACCTTGGAACTAATTTAACTGAATTCCACCACCGGCCAAAGCATATTGAAGCAAAGGAGGTTGAGGCTGATGACAGTCTTAAGCGTTAGTCAACAGCAAGCAATCGACAAACTGGAGAAGTTAAGAGTTGGTGCTTTATTTATGGAGCCAGGAACTGGCAAGACCTTAACCGCAATCCAGTTAGTTGAGTCATCACAATCAGATTTTGTTTTGTGGATTGTTCCTTTTCAAACCAAGGACAACCTGAAAGATGAACTCACAAAATGGGACTTTGATAAGCCACATGAAATCGTTGGTGTTGAATCAATTGGTGCATCTGATCGAATTTATATGGACTTATACAACAAACTTGACAAGTACAAGCGAGTGTTCATTGTGGTGGATGAATCATTAAAGATTAAAAATGTTTATGCAAAGCGAACTCAACGAGTGATCAAACTTGGTCAAAAGGCTTATTACAAGCTGATCCTGAACGGAACACCGCTATCTAAAAACATTCTTGATTTATATTCTCAAATGACATTTCTAAGTCCAAAGATTTTGAAGATGGACAAGAATGCTTTTATGAACAAGTTTTGTGAATACACGAAAGTTCAAAAGAATCATGCAACCATTAAAACTTTCATCAGCGGTTATGCCAACCTTGAGTATCTGTACTCCTTGATTGAGCCTTATGTGTTTGATGCTAAATTGAACCTCAATGTTGGCTCCAATGAAAAGCGTAAAGACTATTGGGTATACGATGATACGCTTTATCAAAAGCTCAAAGACAAACTGATAGAGCATATCGAAGAAATGAGTGACGTTAGCGTTTTGGGTACTTTTCAAGAGATGCAACAAAGTTACAGCTTGGATGATGACAAGCTCAGAGCACTGGATGATCTGATGAAAGATGAAGTTGAAGAGGATAAAACAATTATCTTCGTGAAATTCATTGCCACGCGTGAAGAGCTACAAGAAAGATATCCAAAAGCACTTGTTCTGACTTATGGCAAAGGCTCGTTAGGTCTTAACCTACAACGTTATAAGTACACCATCTTCTATGATAAGACCTGGAATTACGCCACTTTGGAACAATCCAAACGGAGAACTTACCGAATGGGTCAAAAAGAAGACGTCACCTATTGGTATCTTGATGGTGATGTTGGCCTTGAGTCAATGATGAACCACAACATTTCAGGTAAAGGATCCTTGTTAAAGTCCTTCAAGGCTGCATCCCAACACAAGAAGAAAGAACAGCTTAAGAAGTTGTTGTAGGAGTAACATCATGAGAATCCTATTTAATGACAGCCAGATTCGATATGACACGGGTAAAGCTAGTTTAATCAAGTTGCCTCATTCTATGAAGACTTTTTGGCTACCAAATGCACTAATCAGTGTTCATACTGATCACACCTATGTCGGATATCTTCCCAGGCTGTTCACACCAACCAGTGGAACAAGTCGACCGATAACAATAGATGAAATTGAGATGGCTTTTGAAAAAGAGAGCGCAGTTTTACCTGACATATCAACACATAAGCCAGATCCAATTAAACCAGTCAATACACAAGCTGATGATGATTTAAAGAGATAAAAGTGAGGTTGTGCTTTTATGAAAATGAGAGCTAGTAATTCGCCGTGAGAGGATGATCAAACGCCGCTTGTAGCTTGATATGACGGCGTTTCCACATGATATAATTAATAATGAAAAGAACGAAAGGATTGATGATAATGAGCGTTAAACATTATCGTGATGAAACTGTTTGGGATGCAGCTCAAAAACGGATTGAATACATCTTTAATGAATTCGATCACGTAATGGTTGCATTTTCCGGAGGTAAGGATTCTGGTGTTGTTCTCAATCTAGCACTTGATTATGCAAAGAAGCATGATCAACTCGACAAACTAGCGGTTTATACCTTAGATTACGAGGCACAGTATCAAATGACTACCGATTATGTAACTGAAACATTTGAAGACTTGCCAAATGAAGTTCAAAAGTATTGGTTATGTCTACCAATCAAGGCTCAGTGTTCAACTTCAATGTTTCAAAACCATTGGGTGCCTTGGGAAAAGTCAAAAGAAAAAATCTGGGTACGTCAAATGCCAGACAAACCTTATGTGATTAACCAGGACAATGCGCAGTTTGATTACGACGACTGGGACTACACAGTGCAAGATAACTTTGATGCCTGGTGGGCTAATCAAAATGACGGCAAGTCAGTTGTACTTGTTGGTATCAAAGCAAGTGAATCATTAAACCGACAATCAGCAATCACCAGCAAGCAGAAGGTTAACCAGTATGACGGTAAGAAGTGGGTGACTAAAAAGGAAGGTTATGTTGCAGCTTATCCAATTTATGACTGGAACACTCAAGATGATTGGATCGCTAATGCCCGGCAAGGTTGGAAGTATAACCACTTATACGATTTGATGTACCAAGCAGGTGTCAAAATTGACGATATGCGTGTTGCATCGCCTTTTAACGATTATGCAAAAGCATCATTAAAGCTCTATAAGGCGATTGATCCGAATACTTGGAGCAAGATGATTGGAAGAGTGAATGGTGTTGACTTTACTGGAACGTATGGTGATACCAAGATTATGGGTTGGCGCAAGATCCAAAAGCCGGATGGATTCACCTGGAAGCAATACATGTACTTCTTACTAGACACACTACCAGAACAAACCAAAGAGAATTATCTAAAGAAGTTAGAAGCTTCAAAAAAGAGTTGGCGAGTTGGTGGTGCACGTGATAAGAAGACAATTCAGCAACTGGTTGATGAAGGCGCGCCAGTGATTCGAACCGGGAAGCCTAATAACCGGGGTAAGAAGGACAAGGAAGTAATCAAATTTGATGATTACTTAGATGACACCACAATTGACAACTTCCGCGCGATTCCAACTTATAAGCGGATGTGCATTTGTATTATGAAAAATGACTTTGCTTGCAAATATATGGGATTTGCACAAACCAAGGAAGAAATTAAGAAGCGTAAACATGCAATTGAGAAGTATCAGAATATTTTGTAGGAAAGGATTGTTAATAATGACAGACATTGAATATAGCTTAACTAATGGCAAAGAAGTAACTAAAATGCTGAAGCAAAATCATGCTGATAAAGAACGTGTTGATATTGACGGATACGGCATGTGGTGGGGAGCCTATAACAACGGCAAGCTGATTGGTTGCTGTGGAGCACGAATTGTTGGACAGACAACGTTACGAATCAAAGGGCTATTCGTAGCCAAGGAGTATCGTGGTCAAGGAATTGGCAGCAAGCTCACTGATTGGGCTTTGGGTGGAGCTATCTTCATCTTTACACCAAAGCGAGTCACAGCATTTGCCACCGATATGAGCAAACCAATTTTTGAAAAATGCGGGTTATTACTAGATCACACCAACAAAAACGGAATTCACTTCATGAAGAAAGAGGTTGCTTAAAATGACAGAGAAAGAATTTAAATCACCAGCTTACAATGTTCGTCCAGTACCAGTTGAACAAATTGACGCCAACTCATATAACCCAAACAAGATGGCTCTCCCTGAAGACAAACTATTATACGAATCAATTAAAGATGACGGTTACACAATGCCAATTGTTTGTTATCAAAAGCCGGACGGACGTTATGAAATTGTTGATGGATACCACCGTTACACCACAATGTTGAAACACAAGGATATCTATGAACGTGAACATGGTTTACTGCCTGTTTCAGTTATTGACAAACCAATTCAAGACCGGATTGCTTCAACTATTCGACACAACCGAGCTCGTGGTACTCACGATGTCGATTTGATGGTTAACATTGTGAAGGAATTAAAGGATTCGGGGATGTCAGACCAGTGGATCATGAAGAATATTGGTATGTCAGCTGATGAGTTATTACGACTCAAGCAGGTTAGTGGTATTGCAGCATTGTTTGCTGATAAGGAATTTAGCAAGTCGTGGGATTAATGAGGAGGTGATGCCTATGTATGATGACTTGGATTTAGATTGGGTGGACTTGCTAAGCACAGATCCTACTGATTATAAGGTTACTGATGGACAGATTGATGAACTTTTTGGAAAGGATTAGATGAAAGGACTAGACCAATTATGAAGAAAATGACTGTATTATTTACGATTGACGACCGCTTGAACCCACACTGGCAAATCAGTCCGAGCTACAAGAACGAAGCCGACGCAATGCTTGACTTTCAGCGTTTCACCGCGCCTTATCACAAGATTTTTGCTCAAGCAAAGTCTCACGGAGACGAAGACGTGCATGAGTTATGGAGCGCAAACCATGATGAATACTGGTTTTGGATAAATTCCATTCCGTGGCCGAAAATCCACGTCAAGATGTCAAGCCTGAAATCAAAGGAGTAATCAGCCATGAGCCATCAAAATTGAAAAAATCAACAATTAATTGTGAGTTGTGATTTTTAGTTTTTAATAGCAAGTAAATGCCCCTCAGAGGGTCGTCTAATCGTTGATGTAGCGCGGTTTGGAGTGATTTTTAGGTGTTATACTATATATGTAATCAAGGAAGGGAAGTGAGAGTTATGACTTTGAAAGTTTCAACGAGTGAAGACTTATCCAAGTATCGTGAGTTACATGAAAAGATGAACGAAACGCGTTGTGAAATCAATGAACAGTTAACTAAACTGTTTGACATGACGATTGAATCGGGAAAGTTGCTTGGTATGGACATGGAAAGCACTAACCGTGAGCTCGAACGCATCAACCGAGTACGTCACAAGGTTAGCAATTTAGGTTTCTAGTTAGCAAAGGATTTATTAAGAGTGAGGTAATTAACATGAGTTTTATGAAGAAGATTAGCTTTAAGGTTTTTGGTTTCAGTTTCAATCAGGTTGCTGATGGTCAGGTTGAGGAACTGCAAGAATTGCACAAAGATCCTTACTACTATCTGACTGTTGGCACTAAGTAAGAAAGGATGAATGCCTATGGAAACGATTTATAGTGTCTGGAAAGATGGAAAGTTCTATGGTGATGGATTTGGCAAAGATTCAGTGATCAAGATGGTTGAAGGAGCTGGAAACTTTGTTACTCCAGTCACCAGCAACCCCCAATCACCTTATGAGACTTTCATTGATGAAGATGGTGTTGGTTGGAGCATTCATCAAGAAACCAATTGGACTGATGAAGATTTTAAAGATTTTGAAAAGGTGTTTGATTAAAAGAAAGGTGAGATTGTTATGTCGTACTTAAACAAACAATGTTGGGAAGTCGTTAGGAACGGAAAAGTTTTGCGGTCAAAGTTGACACGTCCAGAGGCTGAGCATGAATTGTTCGAGCGGGTTCATGACTATGGAAGCTATGGTTGTGGTGTCAAGTCGGTATCAGCTAGTCCATCATTTGACCACTTCAAGATCGTGTACTATCCACTACCAAATAATCGTACTGAAACGGATGTTGCACGACTTGAAATCGTTAAGATGAAAGATGACGAGGACGAACAAGACGAACCAGTTAAAGCTGATACGCCAGCACCAGATGTTCACGGTGGTGCAAAGTCTCATGAATTTAAAGGCGATTTGGCATACTTATTCAATGATTAAAAAGGAGTTGTTAACAATGGAAAAGGATTTAAGTAGTTTGATGTGGCATGAAAATGATGGTGAAGTTGACAAGTTGGTTAACGAGGTTAAGCAAAGTTGGTTGGATCCAGCTGGAATGAAAGAAGCAATTAAACGCATGATTAGCCACCAGATTGACAGTTTGGAAGACTACATGTTGGATTGTGAAGCTGATGAAGCAATTAATGCTGGTGGCATTGACGAAGAAGAACATGCCGGAGCGTTAAAAAAGCAATACGAAAAAGCATTAAAAGCATTGGATTAGTAAAGTGAGGTAATAACTATGTTTGATGAAGATTTTGACGATTTGTCACAAGCTGAAAAGAATGAGCTTATCGACTATGAGATGGGTCAAGAAGCTGCAATGCGTGATGACGCTTATAAATATTTTGGAGATGCTGACGAGCATGGTGTCGACCCAGAAGATTTAGAGGATGATTACTATGGTGATTACATTGACTAAACTAAAAAAAGACCAATTAAGTAGCCGTCACTACTCAATCAGTCAAATCCAAATGTAATCTCCAAAACATCAAAACTATGGAACTAAGCCGAAATGGATCTTACAGCACTATTATATCACATTGCTGTATGATCCTTTCTGTTGAAAATGGAAAGGATAATTTTTATGAGTAAAGTTTTAACTAACAACTCAACCGCTTCTCAAATGAAAGAATGGGCACTAGACCCAGATCGAAAAGTTGAACCAGGAACCAAACCTGAAATTGTTGCAAAGGCAAAGGCACTCATCCCTGATGAAGATGATCCGTTCTTTGACATCAAGACCGGCAAGCGTCGTACTGATGAAGAACGAAAACAACAAGTACAATCAGGACGTCAAAAGAAGACGACAACCACGATTGGAATGTTTATTAACCAGCATGAAATTACGTGGAGTTACTGTTTGGCAGATGATGTGACAAAAAACGGATGTGTCTTTGACTACACTGAATTTGGTGCAGCTAAGATGTTATCGGCGGTTGCTAAGGGTCATTTGATTTACGACTTGGACCGCCAATGTTGGTGGATTTGGGACACCACCCGATGGGTAAAAGCACCAGATAACACCCCTCAAATCTACCAAATCGTTGATCAACTGCAAATGATTTACGTTAGTCAAGTTGAGAGCTTCGCCGGCACTCAGTACGATTTTGGCATTGCTAACAGGGAAAAAGATATTGGTAAGTTCTTAAAACGTCTTGCAAGTAAAGCTGGTGCATCCGCAATCGTTGGCCTATCAAAGACTGGTCAACTACTTGGACGTTCAAACCTACGATACAACATGGAAAATACAAAGCTGAACGTAACTAATGGGGAAATTAATTTATTAACTGGTGAGTTAGAAGACCATAAAGAATCTGATTATTTCACTCAATGTGTACCACACGAATACGACCCTCAAGCTCAAGCACCACGATGGTTAGAGTTCTTAAAAGAAACCTTTCAAGATGACAAAGAGTTAATTTCTTACGTTCAGTACATGCTTGGGTGTTCACTACTTGGTTACGACCAAGGAGAAAAATTTTTTGTACTTTGGGGACCAAAAGGACGCAATGGTAAGAGTGTTCTCATTAGTGCAATTCATTATGCACTTAGTGGTGACGTTGAAGACGGAAGTGGATTCAGTCTTGCCACTGACGTTCACCTTTTCCTAACGTCTAAGTTTGGAGGAAATGCGAACGGTCCGTCACCAGCACTTGCTCAACTAGCCGGAAAAAGGTTTGTATCAACAACAGAACCAGCTAGAAATGAAAAATTTGAAGAAGGTTTTATCAAATCGCTCACTGGTCAAGATAAAACGCAAGCGCGTGGACTTAATGAGAAGCCGTTCACTTTAACACCGCAGTTCACCTTATTCATTGCAGCTAACGACGTTCCTCAGTCAGACACAACCAGTGCAGCGTTAATGAGACGGCTGGTTATCATCCCTTTCAACCACCAAATCGCAGCCAACAGCTTAGCAAATGATCCACACCTGACTGATGAGTTAAAGAAAGAAGCACCGGGCATTTTAACGTGGTTGGTACAAGGATG
This sequence comes from Limosilactobacillus agrestimuris, assembly GCF_943193105.1. Taxonomy (NCBI): domain Bacteria; kingdom Bacillati; phylum Bacillota; class Bacilli; order Lactobacillales; family Lactobacillaceae; genus Limosilactobacillus; species Limosilactobacillus agrestimuris. The sequence continues at coordinate 186,449 of NZ_CALPCW010000003.1, forward strand.
TGTAAAAGCTGCTAGTGAACGAAATGCACGTAAAGCTATCATTGAAAAAGCACGTGCTGAATATCAAGCGGGTAAAATCACTGATGACCAGGCACCACGAATCTATCAAGATCCGCTTGATGACTACCCACAATCAATCAAAGCAGCACTTTCAATTTATCGTTTTGGTGCAAATAGCGTTACTCAATTCCTCTTTGACCGGATTATTACTATGTCAGAATTCTGGAATCGGTTAGTTCCGACAGCGTTAAATCACAAATTGATTGAAGGCTCTTATTCTGATGACGATTTGAATTACGGCAAACGTTACACCAGTTCTGCATGGTTAGTCGCAAATAAGAGGGGATGGATCCAAAAGGGAGAGCTATACAAGATTTATCAACAATACTGTAAAGACGCTGGGATTAATCACCCATTTACGTCAAAGAATTTCCACGATATTGCCGAAAATCTACTGGTGTCAGCTAACACGAATCGTGGACGTTGTTATTTGGGTATCACCGCATCTCCTTATCTCAAAGGCTTTAACGATTATATGCCCGGTCTTTTTAGTGATGCGATTGATAAGATCGTTAAGACCGAGTATTCATCAGTGGTCTTACCTGATGAAAGTATACGTGAAAAGACGGTTGAAGAGCTATTTAACCAGTTAACCATTAACAGTCGTGAACAGCTGAGCGATCATCAAGTGGAAAAGATCGATAAAGCACTTAGTTTTGATTCAGATGCCTATACTTCAGCCTTCTCCAAGCCCGCCGTGACACTTCTAGATCCAAGACGTCAAACAGGTGTCAAATCAGAAAACATCACCAAGGATTGGGCAAGCATGTTTGATACGGTCACTAAGTCTGTGATCAAGAAGGCTCAAGCAGTAAATAACCACAAGTAAGACAGGAAAGATGACAGGGTGAGATTATTATGAGTAAAGAAATGGATAACCAAATTGTTAGTTGCACACGATACTTTTTGTCGGACACGCTGAGCCGGGCGATGCTTCTGCGGAAATCGGCAGAGAGTGTTAGCTCACCATCAATGGATGGAATGCCAAAGGCAACCGGAGCGAGTAACAGCCAAGAGCTAAAGCTTATTAACGCTGCAGATGCTGCAGAGCTAATTCGCCGAGTTAACCGCGCATTGGACTTGATGGATGACATGCAGAGCACTATCATTCGTCGTGAGTTTATGAAAAATGAACGGCCACTCAAGATTTGTATGTCATTGTACATTCCCGAACGGACGTTCTATCGAAAGCAAAAGCAGGCACTTTTAAGCTTTGCTTATTCGTACAACGCAGGCCAACTTGTACAGGAAGCGTACAAGCTACTAAACGATAAGCAAACAGTATAACAAATCATCAGATCCAGTCAGAAATGGCTGGATCTTTTTTTGTTGGAACGATTGGTTAAGCTGTTTGAGGGCTGTTTGACGTCATCAGCAGCTCAGCACAACAAAAGTGTGAAAAGTAGCGTTGTGATTTTAGGTGCTTTAAACGTTGATATAATAAGGTTTTACAAAAAGTTGGCAAGCCCAAAATATTTTTGTTGTGCAGTAGAAGTGCGATATATCGTACATATACGTTAATCACAACCATTTTATATAAAATCTAGTATTTATTATATAAAGAATTAATAGTAGTTAAGTAACTTATATTAATTCATCTTAATTCTCTATATATAACGGAGCGACCTTCAGCACATTTTTGTTGTGATCTCTCTTAATCCTTACTCGCCCAAGGGATGCACGCACTACAAGTTAGATTGTGAATTAAAATTTTTGTTGTGACTCAATTAACCATGCGTGGGACGTTCATTTAGTCCATAAATTGCGCTTGTGAAATGTTGTGCGGTGGTAATTCATCGGATTTGTTCAATTAATTTAAATATATCATTGAATAACTAATGGCAGTATTTTGGCAGTATAATGGCAGTCGTAAGACAATATGTGTAATATAATTAGTATAGTGAGAAAATTATATATAAAGCCGTCTGAGCAATTGCTCGGCGGCTTTTGACGTTTTAAAGGTAAAGGATGGATTATTATGACAGACGAACTTTTAAATGAATTGCAACAATTACGATCTGATGGTTTAACGATGAAGCAAATTGCTAAAGAACTTGGTATTTCTTATCGTCATGTTCGTTGGGGATTTGAAAAGATTAACAAAGCAAAGCGAACCAAAGGTGTTAAGTCGTCAACCAAAAGAACTACTAAGAAGGCCACTAAAACGTCTACAAAATCTTCTACAGTTTCTTCATCTGCTTTGGTTACTGTAAAGGCTGGTCAAAAGATGTCTGATAAAGATATTTTGAAGGCTCATGGGTTGGATCCTGATAAATTTGTTATTACGTCTTGTGTCAGCAATGAATGGGGACGCCCAACCAAAGACAAAATAAGTTATCAAACTAAAATCACTGTCAAACCGGTTGGTTATTCCATTGATGACGTTATTAAGTCTATCAATGCTTCAGTAAAACCGCTCAAATCAAAGAATAAGCATCACTTTAAAGAAGCACGGAATACGCTAATTATTCCGCTTTTTGATATGCATTTTGGAATTAATTCTTATGATGCAATGAAGACATATCTTGATCAAATTGAGGATGTTGTGAATCAAGGATTTAATTCAGTGCTGGTTATCTTGGGTGGTGATTACTTCCATTCCAATTCAGTCACTACTAGCAAGACTGTAAAAGGAACTCAACTAGATCCAGTTGACATGCCAAAGGCAATAGCTGATGGCTCCAAGTTTTTCATGGAGTTACTTGATAATGTTATTTATAAGTCTAATCACGTGGTTGTTCTCAGTGTACCTGGTAACCATGATGCAGACTTAGGATACGTTTGGTCGGTCGGTATGAAGCAACGATATCAGCGTTTTGTTGATCACTTTGAAATCACCACCAACACATGGACAGCTTTCAACGTTGATAAGTGCGGATTCCTCGTAGCTCATGGTGACTTTGCCAAATCACGTCTACCAATGTTATTTGCTAATGATGCTAAAAAAATTTGGTCAAAGACTGACTACCACGCTTGTTTTTGGGGTCATTTCCACAAGGAAGTGGTTAATGATGACAGCGGAGTTGTTACATTCCAAGTTGGTACACCAAAGCCGTCAGACAATTGGGAACGTCGGAAAGGATTCACCATGTCACGACGGAAGATGGAATTATTTGAGTTTAATAAAGAACGCTTGGTATCCATTCGATACCTCGAAGCTTAACACGTGGCGCTTATCACAGCGCTTTTATTTTGCTCGTGCAGGTTTGCTACTCACAAACACCTCACTTTCTACTCTCATCTTACTTAAAAACTATCTCGCTCAGTCACTTTTTATCCTTTCCTGACTGATTAAACTTTCTGAATAAAAAACTCAAGTGAGTAGGTGGTTCGATTCCACCATCGAGCATTGCCAAAAATGGCAGATTTTATTTATTGGTTAATAGAAAGGATATGATTATATGACTGATGAAAAGCTAAAAGATGCATTGAACATGCTGAATGAATATGCCAAATCTTATCAAGCATATGTACAAAGTCTTAATGAACAAGTTGATGATGACAATGTAGAGGATGACTTGATTACTGATGATGAATTGAAAGCGTCAATGCCTGGTACAACTAAGTCATACATCAGTGATATGGCTCATTCGTTAATGTCAATGTCTAATACTTTACAACGAATCGAACGCACTATAGACAATTATACGGGTGGTGATAAAGATGGAGAATAATAGCTCAAGCATTGATTTGGGAACGATTGCAGTTATTTTAACGATTGTCTTTGCGGTTCTAAAACTTGCAGGAATTGTTACTTGGTCATGGTGGATCGTATTTTTACCTGTTCTTGCTGTGTTAGTTCTAAGCGTTGTTATGATCGTTTTGATTCTACTAGGTCTTTCAACGTGGCATGTCTATCGAAATCACAAGTTCAATAAAAAGTTTAAGAAGTAGCTATTTACTTTAACTTAACGATAAAGGGGTGATTGACATGCCACGTTTTAGAAGATGTCGTGAACCGGGATGTCATGCAATGGTTCAATATCCAGATCATTATTGCACTCGTCACTATGAACGCGAAGCTGAATACTTGGCTAACCGTCAACGTTGGGCAAGAGCTCATCAGGCCAACTACCAACGTAAGTACAACCACCTAACACGTAACAGAACAGCGTCAAAGAGTGATCAGTATAAGTTTTATCGTACTCGTACTTGGTCATCATTACGTAAGCAAGTGTTAGAACGGGATCATTACTTATGCCAGTATTGTCATAAGCCAAACTCCAAAACGGTTGACCACACTGTACCTATTGAGTATGACTCTACTAGAAAAGCAGACGTAACAAATCTAGCTACAATATGTAGACAATGTCATAGGCTCAAGACAGACTGGGAACAATCCTATTACGGAACAGGACAAGGCAATGAACTTAAAGACGTTACACCAGTTATTGACTTGTTAACCATTAGACGACTGATGAATACAAAGTCAGTCGACTAGCGCACACATTGCCCTCGACTTTTGTTAGACGATTAATCCAACAAAACAGTATCATCAGGGGCAGGCGCTCAGGCGGTTGGACACGACGTTAATTGGATGATGATGGCATGTTAATGGCATGTTTGAAATCGTGTTAAACGGCCTGTTAACAGCCCTTTGGGCATGATGAGCGACACTTCGATAAATGGCTTGAGAGTCACGGTGTGACAAAATGTCACGGCAAAATTACATGCTGATAAATTTTGTGAAAATTTTGCTGAAAACTTTTTGATCCCCCCGCCTCACGGGCTTTGAAAGAAGAGCGCACACATTGCCCTCGACTTTTGTTAGACGATTAATCCAACAAAACAGTATCATCAGGGGCAGGCGCTCAGGCG
>NZ_CALPCW010000004.1:0-150046 GCF_943193105.1 Limosilactobacillus agrestimuris
TTATCAAAAAGGTTGCGCAAAAGGACTCGCAGGAGATAAATAAAGGCTTATTTGAACTATTAGGGGCCATTCCTAAATAATTTGGTCATTCTATTACACCAGATCATGGGACCGAATTTCTTCATCTTGATGAAATCAGCGAAAGATTAGGTGTTATTGTCTATTGGCCTGATCCATATTCGCCTGAGCAGCGTGGAACAAATGAGAATACAAATGGATTAATCCGGGAATATTTTCCCAAGCGAACAGATATTGATAATTATACAGAACTGGACGTTGAACAGTGCCAAAAGCAGTTAAATCAACGTCCGTGCAAAGTGTTAAACTATGAAACCCCATATGAAGTATTTTTTGACAAACCGTTGCACTTAGTTTGACAATTCGCCCCACTAAAAAAAGACTGGTTAGTAGTCTCCTTATCTAGTAATAATCTCATTTACAGAGAATTTACTAGCCCTACTAACCAGTCTTTATTACAATAATTACTATTTTTTAGCGACGCTTACGCAATTTCCGGAGTTTTTTAATCCGCTTTTGCTTATCTTTCTTCATCTTCCGGGCCATGTGACTCATTGCCATTTGACCCATCCGGCCACCAGGCATTCCTGGCATCTGACCACCAAACATATTTTGCATTCCGCTAAAGTTACCGTTCGTAACCTGCTTCATCATCTTCCGCATTTGGTTAAATTGCTTAATCATCCGGTTAACTTCAACAATTGGCCGACCAGCACCAGCAGCTAACCGACGACGACGACTTGGATTCATCAAATCTGGATTTTCCCGTTCCTCAGGAGTCATGGAGTAAATAATCGCCCGAATGTGATCCAGCTGCTTAGGATCAAGGTTCAAGTTCTTCAGGGCAGGATTATTGGCCATTCCCGGCATCATCTTAATAATGTTCTCCAACGGTCCCATCTTAGTCACTTGATCCATTTGGGATAAGAAGTCGTTGAAATCAAAGGTGTTTTCACGCATCTTATCCATCGTTGCTTGGGCTTGTTCCTCATCGAAATCCTTCTGCGCTTTTTCGATCAGGGTCATCATGTCCCCCATGCCGAGGATCCGGGAAGCCATTCGGTCTGGGTGGAAGACATCAAGGTCGGTCATCTTTTCACCTTCACCGACAAACTTAATTGGCTTACCGGTAACAGCACGAATTGACATGGCAGCACCACCACGGGTATCACCATCAAGCTTGGTCAATACAACCCCGGTAATATCAAGCTTGTCGTCAAATCCTTGGGCAGTATTAACGGCATTTTGACCCGTCATTGAGTCAATTACCAAGAGGATTTCATCAGGGTTAACGAGTTCCTTAATGTTTGCTAACTCGTCCATTAATTGCTCATCAATCTGGAGACGACCAGCAGTATCAATGATTACGTAATCATTATGGTTCTGCTTAGCTACTTCCATCCCCTCACGAACAATTTCAACCGGATCAACGTCAGTTCCCTTTTCAAAGACCGGAACATCAATCTGATCAGCAACTTGTTTTAACTGAGTAATGGCAGCTGGACGGTAAACATCGGCCGCAATAAAGAGTGGTCGTGCCTTATTTTCGTCCTTTAACCGAAGTGCTAATTTACCGGCTGTGGTAGTTTTACCAGCACCCTGAAGACCAACCATCATAATTACGGTTGGAATATGGGCTGCCTTATTCAGAGGGACTGCTTCTTCCCCCATTAATTGGGTTAATTCATCATTAACAATCTTAACAATTTGTTGGGCTGGGTTTAATCCCTTAAGAACTTCCGCACCTGCAGCCTTTTCCCGAACCTTCTTTACAAAATCCTTAACAACGGTGAAGTTAACATCGGCCTCAAGTAATGCTAGCCGAATTTCCCGCATTGTTTCACGAAGATCTGCTTCGGTAACCTTAGGCTTCCGCCGCAGCTTTTCCATCGCCTTTTGTAGACGATCAGTTAATCCTTCAAATGCCATCTTCTATTCTTCCTCCAAATTCTCCAAGTGACCCACAAGTTCATTCAACTGTCGATCCTTTGGATAATGTTGTTTAACGTATCGCTGGATTTCGTCAGCTTGTTTATTCCGCGCTTGAAATTCAGCATCTAAGTGTAGCTTGGCTTCGTAATCTTCCAAGATCTTTTCTGTTCGCTTGATATTATCATACACTGCTTGCCGACTTACTTGAAAGTTTTCAGCAATTTCACCAAGCGAGAAATCATCAGCGTAGTAAAGCTCAAGGTACTGGTTTTGTTTCTCCGTTAAGAGTGGTTGATAAAATTCAAACAGTGAATTAATTCGTTCATTCTTTTCAATTTCCATCAGTAAGCAGACCCCTTACCTAATTAACTTCAACCAAATCCTTGAATAAACCATAAACGAACTCACTAGCGTCAAACTTCTGCAGATCGTCAACTTTTTCACCTAATCCAACGTACTTAACTGGTAAGTGGAGCTCATTTCGAATTGCCAAGACAATCCCCCCACGCGCTGTTCCATCAAGCTTAGTGAGGACAATTCCCGTAACATCCGTACTTTCCTTAAATAACTTAGCCTGGTTAAGGGCATTTTGACCCGTAGTGGCGTCTAAGACAAGGAGAACTTCGTGTGGAGCATCGGGAATTTCACGCGTTAAGATTCGCTTCATCTTGGCCAATTCCTTCATCAAATTGACCTTATTTTGTAACCGGCCGGCGGTATCAACAAAGAGGATGTCATAATTTTCCTTCTTTGCTTTTTGAACAGCATCAAAAACAACAGCCGCAGGATCACCTTTTTCTGGACCAGTAACGATGTCAACACCATCACGCTTAGCCCAGACATCTAATTGTTCGGTTGCCCCAGCACGGAAAGTATCGGCAGCGGCTAACAAGACTTTCTTGCCTTGTCCCTTAAAGAGAGCTGCCATCTTCCCAATTGTAGTTGTTTTTCCTGCACCGTTAACACCAACAAACATGATTACGGTTGGTCCTTCTTGAGCAAAGTTTAAATTAGCGTTTTCATCTTTACCGGCTTCATTGTATAACTCTACCATCTTTTCGATGATAACATTAGAAACTTCCTGCTTACTCTTGGCATTTTGCAGTTTTACTTCTTCACGTAGCTCATCACTGAGTTTCATCGCCATATCGTAACCCACATCTGACTCAATTAACATATCTTCGAGGTCATCAAAGAAATCTTCATCGACATGCCGGAAATTAGCTAAGAAGCGGTTCAATCGGGCACCAAATCCAGTCCGTGACTTTTCGAGTCCGTGATCATACTTTTTGGCTGTGCTTTCTTCTTCCGGTTCAGCGGGTTCTTCTGATGTAGCCACTTCGGCTGGTTCACTATCGGCTTCACTTGCAGTTTCTGCAGACTCACTTTCGGCCTCACTTGTAACTTCAGAAGATTCAGTTGATTTAGTAATTGTTTCTGCGACTTCTTCAGTTTCAACTTGCTCTGAGTCGGGTATTGAGGAACTAATAGGCTCAGGAGTATCACTTTCAGTGGCCTCTTCAGCTACCGTTGTAGTATCTTCTGTGCTTTCACTTTCTTCTGCAATTTGTCCATTTGAATGTGGTGATGCAGCCAATTCAGAATCAGATTCAAAACTAGGCTCGGTACTTGGTTCAGCTGCGCTTTCTTCACTTGTCGAATTACTTTCAGCATCCTTGGTATCTTCATTTACAGCTGACTCACTAAGATCACTTTGCGAGGCTACGTCATCCTTATCGGTATCCTCTACATGCTCTTCAACTTGTTCTTCAGACTTTGGAGCTTGACTTTCCTCTTCTTGATTATCCTCATGTTTCTTATGACGACGAAAAATATCAAATAGTCCCATAATCTACGCCTTCTTTCTAATCATTTGAACCATCTAATGTATCAATAACATCAACTGAAACCATCCGGGAAACCCCTGACTCTTGCATCGTTACCCCATAGAGGACATCTGCATTCATCATTGTTCCCTTACGGTGAGTAATCACAATAAATTGTGGACCATCATTACCAAAGTGACTCAAGTAGTTAGCAAAACGCTGTACATTGACCTCATCTAAGGCTGCTTCAGGTTCATCCAAGATTGCGAATGGCACTGGACGAACTTTCAAAATGGCAAACAAAAGGGTAATTGCCGTTAATGCTTTCTCCCCACCGGAAAGGAGACTCATTCGCTGGTTCTTCTTTCCTGGTGGCTGAGCCATAATATCAATTCCCGTTGTCAACAGGTCATGAGGCTCAGTCAGAACTAGTCGAGCATGACCACCCGCAAAGATTTGTTGAAATGTTTGATCAAAGGCGGCAGAAACTTTTTTAAAGATTTCATTAAATCGCGCTTTAACCTGCTGATCCATTTCACTCATCGTTTCATTTAACTGATCACGCGAAGCTAATAAGTCGGCTTGCTGTGATGACAAGAAATCATATCGTTCCTTAACCCGTTTATATTCAGCAATTGCCCCGGTATTAACCTCACCAAGGTCATCCAGTCCCCGTTTTAGTAATTTCAACTTAATTTTTAGTTGATCATCTGGTAAATCACTAATATTTTCTCGGGCTTCACCAATTGTCATTGAGTATTGTGAACTCAAATGATTCAAATAATTATCCATTTGAGACTCCTGACGAACTCGCTGAGCATCCAGTTGGTTCCGTTCATTGGTTGCAGCTGCTAGCAATTCACGTAGCCGATCATGCTTAGTTTCAGCTGTTGTAACCTGTTCATCAAGCAACGCTAATTTTTCCTTTACTGTCGTCGATTGTTGCTTTGCGGATCCTAATTGTTGCTTAGCATCACGTAACGCCGATTCATCGGATTCATTATCTGCGTGATTACTATTAATCTGCAAATTGAGTTGTTGGATCTGATCGTTAAGGTGCTCAATATTAATTTGAAGCGTTTGTCTCTCTTGCTGCAAATCATGCCGGCGATTCTTAACCTGTTGCAACCGCTCCTTAGCAACAGCAATCCATTGTTCCATCTGGTGAAGCTGCTGACTCTGTACTGACTCATCGTTTTGTAATTGTTTAACCTGCTCTTGCAATTCGGTGATTTGCTGTTTATTAGTATCAAATTGCTGCTGGGCATCTGCTAACTTCTGGTCATTATTGGTCAGCTGTTGTTCATAATCACCGTGTTGATCATCTTGACGTCCTGATTGAAATTCAAGTGCCGAAACTTGTCGTTCAAGTACTTGACGCTGACTTTGTAACACCTGCTCTTGACCACTTGCCGAATGAAGTTGTTCAGTTGCGCGATGAAGTTTTGATTGCAGATCCTGTAATTGTTCACCAACCGTTTTTTGGTCTTCTTGCAATTGAGCAACCTGCTTTTCCAATTGGCTAGCAGTTGATTGTTCTTTAGCAAGGGCATCCTGAAGTTGGTTTGCTAATTGCTTTTGACTAAGGAGTCCAATCCGTTGGTGACGGTTGGCACCCCCAGTCATTGCCCCACTGGCATTAATCAGTTGGCCATCAAGTGTTACAATTCTGACGTAGTGGTGACCGTGACGAGAAATTACCGTTGCGTGATCAAGATTATCGACAACAACCGTATTACCCAAAAGATGTTGAGCAACAACTTCATACTTATCATTATACTTAATCAAATCAGTTGCCCGACCAATATAACCAGGCAATGATTCTAATTGACTAAAAATTGTTGAAGGTTGGCGATACTTTAACGTATCAAGAGGCAAGATTGTTACCCGTCCTGCCCTGCGGCGAACCAAATAATTAATGATTTGCTTAGCCGTCAATTGTTGATCAACTACCAGCTGTTGCAGCTGACTACCAAGAACCGTTTCAATTGCCGTTGTATATTTATCAGGGACATCAAGTAATTCGTTGACTGCCCCTTCAAGTCCGACAAATTGTTGTCGTTGCTTAAGAACATTCTGAACACCTTGATAGTACCCCGAATACTCTTCTTGCATTGATTGGTAGTTTTTAATCCGTGACTGGAGTGAATGGACATCTCCCAGGGAACGGTACCATGAACGCTGAGCTTCTTGGTACTTTTCTTGTAATTGACTTTGCTGACTCTGCTGAGCCTCCAAGCGTTTTTGTAAGATGGTAACTTGCTCTTGATGACTTCCAACCGTTTTTTGGGTAACTTTTTCTTGACTCTTGACGTCATTTAGACGTTCACGCGCTGACTGAAGTTCTGCATTACTTTGCTGTTGAGCATTCATTGTCTGCTCATGGTTACTCTTCAGAAAAGCTCGTTGATTTTGAAGGGTCGTAATTTGTTGCATTAAATCAACTTGTGTCCCCCGGAGTTTTTCCAACTGAGCATTAACATGTTGGATCCGTTGACTGCTGCTCATTTGTTTTGCGGCAGTTAATTCAGATTGGTGTGAGGAAATAGCCTCCTCTTGAGAACGAACCTGAGCATTGACCTGAGCTAAACTTTGACTAACTTCCGTTTGCTGATCCTGAAGTTTTTTAAGTTGTGCAGCTAACCGCTCACGTTCTTGAAGTTGTTGCTCACGCTTAATTGAAGAAACTGACTGCTGGTTTTGTAATTTCCCAATCATTTCAGTACTCGTCAAAATCTTTGCTTGGAGTTGATCTTTGCGTGATTGGAGGTTAGCTCGTTGCTCCTTTAGCTTATTCAAACTGGCTGTTGACTTTGTAAGTTGGGAACTGTAACCATCAACCATTCGTTGGTCATTTTCTAGTTTATCTTTTAAGCTCACAAGTGACTTATCTGTCCGGTCATAAAGGCGCACGGTTTGTGTCCTGTCCAATAGATCATACTGCCCCTTTTGCTCTAGATAATCCTCAGCAAGAGCACTCTCATCAGCCAATGGTTCTAATTGGCTTGTTAATTCAGCAATAATATCATTAACCCGGTTCAGGTTATCCATTGTCGAACTAAGCCGTTTTTCCGCGGTATCCTTATTCTTTTTGTACTTTGCAACCCCAGCAACTGTTTCAATAATTGAACGACGATCAGCCGGTTTGCCGTTAAAAATTGCTTCAATTTGACCCTGAGAAATTACAGAAAATGATTCTCGCCCTAATCCAGAATCAATGAAGAGATCGGTAATATCTTTCAAGCGGACTTCTTGACCATTAACGAGGTACTCACTATCCCCATTCCGATACAACTTTCGCGTAATGGTTAGTTCAGTAAAGTCACTTGCCAGGTAATGATCACTATTATCAAAAGTAATTGAAACAAGGGCACGGTTAAGTGGTTTCCGGTCAGTTGAGCCATTAAAAATAACGTCTGCCATCTTATCACCACGAAGCTGATGGGCAGATTGTTCACCCATTACCCAACGAATTGCCTCAATAATATTACTTTTCCCGCTACCATTAGGGCCAACGATTCCCGTCATTCCAGGTTTAAACTTAATTGTCGTCTTCTGAGCAAAGGACTTAAAACCATCCAATGTTAGAGATAATAATTGCATAATACCTACTTACCTTCTTGACGCAACTTATTAAGGGCTTGGCTAGCAGCTTGCATTTCAGCATGCTTCTTTGATGAACCGATTCCCTCACCAATAACTTTACCATCAGCTGATACGTTAACCTTAAATTTAGGATCATTCTCAGTCCCTGATTCTTCTAAAAGGTGGTATTCAATCTCAACATCACCATCACGTTGTAAGAATTCTTGGAGGCTGGTCTTGGCATCGACGGCATGATCAAACCACCCCATATCAAGTTTAGGGAAAATAACGCGCCGGACAAATTTTTCCACGGCAGGACGTCCCTGATCTAAGTAAAGAGCACCCACAAAGGATTCAAAAATATCACAAAGTAGTCCTGGACGTTGTCGCGCACCGGCCATTTCTTCACCATGACCAAGGCGGATGTATTGATCAAAGTGGCATTCCTTAGCAAACTTGGAAAAACTATCCTCACATACCATCGCTGCCCGCAGACGGGTTAGCTTTCCTTGGGGTAATTCTGGGAATCGTTTGTAAATATATTCAGAAACAACTAATTCCAACACGGCATCGCCAAGAAATTCAATCCGTTCATAGAATTTGAGTCCCTGATGAGGATGTTCATTAACGTATGAGGCCTGAGTAAATGCTTCCGCAAGTAAATCAGGATTGTCGAAGTGAATATCAAATTCCTTGGCCAAGTAGTCTTGTAAATCCTTAATAGTAAAAACTTCCTTTCTCTTAATTAAAGATGCGAAAAAAGCCGCGACAAAGTACAAGCCTTCATCACGGACCTCCAAGAGCTATTAATCAGCAGTATGTTCGGCAATGTAATTAACTACTTCACCAATTGTACTTAGCTTTTCAGCATCTTCATCATCAATCTCTTCACCGAACGTATCTTCCAATTCAAGAACAAATTCAACAAAGTCAATTGAATCAGCATCTAAATCTGTCTTCAAATTTAATTCATCGGTAATTTTTGCCCGATCAACATCAAAGTGATCAGCAACAATTTCTGAAACCTTATTAAAGATTTCTTGCTTTTTATCTTCAGCCATTGACTGTTACCTCTCTTTATTAGTTCGCTACTATTTTAGGCGTTTTTTGCCTTCTTGTCTACTCATTGTTTTGGTTGAAAAATTCAACCGTTTTATCTACGACCCCGGTTTTAATCATTGTACGGATTTGACTAATAGTATTCTTAACTGCAGTCGCGTCTGATGAACCATGAGTTTTTACCACAGGCGCCTTTAGTCCAAGAAGAACAGCCCCACCATATGTTGACGTATTCATCTTTTGACCAATCCGGTGGAAAACAGGCTTAAGCATTAAATAACCGAGCTTAGCACGAAGGCCACCATTTAAGATTCCATCCTTAATTAAGGTCAACATCATTTTAGCAGTTCCTTCAGTTGCCTTTAAAGCAGCATTAGCAGTCCAGCCATCACTAACAACCACATCTGCCTTACCAAAGAGAAGGTCGCCAGATTCAATATTTCCAATAAAATTGAGGCCCTCTTCAGCATTTAAGAGTTGCCAAACTGCTTTATGTAGCTTATCTCCCTTATCCTCTTCAGCACCATTGTTAAGAAGCGCAACTCGTGGATTAGCAACGCCAAGAACTTTTTCTGCATAAAACTTACCCAGGTAAGCAAATTGAACTAAATTTTTCTCCTTGCTTTCAGCGTTAGCACCACTATCAAGGTAAACAAAATTTTGTTGTTTAGCACCCGGCTTAGTAATTGGCAGGATACTTGTTAATCCGGGACGATCAATTCCTCGAATTCGACCAACAATAAAGATTCCGGCAGCAAGAACCGCCCCAGTATTACCAGCAGAGAAAAAGGCATCAGCATCCCCCTCCTTAACCGCATTAGCAGCACGAACAATTGATGAGTCCTTCTTCTTCCGGATGGCACGAACAGGTTCTTCACCCATTGCAATCTCTTCAGTTGTTTTTACAATATTCAAACGCTCATGATTCTTAATCATTGACGTAAACTTATCTGGATCACCATAAAGATCGAAGGTCAGATCAGGATACAGATCCCGCGCTTCTTCAACCCCTTCAATAATCGCTTGGGGAGCATTATCGCCACCCATTGCATCAACAGCAATTTTCATTAACATTAACCTCCTAGTCAAAGTGTGTTTCGAGTTGATTTCGTTTCAAATAAAGGACAAGTGGTAAATTATCGTCAACCTGATCCCAATGAGGGATTGCCAGCAGGTTAGTCGCATCCTCCTTAGCAATTTGTAAAATCTTCAAATCACTAATTGGATCACCAACCTTAAAATCAGGAACCCCTGACTGTTTTGCACCAAGAACGTCCCCTGCTCCACGAAGTTCAAGATCTCGTTGGGCCACTTTAAAGCCATCAGTCATGGCAACCATTGTTTTCATTCTTTCTGTTCCCTCATTTGTTTTGGGATCAGCAATTAACAAACAGTAACTTTGTCGTTCTCCTCGACCTACCCGACCTCGTAACTGGTGTAACTGGGCTAGGCCAAAACGGTCAGCATTATAAATTATCATTACCGTTGCATTTGGATTATCAACACCAACTTCTACAACCGTTGTCGAGACAAGAACTTGGATTTTACCATCCTGAAAATCCTTCATTACCTCATCCTTTTCATCCCCACTTAAGCGACCATGAAGAAGGCCAACCTTGTAGTCGGGATGGAAGTAAGCGGCTAACCGTTGGTAAAGATCAGTCGCATTTTGAACATCAAGTGCCTCAGATTCCTCAATCAGGGGACTAACAACGTATGCCTGTGCGCCACTTTCCAACTGTTCACGAAGGAATTTTAACGCATCATTACTTTGTTTATCCTTTAGCCACCGTGTTTCAATTGGCTTACGACCAGCAGGCAACTCATCAATTACCGAAACATCCATTTCACCATAGGACGTGATCGCTAAAGTCCGTGGTATTGGTGTTGCTGTCATCGCAAGGACATCTGGATGCTCTCCCTTTTCTCGTAATTGCTGACGCTGGTTAACCCCAAAACGGTGTTGTTCGTCTGTAATTACTAAACCGAGGTTAGCGTATTCTACGTCTTCTTGAATCAAAGCATGTGTTCCAATAATTAAGTTAATCTCACCTTTTTTGATCGCATTAACTAATTCACGATGTTGTTTAGCAGTTAATGAACCGGTAAGTAAGCCAACATGAACATGGGTACCAGCAAAAACCTTCGCTAGTTTTTCTGCATGTTGAGTTGCTAAGATTTCAGTAGGAGCCATTAGTGCAGCTTGGTACCCAGCCGTAATCGTGGCATAAATTGCAATCGCCGCAACAATCGTTTTTCCAGAACCAACATCTCCTTGGAGGAGGCGGTTCATTTGAATTGGCTGACGTAAATCACGACAAATCTCATTAACAACCTTCTTTTGAGCATTAGTTAGTTCAAACGGGAGCTGAGAAATAAACTCTTTTAGTTCATCGTTATGATATAGGATCCGCGTCCCATCCTCTTGCCGGTGCGCCCTTCTAATTGCTTGAAGTCGTAGCTGAAAGAGAAAGAACTCTTCGTAAGTCGCCGTACGTCTAGCCGCCTTAGCAAGAGCTTGATTTTCCGGAAAGTGAAGATCCTTAATCATTTCACGTCGATCCATCAACCGGTAACGTTGACGAAGCGTAGTCGGAAGTAAGGTCGGGATCACCCGCTGATAATCTTCGTATGCCTGACGAATCAATGATCGCAAAGTACTCTGCCGAAGATGTTTATTTACCGGATATACCGCTCCAAACTCATTCTCTGGTGTGCCCGTAGTAGTAACTAGCTTTGTCCCGGTTACTTGTTGACGAGTAGCATCCCATTTCCCCATTACGGTTACGGGGCGTTCCAATTCAACCTGCTTTTTCAAATATGGCTGGTTAAAAAAGGTTGCCATAATTACTTGTTGACCAACTTTTAACCGAAAGCTTAATCGGTTACGCCTGTATCCAAAACGACTAAATAATGGTTCAGAAACAATTTTTCCTTTAACAGTTACTTTTTGTTTATCCTTAACCGTACTCAAGTCATTTGGCGTAAAGTCGTCATACCTAGTTGGGTAGTACGTTAGCAAATCTTCAATCGTATCAATATTTAAAGTTGCTAGATCCGCAACCCGTTTGGGACCAACTCCCTTTAGTACTGAAACTGGGTCCTGAAGACTCTTCATCATCCTACCCTCCTACTTTAAAAAGAGCCGGATGGGCATCAGGTAACTGGTGTTCTACATCCAACTCCATAATTAATTTAAATTATTCAACGGAAATCAAGTATGGATATACTGGTTGGTCACCTTCATAAATTTCGGTTTCCAATTCATCATCCATTTCTTCAACAGCGGCTTTAATCTCTTCTGCTGTTTCCTTATCACCATCTTGTCCGTAAAGGATTGTTACAATTTCACTGTCTTCATCAAGCATTGCTTTAACCATCTTGATTGCAGCTTCTTTAAGGTCAGGATCAGTATCAACGATCTTACCATCAACAATTCCCATAAAGTCATCCTTCTTAATTGATTGACCATCAATTTCAGTATCACGGATAGCATTGGTTACTTCACCGCTCTTAACAGTGGAGAGGTTTGCTTCCATACGCTTTTGATTATCTTCTAGAGATGCTTCTGGGTTGTATTCAAGAAGAGCTGTCATTGCTTGAGGGATAGTCTTACTGTGGACAATCTCAGTTGGAATATCCGCAATTTCAGCAGCCTGTTCAGCGGCCATAAAGATATTACCATTATTAGGTAAAATGATTGCTTGCTTAGCCTCACTACTATTGATTGCATCCGCAATATCTTGGATACTTGGGTTCATCGTCTGTCCACCCTTAATAATGTGAGTAACCCCAAGACTCTTGAGTAACTTAGCAATTCCATCACCAGATGTTACTGCAACTACTGCGGTTTCAGGTTTGGGCTTAGCAGATTCGCGGGCCTTTTCAATTGGCGTTTCTGAACGTTCTGCTTCTTCTTCATCATGTTCCATGATTTCTTCTTGTTGCCAAACCATGTTATGAATTTCAATGGTTTGAAGATCACCAAATTGCTGACCCCAAGATAATACTTTACCAGGGTGTTCAGTGTGAACGTGAACTCGGACAACAGAATCATCATTCAAGACGAGTAAGCTATCACCCATTTTAGCAAGGTAGTTGTAGAAAGTATCGTAATCAAACTCTTGCTTAACTTGCTTACCCTTACCAAGACGAACAAGCATCTGGGTACAATAAGTATATTGAATATCTTCAGGATTTAACTTTCCTTGAACGCTTTGGTGGTCCATTGCCTTAACCATCTCATCGACTTCAGCGTTATCAGGCTTATAGCTGTCATCCTTATCAACTTTACCGCTTAATGCTTCATCAAAAGCCTGCAGAACACAGACAAGGCCTTGACCACCAGAATCAACAACGCCAACTTGCTTTAAAACAGGTAATAGTTCAGGAGTCTTCTTTAAAGCAACTGTTGATGATTCATAAATCGTATGCATAATTTCAACAACATCATCAGTTTCTTTAGCCTTTTCCAAACCAGCTTGAGCAGATTCACGAACAACTGTTAAGATCGTTCCTTCGGTTGGCTTCATTACGGCCTTGTATGCTACTTTGGCACCGTTAGCGTAGGCATCGGCAAAATCCTGAGCATTGAGAATATCTTTTCCTTCAGCTCCCTTAGCAAAGCCACGAAAAATTTGGGAAAGAATAACTCCAGAATTCCCCCGGGCACCCATTAATAAGCCTTTAGCTAATGCAGCAGCAAGGTCGCCAACTTTGGTACTATTTGCATTACGTTCATATTTGGCACCGCTTGCCATAGAAGACGTCATATTTGTTCCTGTATCCCCATCCGGAACCGGGAACACATTTAATGAATTGATAAATTCAGCATTCTTGCTCAGCTTACTAGCAGCAGCTTGAACCATCTTGCCAAATTTAAGATTCGTAATTTCAGTTACAGCCAATTATCTTTCCTCCTAGTAACGCAAATTAATCGTCAAGTGACCGAACACCTTGAACACAAACATTAACTGAGTTTGCTGTAATGCCAAGCATCGATTCAAGGTTATATTTTACCTTTGATTGAACACTTTTTGAGACCTCAGAGATCTTAGTGCCATAGCCAACGATGATATTAACGTCAATAGCAACACCGTTATCTTGTTGACGAACGACAACTCCACGACTGAAGTTTTCCCGGCGTAGGATTTGGTTAACACCGTCCCGTAATGGATTCCGTGCTGCCATTCCAACTACACCATAGTTATCAGTAGCAGCGCCACCAACAACTGCTGAAATCACGTCATTATCGATATCGATTATTCCAGATTGTGTTTTAATTTTAACCGCCATTATATGGCCTCCTTATTTTGGTCAACCAATGCCCATTAAAAATAAGCATTTTCAGCAATCATACTGTTAAAAACTCATATTAATAATACCATAGCAGACGAAATGAAAAAAGTCGCCTGGTTAATGATAGTTAAGGGCATATACTATTTTTTAAATAAAAAATAAGTCGTTCAAAACTGAACGACCATATTTTTTGATTTAATTAAACCCGAGTCACTTTACCGGACTTCAGTGTACGTGCTGAAACGTAAACCTTCTTAGGCTTGCCGTTAACCAAAATGGTTACCTTTTGCAAGTTAGGCTTCCAGCTACGACGACTTGAGTTAAGGGCGTGAGAACGCTTGTTACCAAAGCGTGTCCGTTTACCGTTGATAAAATCTTTAGCCATTGGTGGTACCCTCCTCTTCTCATCTATGTTTTTTCGTTTTTACGCATCTGCGCTATAACTCACTTAAACAATTTACCATAGGCTGGGTGACAATGCAATAGTTTTCTTTCAAGTAAATTTCCTTGACAGGCTATTTAGCTACCAGATCACGTGACTTAATGACGGCTACTATCCCTGACTTAAAGCTGAAATGATTTCGTTCACCATTAAATTCATTGCTCGACCAACAGAAAGGCATCGTCGAATTCCAATTATTCAATGGATATTTTTCATCAACTAGTGTTAAGCCAACCACTGGAGTTAAGTTAACAAATGCTAAATATTTAAAACCAGGTTGAATACTAAGTTCATATTCCCCCGGCAAATAGTAATCAACAATGTTTTGCTTATCAATAAACTGAATTTTTTCAAGGTAGTCGCGAAAACCTTCTTCTAACGGTAAAAAAAGGTTACTTAAATATTGATCTAGCCGACCACCAGTGGCCCCAAAGATTGAGATCTTATCTGGGTGGTAAAGTTCAATTGCGTTCTTCACACCAAGTTGGGTATCAGTATAGTCTTTTTCTGGTGGAAATAGCCGAATATTATTAATCATCTTTCTTACTCGTTTAAATTGCTGGTCATTTGTCGAGTCAAAGTCACCGATCGCAGCTACCGGAATTATTCCTTCTTTAAGGAGACGAGTTGCCCCAATATCGACACCCAGCCATTTCTCGTTCTTACGAGCCCGAACTTCCTCTAAGGGAATTAAGTCTTTTGGTCCCCCTACCATAATATTTACTCGCATTGACCTCTCCTTAAAAGAAAAGCACCGCTGACTAAAATGTCACCCGATGCTTTTACTAGTTTATTTAGTTGCATCCTTTAATGCTTGAATCCGTCCAGCAGGATCATCAGCGTTATAAACGTATGAACCAGCAACTGCTACTGTTGCTCCAGCGTTATAACAATCAACAACGGTTTGATTATTTACCCCACCGTCAATTTCAATATCGAAATTGTAACCCTTATTCTTCTTAATCTGGTTAAGTTTAGCAATCTTTTCAACAGTCTCAGGAAGGAACTTTTGACCACCGAATCCTGGATTAACAGTCATTACTAAAACTTGGTCAACCATATGTAAAACCGGTTCAATCATCGCTACAGGTGTACCCGGGTTAATGACAACTTCTGCCTTTACCCCACCATTCTTAATAATTTGTAGTGCCCGGTGAATATGTTGGGTTGCTTCTACCTGTACCCCAATAATATCGGCACCAGCATCAATAAATGCAGGTAAAATGTGCTCAGGTTTTTGGACCATTAGGTGACAGTCAAGAACCATCTTTGTAATTGGACGAATTGCCTTTACAAAGCCAGGTCCATAAGAAATGCTTGGTACAAATGAACCATCCATTACATCAATGTGGAGGTATTCAGCACCAGCTTTGTCTACCTTTTCAATATCCTTTTGTAAGTTAACATAATCAGCACTGAGAATCGAAGGTGCTACTTTAATCATTTTATCAATCCCTCATTTCCTATTCTTACCATAGTCAGGTTTTTGATTGGCAATCAAGTTATGAAATTGAACGTAATTGTCATACCGACTTTCCATGATTATACCATTTTTTACTGCATCTTTAACCGCACATTGAGGTTCTTTTAAGTGAAGGCAACCACGAAACTTACATTCTCGCGCTAAGCCCTTCATTTCGAGAAAAAGGTTAGGTAACTCTTCAACCGTCATATCAAAAGTTTCGTATGAAGAAAAACCAGGCGTATCAGCAATCCAAGCACCAGCAACATTTATCAAGCTGACTTTCCGCGTCGTGTGTCGTCCCCGCTTTAATGCAGTTGAGATTTCTCCTGTTGCAAGGTCTAAGCCGGGGGCAAGATGATTTAATAACGTTGATTTCCCAGCACCTGTTTGTCCCATCATCGTAACAATCTGACCCTGCAAAAGCTCTTTAAGCTGTTGAAGCTGTTCAGGTGCAAATGCTTCGCGACTAAAGAAAACGCGGTACCCAATTTTTAGATAACCAGCAACAACTTTTTCTAGTTTTGAATACTCGTCATCGTCAAGAAGATCGGTCTTTGAAAAGTAAATTATTGGAGTTATCTTTTGTGCCTCAAGGGCAATCAATTGGCGATCTAACAAATTTGTTGAGAAGGTTGGTTTCTTGGCCGCAGTCACTACCACAGCAGTGTCAACGTTAGCCACTGGTGGACGAACTAGTTCATTCTTTCGTGGCAGTACACGAAGCAGGTATCCATCTTCAAATTCTACCCGATCACCAACAATTGGCTTAATCTTTTTGGCACGAAAATTGCCTCGTGCCCGTGTTCGGTAAATTTCACCATCAGCTAAGATATCGTAGAAGCCACTTAATGATTGTTGAATTATCCCTTGTTTCACATTTTACCTCCTTAAGCTGTAATGTTCGTTGCGCTCATAATTGTTCGACCATTCCGAACAACCCGGTAAGCACCTGTTTCTCCTTGTCTAAGGGTAAACGGAACATTAATCGTTGTCTCTTGGTTAATTGTAATATCTTGATATTGCATGGTTAGGTTATGCTGCGCGTCCTTAATATAAACTTGAACACGATTTTCATGCTGACCACCATTACCGTCAAACGGAATATTAATCTGAATATTAGTGGTCTTTGTCTCATTACCAGAGTTAGCCACGGTCACCGTTAGTGTATCGCCACGACTTAATGTTGATCCCGCTTTAGGTGTTTGCGCAATGACGTGGTTAGTTGCAATGGTTTTAGATGTCTTTTCTTGAGTGGTTAATTGTAAGTTATGCTCATTAGCAAATTCCTGAACAACACTAATATCTTGGTTTTTAAAATCAGGAATTTTAATCTGTGGTTTTCCAGCACTCACTTCAAAGCGAATGGTATGGGCAGCTGTAGCAACTGTCTTTCCTTTCGCATAATTCTGTTTCATTATCTGTCCAGGATCAACCGTTTCTGAATGGACTTTAACTTGTTCAACGTGAAAGCCTTTCGCCCGGAGACTACTTGCAACATCATCATAATCAGAGCCAACATAATCAGCCATTGTCATTTGCTTGACGCCTTGACTCACCTTTAGATCAACATAACTATTAATTCGTGCTTTATCGCTACCATTTGGTGAGCTACTGATCACATGATTTTTTGGCACATTCGGGTCATAACCGCGAGTAATATTTCCAACCCGTAAATTATGCTTGTGGAGTGTCTGCTCTGCTTTTACAGCACTTTGACCATCCACATCTGGCATTACAACAGTTCGGCCAAAGAACCACCAACCACTGCTACAAACAACAATCAAAACAGCAATTCCAATTCCTAACGAAAGATACTTTTTATAACGATGCCAGAAAGATTCAGGTTCATTTTTAGGTTGCTTTTCAGCATCCTGTGATTCTTGCTTATCGTGATGTTTCGGCAAGTCAATCACTTTCGTTTCACCATCATCTTCATCGTTAAGCTCAAGTCGTGGTTCATTTTTTCTTGTCGGATCTAATGCTGTCTTTAAATCGGCCGCCATTGCAGCAGCTGATTGATATCGTTCTGCCGGGTTCTTAGCAGTAGCTTTAATCACTACATTCTCTAATGCTTGTGGAATATCCCGATTAAAATTACGAACTGATGGAATGTTTTCTTTAAAGTGTTTGAGGGCGATTGAAACAGCTGTTTCTCCTTCAAACGGCACTTTCCCCGTTAGTAATTCATACAAAATAATCCCTAAAGAGTAGATATCAGACTGCTTAGTGGCAATACTTCCCCGTGCCTGCTCTGGAGAAAGATAATGAACAGAACCCATCAACGTATTTGTCTGTGTTAATGAGTCCTGGTAAGCTGCAACTGCAATCCCAAAGTCAGTAATCTTAATATTCTTATTTTCATCAATTAAAATATTTTGCGGTTTTAAATCGCGGTGAATAATTCCATGATCATGGGCAGTCTGAACCGCCGATAACACTTGTTCCATAATATCAACAACTTGTGGTAATGGGATCGGAAAATTTTTCTTAATATACGCCTTCAGGTCAGTCCCCTTAACGTATTGCATTACCATAAACTGCATTCCATGATCTTCACCAATGTCGTAAACCCCAACAATATGGGGATCGTTTAATTGGGTCGCCGCCATTGCTTCGCGTTCAAAGCGACGTTGCGTATTTGGATCATCCCGTAAATCAAGGCGAAGTAACTTAACTGATACTTTGCGATCGAGAAGTTCATCATACGCTAAATAAACATTCGCCATTCCGCCTTCACCAAGCGTGCGAATAATCCTGTATCGTTTACCGATCTTATATCCAGGATTCATTTACTACCCCTCCTGGTCTTCTACCAACCCAATCAGGACAGTGATATTATCTAGTCCACCAGCATCATTTGCCATCTTAACCAGTTGCGAACACTTTTCTGCTACCGAGAGTTCGGATTCTAGCATCTTTTTCATTTGCTCTCGAGTAACCATCTTGGATAAACCATCAGTGCACAACAAAATTTGGTCACCAGGAGCAATCTCAAAGCGGTTGACTTCGATCCTTGCATCAGCTGATGCCCCAATAGCACGAGTAATTATGTTGTTTTGTGGATAATTCCGGGCTTCTTCTTCTGTAATGTCGCCATGCTTGACCAGTTCGTTCACTAATGAATGGTCGATCGTGACCTGCGTTAACAAATCACCGTGGAGGACATATCCCCGACTATCACCGATATTAGCCACTACCATTGCCTGCTCAAAAATAATGGCGGCAACCAAGGTAGTGCCCATTCCCTGATACTTTGGGTTCTTCTTTGATTTTTTTAAGATTTCGTCGTTGATTAATTGGACCTCACGTGCGAACCACCGAATTGCTTCCAGTGATGAGTTTGGTGAGGCCGCTTGGAATTGACGACCAAGGTGATCAACAGTAACCTGTGCCGCAACATCGCCGCCCCGGCTACCACCGATTCCATCGGCAACGACCACCAAGATAGTTCCATCAGGAGCAGTAAACTTAGCTACCCGATCCTGATTTTCTTTCCGTAGATGACCAATATCTGTTTGATAAGCAACTTTCATAAATAATGCTTTTCCCTTCTACAGATTTCGCTTAAGGCTACTAATAAAGAAGCCATCGGAATCGTAATCGCTCGGCATAATTGTCAAGGTTGCCGAATCTCGATCGTCCTTAATCGCCCGTGCAGTCTTTGTCCGCTCCAGTTTAAATTCTGGATGATTCTGCAGGAATTCATGAACAGTATGGTCATTTTCTTCCCGCAAAATTGTGCACGTGCTAAAAGTAATTATACCGCCTTTTTTTACTTTTGGGGCAACCGCATTTAAAATTGCCAACTGAATTTTATGTAGTTGTTGACTATCCTGTGCAGTTTTTGTGTATCGAATTTCTGGTTTACGCCGTAACAAGCCAATCCCACTACATGGGGCATCAACAAGGATTCGATCAAATTCCTCATCGTTAAATCGTTCAGTAACTTTCCGGGCATCCAGTGCCAATGGAGAAACTTCTCCTTCAACACCCATCCGTTGAGCATTTTTTCCAATTAGTCGAACCTTATGTTGGTGAATATCTAGTGCAACAACTTCACCACCTTGTTCAGATGAAAGCTGTTCAGCAATTTGTACTGTTTTTCCACCAGGCGCCGCACAGGCATCTAAAACTTTAAATTGTGGTTTTAGATCCATGCTTTCAACTGCTAGCATTGCACTTTCATCCTGAATTGTAATGGTACCGTTTTTCAATAATGAAGAATTAACAACATTACCCGAAGTTACAACTAGGGCATTAGCCGCAACACGACTCTCATCAGTCTCGATCCCTTCTTCGCTTAACTGTTCCTTCACAGTCTTCAAATCGCTTTTTTTAGTGTTGATTCGAATTGAAACGTGTGCTGGATCATTAATCGCCCGAAGGATCTCCTTAGTAACCTGCTCGCCATTCTCATTAATAAGTGTTTCAACCAGCCATTGAGGCACACTAGCTGTAAGTGCAAGTTGCTTTGAAAGGGGCTTAATTTCAGAAAAATCAGGAAAACCATTTCGTAACGCAGAATGAAGAACCCCAGTAACAAATTTCCTTATTCCCGGATTTCCACGTCGTTTAGCAATCTTGATTGTTTCATCAGTAATCGCCCAGTTAGGAACTCGCTCTAAATAATGGAATTGGTAAAGTGCCGTTAATAAAAGAGTTTCAACCCATGAATCTAACTTTTTACCAGGAGTTAATGACTTTAACCAGTATTCCAAAGTAAGCTGGTGCTGAAGAGTGCCATAAACAATCGTTGTTACTAGTCGCCGATCTGCAGGGCTCAATTCATGTCGCCGAAGTGTTTCATCAACTTGTAAATTCGAATATGCCCGTGTTTTACTCACCCGTTCTAGAGAAGTAAAGGCTAATTCTCGAGCATTATGTGGGGTAAACTTAGTCATCAGTTACCACTTGCATCCCTTCTTTAATGTTTTGGTGACCGTTTAAATAAGCAGTAATATTCATCTTTTGCTTACCAGCAGGTTTTAATTCGTTAATCTGGTAAGTTGTTCCATTACCAGCAGCAATTACAAGGTGGTGTTTATCAACCCGAACAACTTTTCCTGGTTCCAGACTTGTCTTCTCATCTAAGGGAGTAACATCGTAAATTTTCGTCCGCAAACCATCAATTTTCATATTAGCAATTGGGGCCGGACGTAATCCACGGACCTTGTCATCAATTTTGTCAGCTGCCATTGTGTAATCAATTTGTTCTTGAGCACTAGAAATATTTGGTGAAAAAGTAACCTTCTCGGGATCCTGCTTTTGCGGATGAACATTACCACTAATTAGGTCAGGCAATGTTTCTAATAAGAGATCCCTTCCAAGAATACTCAATTTCTTAAACATCGTCCCGTTATCATCATCAGGTTCGATCGGAATTGAACGTTGAGAAATCATGTCTCCGGCATCCATCTTCTTTACCATGTACATAATCGTGATCCCGGTTTCCTTATCACCATTAATAATTGAATATTGGACTGGTGCACCACCACGATACTTAGGCAATAGCGAACCGTGAACGTTAATTGCAGCAATTTGGGCAGCATCTAATAACTTAGTTGGCAAGAATTGGCCATAAGCAGCCGTAATCAAAAGATCCGGTTGCATTTCAATGATCTCTGCCATTTCCTCACTCCCACCTAATTTAGCTGGTTGCAAAACTTTAATTTGGTTTTCTACGGCTAACTTCTTTACTGGTGAAGGAGTCAAAATATGCTTACGACCAACCCGGTGATCTGGTTGAGTCAAAACAGCCCGAACGTCATATTCAGGTGTGTCAATAAGGCTTTGTAAAATTGGTACTGCAAATTCTGGAGTTCCCATAAATACGATTGATGTTGACATAAGTACGTCATCCTTTCATTTACATAAAATATTGTGGATCAGGATCAATTGAGACCTGGACGTCCGCTCGTCCTTTACTTTGAGTTTCTTGAAGAATTCTTTGTAAAGTTGAGTGCAATCGTCGATCCTGCTTATATTTGATTACAATCTGATAATAATAACGGCGCTTCATTCGCGCAATTGCTCTTGGCGTCGGACCAAGAATAATCGTTGATGGCATTAAATTATCAACCAATTCTTGCTTAATCTTCGTCATCGCACGGGCGGCCACTGCCTCTTCTTCATGACTCGCCATAATCCGAATCGTAAAGTAGTAGGGTGGGTAACTCGCTTGATGACGCAATGCCATTTCCTGTTTAAAAAATGCTTCATAGTCATTTTGCTGTGCTAATCGAATTGCATAATGGTCTGGGTTATAGGTTTGGATAATTACCTCTCCCTTTTTGTCAGCCCGACCAGCCCGACCACTCACCTGACTTAATAAATCAAAAGTTCGCTCACTTGACCGAAAATCCGGCAATCCTAGGCCAGTATCAGCATTAAGGACCCCCACCAAAGTCACATTAGGGAAATCTAGTCCCTTTGCGATCATCTGGGTTCCTAAAAGAATATCTGCTTGGTGTTGACCAAACTGCCGTAAAAGTTTTTCATGCATCCCCTTACGTCTTGTGGTATCAACATCCATCCGTATAATCCGCGCATTAGGAATCAGGCGACTTAACTCCTGCTCGACTTTTTCGGTTCCAGTTCCATAATAACGAATTTCACAGCTACCACAATTTGGGCAATAGCGTGGAATTGGTTCCTCATGCCCACAATAATGACACTTCATCGTGTGACTATCTAAATGAAGAGTTAAAGAAATGTCACAATTAGGACATTTCAGGACTTCCCCACAGTCACGACACATCATAAACGAGGAAAAGCCTCTCCGATTAAGCATCAATATACTTTGTTCATTTCTTGCCAAGCGGTCCGTTAATTTTACTAATAGTTCTCGAGAAAAATTACTCTCTCCGCGTTCCTTAATTTCAGGACGCATATCAACTACCTGGATTGGCGGTAGCGGCTGCTTATTTACCCGGTGTTTTAGCAAAAGAAGCTGGTAAACTCCCTTCATTGCCCGTGCGCGACTTTCTAAGCTTGGGGTGGCAGAACCAAGAACAACGGGAGTATTATTATACTTTCCCCGCCATTTAGCAACTTCTCGAGCATGATATCTCGGTGACTCATCCTGCTTGTAGCTTGATTCATGCTCTTCATCAAGAATAATAATTCCTAGATCTTTTAATGGAGCAAAAATCGCGGACCGCGCCCCAACTACCACTTTAGCCTCTCCGCGTTCGATACGTCGCCACTCATCAAAACGCTCACCGTTAGAGAGACCACTATGAAGAACCGCAACCTTTGAACCAAAACGGCGACGAACCCGGTTAACAATTTGGGCAGTTAACGAAATTTCCGGAACAAGCATCAATGCTGTTTTATGATTTTGGAGCGCTCTAGCAATTGATTGCAGGTAGACTTCAGTTTTTCCACTACCAGTAACTCCCTCTAAAAGAAAGACCTGACTTTGAGAATCATCAATGGCCTGATCGATTTTATTAACCGCTACTTGCTGTTCATCGTTCAACTCTAAAGGCTTCGAAAGGTGTTCATCATCAGGCAAATTTTCCTGACTATGAGGAGTTCGATATACTTCAACCGGTACTTTTGCTAACCACCCTTTTTGAACACCAACATTAAATGTTGCCGCCTTCAATCCACTAACTTTTTCAGCATCCGTTTGTTTGACTGTCTTGCCAACAATACTTTGAAGGTAAGACAAAAGGCGATTCTGCGCATGGGCATTTGGATGAAGTGAAGTTCGTGCTTCCTCGAGTCCTTCAAAGTCCAATTGTGGTTGAATACCAACCGTCGTTTTGGGTTTAGCCTTATCCGCTACTACATATTCAAATCGTACCTTTTTTTGTCTTTGTAATTTAAGTAAACGACTAACAATTTGTGGATTAGATTGTACTGTTGCAAAATCAAGTTCGTTTTTACCATGAAAAATATCAAAGACGGTCTGCTCGTCAACCTCATCAATTATCCGCACTATCCGCGTAGACTTAGCTTTTAGCATATTAGGAAGCATTGTATAAATACTAGAAATCCAAAAAGCATAGGTTTGGTCAGCAAGCCACTTACTCAATCTTAATAATTCGTCATTAATTACCGGTTGAAGATCCATCAAGGCACTGATTGCTTTTAATTGACCATCATACTTTGTTGGCTGATCTAACCCCACAACAAATCCCTGAACCTGCCGTTTTCCATTACCAAAGGGAACGATAACCCTCATCCCCAGTTGAATCTGGTTTTCAAGTCGAGGGGGAACTTGGTATGTGTAAGGCTGGTTTGTTTGCATTGTGGGAACATCAACAATTACTTGTGCTAACTGTGCCACATATTTCACCTTACTTTATCTTTGTAGCAAGTAACTGAATTAGCTTTGTCGCTACTTCCTTCTTTGTCATTTTCGGCCACTTGATTGGCGATGCACCTAATTGCAAAATTGTGACTTGATCTAAATCGCTCCCAAAGGCGCTATCATTACCAGCAACACTATTTGCAATAATCAAGTCAGCGTTCTTACTTTCTAGTTTCTTATTAGCATTCTGCAATAAAGAATCGGTCTCAGCAGCAAAGCCAACTACAAACTGGTTGGAACGTTTCTTTGCGGCTGTTGTCTTAAGAATATCTGTTGTTTTTACCAATTGCAGTCCCAACTCTTCCTGTCCGGGTTGCTTCTTTATCTTTTGACCAGCAATTTGAACTGGCCGAAAATCAGCAACAGCTGCTGCCATAATCAAAATATCAGATGCAGGAAACAGCTTTGTCACCATTGCTTGCATCTCCTCAGTGCTTTCAACGCGGTAAATTTCGATCTGATTATTTACTGGTTGTGGAACCGTAATTTGCCCAAGAATTAACTCAACATGTGCACCGGCATGGGCAGCTGCTTCGGCAATCGCGATCCCCATTTTTCCGGAAGAACGGTTTCCAATAAAGCGAACCGGATCAATTGCTTCACGGGTTCCCCCGGCAGTAATGAGAAGATGTTTACCGGAAAGGAGACTTCTGTCTGAGCCATTAATAATTAGACGTAATTGATTGATGATTTCATTTGGCTCTGGAAGTCGTCCTTTCCCTTCATAACCTTCAGCAAGCATCCCCGTCGCCGGTTCTATAGCTCTCACTCCATCTCGCTTTAACTGAGCAATATTTCGCTGGACAGCTGGATTTTCCCACATATGGGTGTTCATTGCTGGAATAACAATTTTTGGCGCTGCAGTAGCCAAAAGAGTGGTTGAGACCGCATCATCAGCAATCCCGTTTGCCATTTTGCCAATAATATTAGCTGTTGCGGGCAACACAATCGCAAAATCAGACCAATCCGCAAGTTCAATGTGGGGAACAGGAGAATTGCTTTGCTCCCACAATGTCGTTAGTACGGGTTCGTGAGTTAACGCATGTAATGTTGCAGGAGCAATTAATTTTGTTGCAGACGTGGTCATTGCTACCCGGATCTGGTGACCGTCTTTTTCTAAAGAACGAATTACCTCAATTCCCTTGTAAAGAGCGATCCCTCCCGTCATGTATACCGCTATTTTTGCCATTTCACACCCTCCAAATTTCAAATCCAAAATCGATTATATCATTCTCGAGCCACTTTTCCCTTACTACTGCCCGAATAACTATCCATAAAAGAAAAGCACCCGTAACCTCAGAGAATAAATCATCTAGAAATTACGAATGCTTCAATTTAATATTAGCTACTCAAAACTAATCTTGTAGGTCTTCAAAGTGATCTGGATCAATTGTAACCTTGTCGGCTTCAATTTCTTCCAATGCCTTACCTACTGGCTTACTTGAGTAGTAATGATCAAGTAGTGGTGCGGAACCCTGCTCCAATTCGTGAGCACGCTTACTTGCGAGCATCACTAAAGAGTAACGGGAATCAATCCGCTTTAACAATTCATCAACTGATGGAAAAAGAATCATTGTGCTGAATCTCCTAACATTTCAAGATATCGTGGCATTACTCGGTTAACCCGAAGCCGTTCTGTACGGATAATGTCCTTAATTTTAGCAACAGCATTTGGAACTTCGTCATTAACAACTGCGTAATCGTAATTTTGCATCATCCGAATTTCATCAAAGGCTTTCCGAATCCGCTTGTTAATAACTTCCATACTATCAGTACCACGGTGAATTAAACGTTGCTTCAATTCATCCAAATCAGGTGGTGTTAAGAAAATGAAAACACCATCTGGGCACTTTGAACGAACTTGCATCGCACCGTTAACTTCGATTTCAAGGAAAACGTCTTTCCCAGAATCTAAGGTCTCATTAACATATTTTAATGGGGTCCCATAATAGTTGTCAACATACTTTGCATATTCAAGCATTCCACCAGTTTGAATTTCATGTTCGAATTCTTCCTTTGAAACAAAGTAATAGTCAACACCATTTTTTTCACCAGGACGTGGCTTCCGTGTTGTCATCGAAATAGAATATTGAAAATCATTATCATTGGAATCAAAAATCGCTTTACGTACTGTTCCTTTACCTACACCAGAGGGACCAGAAAGTACGATTAACATTCCCCTTTTTGCCATGCTGATACTCCTATCCAAATATAACGTATTATTACTATAATGCACTAAATGAATTCTAAAATCAACTATTCCGGTAAGGCAATTTTTAAATTGACTATTGCATTTTTGAACGTTTGTTCGTATACTATAACCACAAACAAACGTTCGGAGATGCTTGAAATGCAAATGGAACAATCTATATTCAAATCAACATCAACTTTTCTTAATAAGAAATTACAACAACTCCTTGAAAATGACTTTTCAGTTCAAAAAGAACAAATTAAATTACTAACTCCCCAACCGATAAAACAACGCCTCTCATTCTTGGAAAGGACAATTAACAGCGGGATTAAGGTTCTTGTCCAATTAATGCCAGTTAATAACGCTGGGTACCCAGTTAATGTCCGTGGTACCGTTAAGAAAATTGGGGATAAGCGGTATTTAATTCAAAGCCATAACGTTAGCTACGTTGTTGGTATTAACCAAATACGTTATATTGCAAATATTTAATTAGACTAAGAAATAAAAAAGGAAGCTATGATATAAGTTATCTACACAGTTGAAAATACTACAGCGCAGTACACAAAGGGGCTCTAGTGTTCGGATTTTCCGAACACTAGAGCCTCTTTGTGCTTGCGGGGGGTCCCAGAGGCTAGCTTCGCGTCGAAAAACGAACTAGCAAGCTAGTTCTGTCTCACTCCCTTTTATTCCTGAGCCATCTTTAATAATTCTTGAGCATGCTCTTTTGTTAGCTTTGTTACTTTCTCGCCTGAAAGCATTCGTGCTAATTCATTTACTCGTTGAGTTTCATCAAGAATTGTTACCATCGTTGTTGTTCGTTCGTCCTTAACATGCTTTTGAATTAAGAAATGGTGTTGGGCAACCGCAGCAACCTGCGGTAAGTGGGTTATGCAAAGAACCTGTGACTTATCAGCAATCACCTTAATTTTATCCGCGATTGATTGTGCAACCCGGCCACTCACTCCAGTATCAACCTCATCAAAAATAATACTTGTTACACCCTCGTTTTGCGCAAAGATTGTTTTGAGAGCTAGCATTACCCGCGAAAGTTCACCACCAGAAGCAATCCTTGCTAATGGGCCCATCGTTTCTCCAGGATTAGTTTGAATGTAAAATTCAACCTCATCAATTCCTGTTGGGGTAAAGTGGGGACGAGACTGCTTAGCAAAATGAACCTCAAAGACTGCCTTATCCATATACAATTCTTTCAATTGTTGATGAACAAGTTTTGTTAACTGGTGGGCAGCCTGTTGGCGAATTTGGCTTAATTGTTGACCCGTTTTAGTTAACTTTTCCTCAGCAGTTGATAGCCGTTCTTCTAAATCACTATTTGAATCTGCTGCCTCTTCCATTGAATCGAGTTCCTGTTTAATTTTAGCGTAATAATCAAGGACATCCTTAACACTATCACCATATTTATGCTCCAAATCGCCAATTGTAGTTAGTCGCTGATCAATTTCTTCAAGACGATTATCATCAAATTCCAGGAGATCAAGCTGGTGGCTGGCCTCTGTTGCTACATCTTGAAGAGCATAGTAAGCGTCATTTAACGATTTGCTCAATGAATCATAAGCATCATCAAATTCGGCAATCTCATTAATTGAATTCATCACGGTGGCAATTTGATCAAGGACTGCGCCTTGATCGCTACCATTAAAGACCGTCATAGCCTGTTGCAAAGAGTTATTAATTTGTTGGAAGTGTTCTAACCGATCACGTTCACTCGTTAGTTGCTCTTCCTCATCGACTTTTAGGTTAGCCTCTGAAATTTCTTTTACTTGATAACGGAGCATATCCAATCTTTGTGCCCACTGCTGCTCATTATTTTGTTTCTTACTAACGGCAGCCTTTAATTTCATATAATCCTGATATTCTACCCGATAACGATCCAACAATTCTTGAATATCGTTATGGGCAAATTGATCCAGCATCCCCAAATGCATTTCCGGCTGTAATAATAACTGGTGTTCGTTCTGACCTTGAATATCAACTAATCGGGAACCAATTTGTCGCAATGTTGCAGTATTGATTAATTGGCCATTAACCCGGATCACGTTTCGGCCACGACGATAGATCTCTCGGGAAATGATTAGGATTCCGTCTTCATGATCAATTCCAAGTGAATCCAACAATTCATTAAATTCTGGATCCTGAGGGAGGGCAAATTGACCCTGGAGAGAAAGTTTATCCGCACCACGACGAATATATTCTTGTGAGCCTCTTCCTCCAGCAAGTAATCCAACCGCATCAATAATGATTGATTTTCCGGCACCTGTTTCACCAGTCAGAACTGTCATGTGATCAGAAAAGTCTAACGAAAGGTGTTTAATGATTGCCAAATTATCAATTGTTAGTTCCTGTAACATTTAGTCACCCTTAATTTATTAAATTTCGAAACATTTTTTCGACATTAATTGCCGCATCGGTTGAACGACAAACAATCAAGACCCCAGCATCATCACCAATTACCGAAAAGACATCGTCAATCTCTAATTGGCGAATCAGACTAGCCATTACTGGACCATTTCCTGGACGCATTACAATTGAGAGAAACTGCTCTTGTCGTTCTAAAGAAACCATATTATTTGATAACTCAGTACTTAACCGCGTCTGGTTATCAATATTCCCCTGCGCAGGTAATGCATAGCGGTAACCACCATCATTAGCAGGAACCTTAACTAATTGTAATTCTTTAATGTCACGAGAAATCGTTGCTTGGGTCGCATAAACATCTTTTTCTTTTAATGCGGCAACTAAATCATCTTGTCGTTCAATTTGACTTTTAGCGATAATTTCGCGAATTAATTGTTGACGCTCAACCTTCTTCATTTATTTTCACTCCTTATGGTTAAGTTCTTCGTCAGCACGTGCTAATACTTGATCAATATTGACTTGATCTGCAATTTTTCCTTGCTCATCACGTAATTTCAAGTGTACAAGAAATTCAATATTTCCCTGACCACCCTTAATCGGTGAGAAATCTAAATTAAGAACATCGAAGCCATCTTCTTGTGCAAAAGCTAATACATCTTCGAGGACTTCTTTATGAACCGCATGATCCTTAACAATCCCGTGCTTACCGACTTTGTCTCTGCCCGCTTCAAACTGTGGCTTGATTAGGGCAACAACTTCACCACCTGGAATAAGAATATTAGCTAATGGCGGAAGAATTAAGCGCAAAGAAATAAAGGAAACGTCAATCGAGGCGAATTCTGGCTGACCTTGTTCAAAATCTGCTAACTTACTATACCGGAAGTTGGTCTGCTCCATCACAACTACTCGTGGATCTTCGCGAAGCTGCCAAACTAATTGGTTAGTCCCCACATCAAGGGCATAACTCAACTTTGCCCCATTCTGCAACATCACATCGGTAAAGCCACCAGTTGAAGAACCAATATCTAACACAGTTTTATCTTTAACGCTAATGTTAAAGACTTTCAATGCCTTGGCGAGCTTTAAGCCACCACGACTTACATATGGCATTTTATGACCCTTCATATGCAACGTTGTCGTTACGGGAATTTTTTCTCCTGGTTTGTCTAGGCGTTCGTTATTTTTTCCTAAAATTTCACCAGCCATCACGGCCCGTTTTGCTTGTTCGCGGGAATCGAAAAGGCCTTGTTTTACTAATAAAATATCAACTCGTTGTTTTTCCATCATTATCCTCACAATTTAAAGTATGCCAAGAATTGGTCATACGCACTAAAGTCACGGTTAGTTACCTCACTCAAGTCTGCTTGAGTCTTTTTTGCTTGCCGTAATGCTAAATGTAACTGTTCCTCAGCACCATGAACTCCCAATAATCCAGGATAAGTATTCTTGTGCTCACCAGCATCCTTATGAACTGCCTTTCCCATTTCTTTCGTGGTGCCAACAACGTCCATTAAGTCATCATAAATTTGAAACGCAAGCCCGAATTGAGCACCAAACTTAGCTAAAAAAGTCTTAACCGCTTGATCCTGCCCTGTAATAATTCCGCCAGCTAAGACAGCATACCGCAAAAGTGCACCCGTCTTTTGGCGATGGAGGTATTGTAATTGTTCAAGGCTCAAATGCTCATGTTCTCCTTCAATATCTCGCGCTTGGCCAGCAACCATTCCAGCTGGACCAGCAGCTTGAGCAAGCGCCAATGCTAAATTAGCACGGGTGTCAGCAGGTAGTTGGTTATCAGTTACCCATTGAAATGCCATGGTCAGTAAACCGTCTCCCGCCAAGGTTGCCATCCCCGCTCCAAATTTTTTATGGTTAGTAGGTTTACCACGACGTAAATCATCATTATCCATTGCAGGAAGGTCGTCGTGAATTAGTGAATAGGTATGGAGTAATTCAAGGGCAGTTGCCGCCTTCATAACATCTTGATTAAGCTGCCCACCTAATACTTGAACAGTTGTTAACGTTAATGCCGGACGCAACCGTTTTCCGCCGGCATTAACTGAATACTCCATCGACGCTGCCAAAGTGTCTTGATCGATGTCAGCAGGCATTTTTTGCTTTAAAAATTGATCAATCAGCCCTTTTAGTTCTTTAAGTTCAAGCATCAATTTACTCTCCTAGTGGCTCATCATCACTGCCGTATCCCCGGTTACCGCCACCGTTATTACTAGGATCGTCAGTTGCCTTTTCATACTGCTTTTCGTTTCCGTCGTCATCAATCAGACTTCCTAATGTCTTTTCAGCACTCGTCAACTTCTTTTGGAGGGCCCGAGCTAATTCGATCCCATCTTTATATTGACTCAACGCCTCCTCTAACGGAACGTTACCTTGCTCTAGGTGACTAACAATTTGTTGAAGTTGGTTCAATTGTTCTTCAAATGTCGGCTTCTTTTTTTCTGCCATTTTTATTTCTCCTTCGTTCCAGTAATTTTTGCAGTTGCTTTTCCATCATTAAAGTGGAGGGTAACCTC
This sequence comes from Limosilactobacillus agrestimuris, assembly GCF_943193105.1. NCBI lineage: Bacteria > Bacillati > Bacillota > Bacilli > Lactobacillales > Lactobacillaceae > Limosilactobacillus > Limosilactobacillus agrestimuris. The sequence continues at coordinate 31,041 of NZ_CALPCW010000004.1, forward strand.
TTGATTGTCTTCTAATTCTTTAACCGTATTAACAACAGAGCCATGGTAGGTTACATATGTATATCCCCGTCCCATAATTTTTAAGGGGCTCAAGGAATCTAATTGTTGAATTAGACCCGTTAATTTCTGTTGGCGTTGTTGCTGACTATTCTTGGCACTATTTAACAATCGATTTTGAAGCTGATCAACTTTTTCCTGAGAACGCTCAATCGTATGTTGCGGAGAAACAGCTTGAAGGCGCCCCTGCAATTGTTGAACAGTACTCAAACGATCTTTCACCAAGTTCCTAACATTATTATTTAGCGTCTGCGTCAGTTGATCTAACTTTTGTGCATAGTTCTCGTATAGCCTACTTGGTTGTTGAAAAATATAGCTTTGTAATTGCTTTTGTAACTGTTTCCGGTCGAAATTAATCAGATTTTTCATCGTATTGTTCAACCGGACTTGATCATCCTGAAGGGCCATTAATACATCAGCAAGCCGGTTGGGTGTCGCTAATTCTGCGGCAGCGGTAGGAGTTGCGGCCCGTTGATCAGCAACCAGGTCAGCAATGGTAGTATCTGTTTCGTGACCTACCGAAGAAATTACCGGAATTTGACTATCTGCAATCGCTCGCGCAACAATTTCCTCGTTAAATGGCCAAAGATCTTCTAGCGATCCACCACCACGACCGATAATCATCGTGTCAAAATTTCCCATCTGGTTAGCACGATTAATTTGGCGTGCAATATCTGCAGCGGCTTTATCCCCTTGAACAACAGTTGGGAATAAAACTACTTGAGCAATTGGGTAACGACGGCGAACCGTGGTATTAATATCACGAATTACGGCACCATCCAAACTAGTTACCACAGCAATTCTCTTCGGAAATTGGGGAATTGGTCGAGGAATCTGATCAAATAGTCCCTCAGCCCCTAATTTCTTTTTCAACTGTTCAAATTGAAGGTAGAGAGCACCAAGTCCATCTGGCTCCATCCGTTCAACATAGATCTGATAGCGGCCACTCTTTTCATAAAGTCCAATATGACCAACTACTAAAATTTTCATTCCTGTTTCCGGACGGAAGTTTACTTTGCGAAATTGGCGTTCAAACATTACGGCATCAATAACCGCATTTTCATCCTTAATACTAAAATATTGGTGACGCTGACGAAGCCGAAAATTTGAAAGTTCCCCAGTCAAATAAACGGTTTTCAAATAAGGATCTCGATCAAACTTTTGCTTTAAATAACTTGTCAGCTCACTAACTGTTAAGTACTGACTTCTATCCATTATGACTCCACTCCGTAAGATCAACAGTTTGTTCCATTAATGACGCAATTGTCATTGGTCCAACACCACCCGGAACTGGTGTAATCATCTTTGCCACTGGTGCAACACTGTCAAAGTCAACATCCCCAGTTAACGTTTTATCCGCTAACCGGTGCATCCCAACATCAATCACCACTGCACCCTCCTTTACTATTTTGCCAGTAACCAGGTGCTTAACTCCCGCAGCAACAATTAAGATATCAGCCTGCTTAGTTAATTCTGTAAGGTTTTTAGTATGGCTATTGGCAACTGTTACGGTTGCGTTAGCATTTTCAAGAAGAGCAGCCATTGGTTTGCCAACAAGGATACTTCTTCCAATTACAACCGCCCGAGCGCCGTCCAGGTTTACTTGATACTGCCTTAACAGTGTCATTATCCCCCGCGGTGTACAACTAACAGGATAGTTTGCATCTACGTTGTTATACAAGCAGCCAACGTTAAAAGGATGGAAACCGTCAACGTCCTTTCCGGGATCAATTGCGTTTAAAAGCTCATCCCCATCCAAATGCTTAGGAAGAGGTTCTTGAATAAGAATCCCGTTAATGTTTTCATCCGCATTAAATTGGCGAATATCATGTAAAAGTTCATCTTGACGAATATCTTCTGGATAAGTTGAAAGGACAGAATGAATCCCCAATTTTTTGGCCTTTTTATCTTTCATTCGCGTATAAATCTTGCTTGCTGGATCGTTACCAACTAAGATTACCGCTAATCCAGGAACAATTCCTTCACTAGCTAATCGTTTTACCCGCTCTGCAGTGTTTTCGTTAACCTCTTTGGCTACGGTACGACCATCAATTAATGTTGCCATTCTGCCATTCCCCTTTTCCAGTTTGACTAAAAATATTTTACCATATCAATGCGAAGAGAAGTTTAAAGGAAAAAAGAGAGTTTGCGTTTTCTTTCGCACCCTCTCTTTCTCGCAAAATTATTTTAGGAGAACTATTTGTTTTCCTTTGCTTCTAATTGACGTTCAAATTTTCCTAATGCGCCATTAATAAATTTACGGGACTTATCATTACTATAAGACTTTGCTAATTCCAATGCCTCATTAATGGCAACAACAGTTGGAATCTCACTCACAAATTGAATTTCGTACAAGGCTAACCGTAAAATTACTAAGTCAGTTTGAGCAAGACGGTTAATTTCCCAACCACTCGCTAATAATTGACTAATCTGTGAATCAAGCTCTTCTTGGTGTTCGCTAACTCCTTCAACCAGCGTTTGTAAGTAGGCCGGAATTTTATTAGGATGATTTGGTAATGAATCATAAATGTCAGCCAACGTTGCATCTGGATTTGATTGCTTAGCAAATAAAATTTGAAAAGCTTCTTCACGAATTACATGTCGGTTAACCACCATTACTTTTCACCAGCCTTATCATCATGTTCACCAAAAATATCGTCTGGATCAACCGTTTGTTCTTCCTTCTTTTGAACAATTCCTCTGACGTGAATGTTAACTTCACTAACATTCAAATCAGTCATCAAGGTTACTTGTTGCTTAACCCGATCTTGAATCTTTGCAGCAAGCTTAGGTACAGATACACCGTAATCGATATAAACATCAATATCAATAATTAAATTATCATTCTGGTTTGATAACTTAACACCACGACGCTGATCAGACCGTCCCAATAATTCACCAAAACTATTGGCGAGCGAGCCATACATCTTTGAAACACCGTCAATTTCACTTGCAGCAACCCCAGCAATAATTTCAATAACACGAGGCGCTACTTCAATCGTACCAAGAGATTGATCTTCGCTGCTTAAGATGATCTTTGAATCTTCTGCCATTGTAAGTCCTCCATTTGTAGTATTTCAGAAATCTGACTACTAAATTAAGTTAGTAATTCCGTTCTCTATCGAAGTATCTCATTATTATTTTGCACTATCTAATAGAAAAAAGCAACAATCCCATTAGCTAGTTTTAAGCGAGAAACGCTCTATCAATTGCGAATGGCGATTGTACCAATCATGAATTACCAAATCAACCTTACTAGTTTGGAAGTCACCAAATTCAATATTACGAAAACCATTAATTTCATTTAAAAGTGCTTGCGGATGAGTAAGTTTTTTCTTAAATCTCACTACTGTTGCATGACCAGAAAACGTTTCGTATCGTTCATCTAAAATCAACCCATTTTTGAGAAATCTTTTCTCAAAGCGTTACAAAGCTGTTGCAATTCTGAAAAATAAAAGCCCTTAACAAGGATTGCTCCTGGACTACAAACCAATCCAGCTAAATGCCAGTTAATAGTGCCAACATTATTAACCGTTTCTCGGAGAACTTGTTGATAGTTAACTAATTCTTCTTCACTCAAACAAAGTTCCGGAACCGCACGCCGAATATCCATCACAGTAATATAAATAGTATCCGCCGCATAATAATACTGAGATGGCTCTAGTTGTTTAAGGTCGTTTAAGACAAAGTTAATATTCCTGGTAACATGAGCTGGCAAGTGCACAAGTAAAGTTAATCCTCGCCGGGTATCATTTTTTAACATTTGTAAATTAGGGTCAACCTGTTCATAGTGAGCACTAATTTTCTGTACTCCCTGAGTTTCAATACGAGAATAAAGTTGATTCAGTTTATCTATTTATTAGTCCTTAACAATAATCAATTCTGTCGGCGCAGTCGTAATTATTTCAGCACCCCCATGAGTCACCACAATATCATCCTCAATTCGGACTCCGCCAATTTCAGGAATATAAATTCCCGGTTCAACTGTAATTACTTCGTTATTCTTTAACATAACATTTGTTGTCCCTGGGGCATAAGTTACCGGAAGTTCATGAACGGCTAAGCCAATACCATGTCCCATCCCGTGATTAAATTCATCACCATAACCAGCTTCTTCAATTAGTGAACGACCCGCGGCATCAAGTTCGTTACCGTGAACTCCCACTTTTGCCTTTGCTATTACTAATTCACGAGCTTCATTAACGATCCGGTAAACGTCACGAAGTTCAGGATCAATGGAACCAACTGCAAAAGTTCTCGTCATATCAGCAGTATAACCATCAAGGTAATAACCAAAGTCTAGTGTAACCACATCGCCGTCCATGATTAATTTATCCGAAGCAGTAGCATGGGGCTTTGCTGAATTAGTGCCACTAGCAATAATTGTCGGAAATGAGGCAGAAGATGCGCCATGCATTTTCATCCAGTAATCCAGTTTAATTGCCAGTTCACGTTCGGAGATACCAGGATGAACGATTGATAAGACATATTCAAATCCAGCTGATTGAAGTTTAGCGGCTGCTCGCAATTTAGTAATTTCAGTACTGTCCTTAATTAAACGCATGCGTTCGATCAAGTGATGAAATGGTACAATATCAGAAGTCATCAATTCGTCGAAAACGTCAAAGAGTTGATAAGAAATTGAATCTTCAAAGCCAAGAACCGTTAAATTAAGACCTTCGCAAATTTTATTAACGGAACCATAATAATCACGACTAATCGTTGCAACAACCTCATCCGATTCAAATTCTTCTAAAGCAAGTTGGTAACGATCATCAGTAATTATAATCGCATTTTGAGGAGTAATCAGTAAACAACCATCTCCCTGAAGAAGGTTAAATCCCGTTAAATAATAGATATTTTTTTGGTCAGTCACCAAAAAAGCATCAATAGCCAATCGTTTGAATTTCTTTTGTAACCTACTAATTCTTGTCATTGATTTTAATCTCCTATGTTAGTCTTGATTTTATTATATGCATTTTGGACAGTAATTAGTTAATTTTAAACTAAAAAAGACTGAACTATTAAAGCTCAGTCCTTTTTTTATTTATTCGGCAACTGGGTAAACAGAAACCTTTCGCTTGTCACGGCCGAGACGTTCAAACTTAACACGACCAGCAATCTTAGCGTAAAGAGTATCGTCACCACCACGACCAACGTTTTCACCTGGGTTGATATGAGTACCACGTTGACGGTAGATGATTGAACCAGCTGTTACGATTGAACCATCAGCAGCCTTAGTACCAAGACGACGACCAGCTGAGTTCCGACCGTTAGCAGTGGAACCACCCCCCTTGTGGTGAGAGAAGAATTGCAAATCCATAATCATAATCGTTCACCTCCAGCAAATAATTCTAATTTTCAAACATTTTAACTTCAATGTTTTGAGGGTAACTTTCCGTAATATCACACATCCCATTAAAGAATGTTTGCATAATAACTTGAGCATCATGAGCTAAGCTAATGTCAGTAACTTTGAGAAAGCCACCATTATTATCATCACTATTAACCGCCGCAGGAGCCTTTGCGACTCTTTCTAAAGCATTAATAGTGGATATTGATAAAGCAGATACAGCTGCACAAACGATGTCCTGCCCATATGGACCAGCATCAGCGTGCCCCTTCATCTGAAAAGCGGTAATTTGGTGATCCGAATTAAAATTAAATGATACCCGAATCATTACTTACCTCCGCATTAAGCATTGATCTTGTTAACAGTAACCTTAGTGTATGGTTGACGGTGACCTTGCTTAGTGTGGGTGTGCTTCTTAGGCTTGTACTTGAAGGTAACAACCTTCTTTTCCTTACCTTGCTTGTCAACAGTTCCTTCAACTGATGCACCATCAACTAATGGAGTACCAATCTTAGTGCTGTCGCCACCGACAAAAATTACTTGATCAAAAGTAACCTTGTCACCTTCCTTAGCATCAAGCTTTTCAACGTAGATGGATGAACCTTCTTCTACCTTGTATTGCTTACCGCCAGTTACGATAATTGCGTACATAAATTTGTGCACCTCCTTAATTCTAAGACTCGCCGAACCAAGCAGCATTTTGCTTTAAACTTGGCAGCGTGCGGTTGTAGTTGTTGGGTCACAAATACAACATTTGCATAATATCAAAGATTACTTCGTTAGTCAACTATAACTTCACTAATGGCACAAAAGAAGAAAAATGACTGTGAAATTATTTTCCATACATGGTTGAAAATTCTACAGTGCAGTACACAAAAGGATCTATCGTTCGATAAATCCGAACGCTAGAGCCCTCTTTGTGCTTGCGGGGAATCCTAGAGGCTAGTTTCGCCTCGAAAAACGAACTAGCAAGCTAGTTTTCCTCCCACAATTTAGATTCATTAAATATCCTGTAATGTCGACTCAGTTTCGTGGCTAAAGAAGTTAAGCAAGAGGACATTATTAGAATCTAGCCGATCGAGCATCTTCCCAACGCTTTGTGTCATGTAACGTGACGTATAAATCATTCCGTCTTTCAGCCAATGACTTATCAATCCAAGAAGTGCCGAATCAATGAAGGAGATCTGCAAATTTAGTGGAACTTCTGATTGTTTGTCTGGTTCAGCTACCGCAGCATAATACTTTGATAACTGATCGGATAAACGATCATAAAGTTGTTCGTAAAAGAAGTCATTTCTCTTATTGTTCAGTAATACATCAAAAATATCAGCTTCACTTTCAATGTACTGAAACGCCTTCTGGAGTGAGAACACCTTCACCGGTTGCCCTTTAGTAAAACTAAGGTCCTCACTCTCTACCATCACTTGATCAAAGAATTCATCAAGAAGTTCATTGATTGCCGACTTAATGAAATCCTTCTTATCTTTATAGTGAAGGTAGAAAGTTCCTCGGGTGATGTTGGCGGTTTCAGTAATTTTTTGAACGCTGATGTCTTCTAACTTTTCTCTTTGCATCAGATAAACTAACGCTTTGCGAAGACTATTACGAGTCTTCACTACACGTGGATCCGTCTTATTACCTGCCATAAATCATCATCCCTTCGATTTCAGCTTAAGTTCCCCTCGCTTTCGTACTTCTACTAATTTAAAGTATAGGTTCAGAACTCATCCCCGTCAAACTATAAAAACAATCATTTTATAAAAAACGCAATATCTCATCGAATTGTATTGACAATTTGGGTGACGAAATTATATACTTAAATCTGTCTGAAACGGTAGCTCAACTGGATAGAGCATCGGTCTTCTAAACCGAGGGTTGAGGGTTCAAGTCCCTCTCGTTTCATCAAAAGTGTACAAAGAGCCTACTATACTGGGCTCTTTTTTATTTTACATATAAATTTTGTACTAAAGGAGAGTTAGTGTTTTTAATGTTACAATAATTCTTATTTACTCAGTCTCTTTTCAATGATCATTTAAATTCAAAATGTATTTACTAATATTCATTAAATTATTTTTTATTTACATATGATTAACTTATCCAACGAAATATAAAATTCTACAATAATACTTTAATACTTTATTAAAACTCTTCTCACTTTATTTAAGATTCACCGAAAAGCTAAGCTCAAAGCATGTTATCACAAGATAACTAAAAAGAAAATAGGATTTTATAATTTGTTTTTATCATGGTTCAAGATGCTTATTTTATAGAAATGAAGTAAAAAAATTAATAATATCCATTAAATAAAGAACATTTTTTAAACATTTGATAAAGATTAAGTATTCTCATTACTTATTAATTGCAAAATAATTAAAAAGTCTAATAATAAAAAATAGAGAATGCTTTTTGAGGTGATTAATCATGTTACCATTCTTTGTTATTATCATAATTTTAATTGGTTCAGTTGTTGGTCAAATTATGTTTGGTAATAAAAACAGTGATGATGACCAGGCGACTGGAAAGCATGTTGCTTCTCGCAATACTTATAATAGTCGAAAAGCATGATCGTTTTCGATTCAACAAAAGAGGACTAGCTTTTTTGCTAGTCCTCTTTTGTTATTCCTTAACCCATCGATTCCGTTGTTGCTTAATTAGTTCTTTATATTTAGTACTGATCTCCTCACTACTAAATCCTAGATCAACTAATCCCCACTTTATTAGGAGGTGCCAAGCATGACGGAAGCTTTCTTGACGATGATTATAATAAGCATCATTAAGAAAATGTTTAATTGCTAAGTATTGCTTGTTAAGTTCAGCAAGCTTTTTTGTTGGCTCAGTTCGGTTAATTAAGTCCCACTGTTTTTGATCCATTACAATCAAATGAGTCCATTGCTGTTTTGCACTAAAAAGCAAAAATAATTCAAGTGATTTTAAATAATGTTCAAACGAGCCTTGGACGTTTTCAGCTGGATGATCAAGAACATCAAACCATCCATCACTATTTGCTAGCTTTGCCAATTCAACGTCCAAAGCAACAAAAATTGTTTGCTTACGCGCTTCGGGACCAATTTCAAGTTGCTTTGCTTCGTCAACATCAAGCTCCAAATCAATTACCTGATGCAATAATGTTGTCCAATTAATCATTTCTTTCTCCTTAAGCTAATCCTCAACAGTTGACTCAGTCGTTACTGATTCTTCCTGCTCTTCTCGTTCATCATCAGCGAACATCAATGGATCAGACTTAACAGCCAGTGAATCACGGTTACTTAAGTACCAATCACGAATAAGTTGGTAGTGAAGGAGCAAATCGAAAAACGAAACTTGGTTATTAGGATCGTGAACGGCAAAGAACCATTGTTGACTATAATCGTCAGGATCAAATGAGAGTTCAAGATTTACCTGCCGATCAAGCCTTAATTCAGCACCATTGTTTTTCGGCAAGTTAAATAGCATATAATCAGTTTCTGCCGTAGCAACAAATAGTCGGTCAATTACTGTTAATGATAATTCAGGTTTAGCCAAGTCATAGTGCTGTTGGTTATTTGTCCCAAGAATCCCCCGATCAATTACAAAGTCTAAATCATCATGAAGAACTTGAGCAAAAAGTAATAGTGGCTTGATTGCCGAACGCAAATCAAGGTCAGAATACTTCTTCAATCCTTTAATAATAAAATAATTAACCAATGCCTTATTGTTAAAACGAAGCATTTGGTGTTCAAGGCTTAGGGAAAAAAGGGGTTCATTATCATTTACATCCGTAAAAGCAGCATTTCCTTCTGCATCTTTAGTAAAGTGAAATAAGACATTTTCACCTAACGAAGAAATTGTCGCATAAAACCGGTGACTAGTAGGATCTTCCGTAATCTTTAATTCTTCGTTGGAGTGCATCTCCAATAACCGTCCCATCAAGAGCAAGTAATAGTCTGCAACTTGATAGTGTTGAGGAAACTTAACAAATGCATCATCCAAGTCTAAATTAACCAATTCATCCGTAGCAGCAAGAAGATCATGAGCATCATCAGTTTGTGCAAGTTTGCTTAACAATTTGACATAGTGTTGGCCAATTTCTAACCCATGCTCAAATGAATGAGCTAACGCATTTAATTGTTCAGATGGTTGATTCAACATTCGATTATTGTTCATCATCTGTCACCTGCTTTTCCCCATCGTCAGATAAACTCTTAATATAATCAGCATATAAATTCCGATTAGCTAACTCGAAATCCTCAAAGGAACTAAAAGTATCTAAAATACTCTTTTGTTCATAACTTAAAATTGTGTTTTCTTTTGAAAGTGAGAGAACAACTTGCTCATTATCCTTTATCGTTTGTGCAGCTGTCCGTGCTTCTTCCTCTTCATCCTCTAGTTTTTGAAGAGCGTCCAACAAGTTTTGCCGACTCTCTTTATTTTTACTACTTTCCCAAATCCCTGAACGTGAGCTAACCTCCTTTAATTGCTCTTGCAATTTAGCCCGCTTTTCTTCTCGTTCACGTTGATGATCAATCAAATCCTGTAAACGATCATTTTCTGCAGAGATTTTATCAATTTTATCACTGTTATAACGCTTATTATTATGTGCTAATTCAAATGTCTTTTTTAATTTATCATACTCATCATCATTAAATAGGAAGCGAACATTAAGGACATCTAACTCCCCAAATTCGCGTCGATCCCACCAATTACCAAAATAGATCCGGTAATGTCCAGTCTCATATTCTTCATAGTAAAAGAATGGGTACTTTTTCCCTAAATAGTTAATTAAATTAACACTCAAAAAATTACTCAAATAATTAGTAATATCGTCAACCAAGCTCATTACACTTTGATTATTTGGTTGTTGTTCACGATGTTCAATCTCTTTAGCGTAACGTTGAGTATCTAGTAATTGATATATTTTTTTATCGTGGTGATCTTTGACTGCTTCTTCAACCTGACGTAAGAAAGAAACCTTTTCTGAAATTCGTTGATTAATAATCCCACTCACATCACGAGCAGCCTGTTCGTGTCCTGAATTTGCCATTGTACACCGCTCCTCACTTTAATAACTAGTTTTTATCTTAATCGACTTGCGGCAATATTTAAAGAACTTCATAAATTATTGAAGAGTTTCTTTACATTTAGTTTCTGAATATTGATTTTAATAAGAAATGAATTATAATAAAATATATAGATATAACACGTATGTGGAGTATCTATGTGTTGTCGAAGCGTTTCGAAAAGAGGCGAAGTTAAATGGCACTTAGTAAGCAAGAACGTAAGGAAATGGCTCGTAAAGCCATGGAAAAGCGTGGCAGCAAGAAGCCAGATGGTTCTGGTTTTGCAAAGATTGATGCTGACGCCAAGAAGCTGAGCGATTAACTTTTTTTGAAGCAATTCACTCTTTATTCAAGAGGCTTAATCAAAGCCTCTTGAATTCTTTTAAAGACAAATTAAAATGGCTCAGGATACTTAACAATGTGAGGTATCCTGAGCCACTTTTTATTCAGTAGTTACTCTATTGCCGTGCAGCATTAACGTACTTTCCTAATCGATCCATTCCTTCTTTAATCTGGTCCATACTAGTAGCATAACTAAAGCGTAAGTAGCCACTACCTCCCTTACCAAAGTAGGAACCTGCAGTTACAGCAACTCGGGCCTTTTTTACAATATCATAGACAATTTTTGTATCATCCTGTTCTAAGAACTTAGGAATTTTAGCAAAAATATAAAACGCACCCATTGGACGACTACAGTCAAAGCCCATTGCTGTGAGCCGTTCTTTCATGTAATCACGGCGTTTAATGTATTTTGCGTCCATTTCCTTTGTGGCTGCTGTTCCACCCTTTAAGGCGGCCTCAGCAGCATCCTGAGTAAAGGTAGCAACGTCTGTCATTACAAAGGAATGAACCTTGAAGATTTCACTAGTAATTTCTTCCGGTGCACAGAGATAGCCAATCCGCCACCCCGTCATGGCATATGATTTTGAAAGACCATTTGTGAGGATCGTTTGTTCAGGAAGAGTTCGAGCCATCGACGCATAGCCACCGTCATAAATTAATTCACTATAAATCTCGTCACTGATGGCAAAGATTGGTTTCCCCTTAATTAAAGCAGCAAGAGCATTTAATTCATCTTGGGTGTATGCAATCCCAGTTGGGTTAGAAGGATTAACAAATACAATCCCTTTCACCCGATCGCCATACTTATCCAAATAAGATTTCAGTAACTCAGGAGTCAACTTAAAGTTTGTTTTTGATGTATCAATTTCAACGGCAGTTCCACCCGCAATAACTGCATCAGGACTATAAATCGAAAAAGTTGGTGTTGGCACCAAAACAACATCGCCCGGATTAGTAATCGCAGTAATAGCTGAATAAACCCCTTCTGTTACCCCATTAGTAATTAAAATCTCGGTCTTAGGATTATAATGAAGGTCATAATTTTCAGCTAAAAAGTCAGAAACCACCTTTAGAAGTCCCGCGGTGCCCCGTTGTGGTGCATAGTGGGTTCGGTTATTTTTAATACTCTGAATCGCTGCATTCTTAATATATTCTGGTGTATTAAAGTCTGGTTCACCAATTGTAAACTTAATCACATCATCAAACTGTGAAGCATAATTACTAAATTCAAAAATCTTTAACTTTGGAACGTTATTTAACGCCTTTCGCATATATTGTTTCATTTCAACCATTTCTTATAACCTCGTTTTTAATTGATCGTCTTTTATTAGATTACGTCTTTTGTTCAGTAATGGTCAAGGCTGTTAGTTTATTTTTAAGCAAGAAAAATCCCCAAAGCCTAGTAAAACCAGACTTTGGAGACTTATTAAGCTCCAAATTATCAATTTTAAGCTTGAAGTGCCTTAATCATTCGATCAAGTAATTCAATATCTGTATCACGAGAATAGATATCCATGATTTCATAAATTTGTGGAGCAGAAGTTGAACCAGTAAATGCTAGGTTAAGTGGGAAGTAAAGGTTCCGGCCCTTAACTCCAGTATTCTTACCAACTTCCTTAATGGCTTGACTGTAATCATCTGCACCATTTTCAAGTTTTTCTTTCAAGCCGGTCAAAACAGCCAACACTTCATCATTATTAAAGTCTTCATTGTCTTTAATAAGATCATAGTTAAAGTGTTCTTCAAGAACATTGTAGTAAGACCATGCATATTCAATTACTTCAAGTAACTTATTAACATCGCGTTGGTGAACATGAATTGTCTTTGCAATTAAGTCCTTTAATTGATCTTCTGGAATTGATTGAAGACGCTTTGCTTCTTCTGTTTCGCCTTCCTTAACTAATTCCATTGTCCGGTCAGTTAATTCTTCAACAGACATGCTCTTAATATACTGAGCATTCATCCAATCCAACTTCTTTTGGTCAAAGTAAGCTGGTGCCTTGGACATCCGTTCAGGATCGTATACCTTAATTAATTCATCCTTAGAGTAAATTTCACGTTCGCCAACTGGTGACCAACCTAAGAATGCAATAAAGTTAAAGATTGCTTCATGAAGGTAACCATGCTTCTTGTATTCACTAATGAATTGAAGGGTATCCTTATCCCGCTTACTTAACTTCTTCCGTGTCTTTGGGTTGAAGATTAATGGGATATGGCAGAAAGTTGGGTGATCCCAGCCTAGTGCTTCATAAATAGCAATTTGCTTTGGCGTATTTGAAATATGATCAGCACCACGAAGAACATGGGTAATATCCATTGTGTGATCATCAACAACAACCGCAAAGTTATAGGTTGGCATTCCATCACTCTTTTCAATGATGAAGTCACCACCAAGGTTGTCAGAATTAAATGATACGTGACCACGAGCAATATCATCCCATTCATATTCGTGATCCTTTGGTAAGTGGAAGCGAATCGTTGGCTTTAAGCCCTTTGCTTCGGCTGCCTTTTGTTCTTCTTCGCTCTTACCATACCAGCGACCATCATAGTGGGGTGCTTCATTATTAGCTCGTTGACGTTCACGCATTTCCGCAAGTTCTTCCTCAGTTGAGTAGTCCTTGTAAGCTAAACCTTTATCAAGGAGTTCTTGAATATACTTGTGGTAAATTCCTTTTTCATTCCGTTCACTTTGACGGTATGGAGCATACTTTGGATTAGGCTTATTTGGACCTTCATCCCAGTCAATTCCTAACCAATGTAAGTTTTCTCGTTGACTTTCTTCTCCATCCTTAACGTTCCGCTTAGTATCGGTATCTTCAATCCGTAATACCATTGTACCGTTAAAGTGACGAGCAAATAAATAGTTAAAAAGGGCTGACTGCGCATTACCAATATGTAAGAAACCTGTTGGGCTAGGTGCGTAGCGAACTCTGACCTTCTTGTCATCCATGTTTGCGATTCTCCTTTATATCTGTTTCACGAATAGATTCGTGACTGCAACATGTTTAATTGTATCGGAATGTTGCTATTTGTCAATTTCATTCAAGCACAGACAATGAGGGACCGCAAGTTTTAACATTCAGTCCCTCATTCTTAGTATCTGCCTTATAGCTCTAATACTGTTCCATGTACCGTCGGCGTTCCCAATCTGAAACATGGGCACGGTAAGCATCATATTCGCGGGTCTTAGCTTCTTCAAAACTTTGGTAAAGGTGTTCACCCATTGAACCCTTAATTACATCATCTTCAGCTAAGTCCTTCAATGCACTATGTAAAGTATCAGGCAAGTTAACAATTCCCTTGCTCTTCCGTTCCTTAGCAGTCATATCATAGATATTTTCGTCAACGTTATGAACTGGTGGTAAATTATTTTGTAAACCATCAAGGCCTGCAGCAAGAACAGCGGCAATTGCTAAGTATGGGTTTGCAGCTGGGTCAGCTGACCGTAATTCAAGACGGGTCCCCATTCCCCGATCATTTGGAATTCGAACTAATGGTGAACGATTAGAGGTTGACCATGCAACATAAACCGGAGCTTCATAACCAGGTACAAGCCGCTTATAAGAGTTAACAATTGGGTTAACGATTGCGGTATAACTCCGGGCATGCTTCATCAAACCGCCCAAGAAGTGATAGGCAGTTTCTGATAGCTGTTCCTTATCATTTTCATCAAAAAAGGCGTTTTGACCATCTTGAGTAAAGAGGGACATGTTAAGGTGCATCCCAGAGCCATTAATCCCAGATAATGGTTTAGGCATGAACGTTGCATGAAGGCCATACTTTTTAGCGATCGTCTTAACAACTAACTTAAAGGTTTGAATATTATCTGCTGCTTCAAGAGCATCGGAATATTTAAAATCAACTTCATGTTGGCCAGGAGCAACTTCATGGTGAGCCGCTTCAACGTCGAAGCCCATCTTTTCTAGTGCAAGGACAATGTCGCGCCGACAATCTTCACCAACATCAGCTGGTTCCATATCAAAGTAGTTTTCAGAATCATTGACCTTAGTTGTTGGGTTACCATTTTCATCAGTCTTAAAGAGGAAGAATTCTGGTTCTGGACCAATGTTAAATGATTTAAATCCCATTTGTTGCATTTCTTTAAGGATCCGCTTAAGGTTATTCCGTGGATCACCTGAAAATGGTGTTCCATCAGTCATGTGAACACTACAAATTACTCGTGCAACCTTACCGTGATCAGCTCCCCAAGGGAAAGTTAACCATGTTGACATATCTGGATAAAGGTACATATCACTTTCCTCAATCCGAACAAACCCGTCAATTGAAGAGCCATCAAACATGATCTTATTGTCCATTAACTTATCAAGTTGACTAACTGGTAAATCAACACTCTTAATTGTTCCAAATACATCGGTGAACATTACCCGCAAGAAGCGAATATCTTCATCCTTCACCATTTGACGAACTTCATCCTTGGTATACAAATGTCTAGCCATAAATTCATTCCCTTTCCTGAAGACACCCTAATAGCTTAATTTTCTTAATAAAACAAAGTAATAAGTAATCATGATTAACTTCTCAGCCCTCGCAACGACCTAGACCAATTTAATCTAATTAACCTCATTCCATTAGAAAAACCTGTTTTTCTTAATACTGCTTAAGGATACCAATTGAAAACCATTAAGTCAATTTACTGAAAACGTTTTAACCTAATCATAACTAAATTAATGTAAATACTTTATTTTTTTAACCACGAATCAATAAATTGTTTGATTTCATTAGTATCATTCTGTCCACTTACTAAATCAAACCAGTGAACATCCATTTTATTTCTAAACCAGGTCAACTGTCTTTTAGCATAATGTCGCGAATCCTGTTTAATTTTTACTATTGCTTCATCAAGTGAACATTCACCAGCAAAATATGGAAACAACTCATGATAACCAATTCCCTTTCCAGCTGGCAAATTGATTCCTCCCTTATCGTATAACCATTTTGCCTCATCAAGCAGTCCAGAACTCATCATTAAGTCAACACGTTTGTTAATCCGTTTATACAAAACTGGGCGTGCCGTTGTAAGACCGATTAGCAAGAACTCGTCTTTTGCATGCGACTGCTGTTGTTGGGAGAATAACTGGTTCCCGGTTTCAATTACTTCTAACGCCCGAATTACCCTTCGTGAATTATTTTCAGGAATTGCTCTAGCAGCTTTAGGATCCTTTTTTTCTAGTTGTTGCCAAACGTAATGAGCTCCATGTTCTTTTAAAGTCTGGTGCCAATGCTCACGGATCTCCTCAGACTGTTGCTGATTCTGTTCACCACCCAGGGAAAGGTTCTTCGTTAACGCCTGTAAGTAAAATCCAGTTCCGCCAACAATTAACGGTAAATGCCCTGAATTACTAATCTCCTTAATCCACCCATTTGCTTCTTGTTTGAATTTAGCAACTGAATACTGTTGATCAACATCACAAATATCAATTAGGTGATGAGGAATTCTTGCCACTTCTTCAGGAGTTACCTTTGCTGTTCCGATATCTAAGTGTCGGTATACTTGCATCGAGTCACCAGAAATTACTTCACCATTAAAAGTGGTTGCTAAGTCAATTGATAGTGCGGTCTTACCAACCGCTGTCGGTCCAACAATTGCTATAACTTTAGACATTTTTTATCTCCTTAAAATAAATTTTGATCCTTCTTACTGGTAAAAAGTCGTTAAGTCTTGCATAATAGAGGTAACTTAGAAATAAGAGGAGGCTATATCATGAAAAATTTTGCTAAGGGTGTTTTAATCGGTACTTTCGGTACATTAGCTGCAATCGCTAGTGGTGCATTCACCTTCCACAAGACTGTTGTTAAACCAATCGAAGACCAAGAAGAAAAATTTGATGAGAACCGGAAAGCTGCTACCCGGAAGAGTCGTTCCGCTCATCAAGCTTAATTATTATTATAAATAAAAAAGGAGTGCAAAAGAAGTTACTCATAACTTTATTACACTCCTTGGTATAAAAATGACTCCCAAGTTCAAACTAAGAGAACTTTGGGCGTCATTTTTTATTCCGTGTTATTTGCCACACTAGCTTACAATAACACTCTTTATTCTAATACTTTGACTTCTTTGTCTTCCCTTTCCAACCATTATAACCACCCTTAAGGATGTATAGTTGGTGATAACCGTGTTTTGCAAGGAAAGCTGCTGCTTGAGTGCTGATTGCAATTCCTTGATCATACATATAAACGGGAAGATCTGGGCGTAATTCACCATACTGTTGCTTCAAGTAAATATATGGTAAGCTCCGTGCTCCCAAAATGTGGCCCTTTTTAAAGTCATTTGGTTGACGCAGATCAATTACCTGTGCTTTACGCATTCCCTTATGAAATGCACCCTGATCCAACACAGTTGCATACTTCTTTCGCCGGTAATATTGGAAAAGCCAACTAAAACCCCAGACAAGAAGAAGGACAATAATAACGATATTGAAGGTTAATAACCCACTACTAACTCCAAGAATCACGTTAACGCTCCCTTACTTTTACATAAATTGACGAGCTAAGGAAGCAGCACCGATAACACCAGCATCGTTACCAAGTTCAGCCAACTTCAGTTGAGTTGATGTCCGAACAGTTGGGAAGGCAAACTTCTTGAAGTTTTCGTTAACCCGCTTCAATAAGAAGTCACCAGCAGCTGATACCCCACCACCAATAACAAGGTATTCAGGGTTAAGAGCGTTACTTAAGTTAGCAGCAGCCAAACCTAAGTAGAATGCCACTTCATCAACAACAGTATTTGCCAAGTAATCGTTTTGCTTAGCTAAATCAAAGACGATCTTAGCAGTGATTTCGTCACCATTATCAATCATTGCCTTTAAGCGACTGTCACCCTCATATTCTTCTGCTTTATCTTGGGCAATGTGAACAATCCCAGTAGCAGAAGCATATTGTTCAAGACAACCCCGGTTACCACAAGTACAAAGGTAACCATTTGGCTTAACGATCATATGGCCAACTTCACCGCCGGCACCAACCATACCATGAACTAGGCGACCATTGGAGATTAATCCACCCCCAACACCAGTACCAAGAGTAATAAAGGCAACATCATCACCTTCATTACCAGCACCCTTCCAGCGTTCACCAAGGGCAGCAACGTTTGCATCATTATCTAAAGCAAACTTCATTCCGGTACCTTCTTCAATTTGTTCCTTAACATTTTGGGTAGTCTTCCAGTTAAGGTTGTATGCACCAACAACAGTACCTTTATCACGGTCAATTGTTCCGGGAGTCCCCATACCAATTCCTACAAATTGATCACGATCCATCTTGTACAAGTCAAGGTGGTGGTTAATTGAATCAATGATATCAGGAACAATGTGTGAACCTTCATCTAAAATGTTAGTCCGTAAAGACCACTTTTGTTGAATTTCACCATTTTCAGTTAAGATTGCAAACTTAATAGTAGTTCCACCAAGATCAACACCAATTAATTTTTTAGCCATTATTTTCATTTCCTTTCATTCAAACGGTTCCTAAATAGCCGTTCCTTTTTTCTCTCGTTGTTCTTCTTCGCGATGTTCTTTCCGAAGAACAATTTTTGCTTTCATGTAGGTCTTGCTATCAACAACACCTGCTTGATATAAGTGATCTAATTCAATCGCAATTAATTCGATATCATATAACCGTTTACCAACATAAACATAGACATTAAATTCTTTTAGTAACTGTTGAACATCATATAAAGTTCGATATTCTCGCAGTTTTGTCATCTCAATCACCTACCAATTGCGATTATCATGGCAACAATGCCAAAGAACAATATAATACTACCGATTAATCGTTTATAAAGACGAACATGGCCCACAAATGGTGCACCAACAACGTATGACACTAAGAATCCACCAAGAAGGCCACCAACATGCCCAGCTAAATCAATCCCCGGAAGGAACAAGTCCATTACGATATTAATTCCAACCAAGATTAGAAATTGTCGACTCAAGTCATGAATTAAGCCATTATCATGAAATGATTCACCAAGCATTAAAAAGGCACCAAACAAACCAAATAGTGCCGTACTTGCTCCCGCCGAAATAGTATTCGGTAAGAAATAAGCACTTGCCAAATTTCCGGTAAAGGCACTAACAAGGTATATCACTAACATTCGCCAGTGACTAAATAATTCCTCAATATACATCCCCAAAAAGTAAAGGGTAATACTGTTAATAATTAAGTGGGTAACCCCAATATGGAGAAACACTGGAGTAATCAGTCGCCACCACTGCCCCTCACGAATTAGTAGAGTAACACGGGCACCACATTCTATTAAGACATTTGAATTAGTTGAGCCACCCAATAGTGTCATTACGATAAATGCAATAATCTGAATAGCCAAGAGAACAACTGTTACTGGTGCCCTTCGCCAAAGCTGATCCCTCATCAATCAGTCTCCGATAAAGAAAGAACTTTATCGACCGGTTTATCGTACTGCTCACTTTGCCATTCATTTTCATTTGCCAATTGAGTAGTAAATGATAACGAAATAGTATTACCGTCGTACTTACTCAAGTAACGATCATAATATCCGCCACCAAACCCGATCCGTCGACCTGATTGGGTAAATGCCACACCAGGAACAATCATCAGATCGAGCTCGCTTGGCTTATATACTCGACCGTTTTGTGGTTCCAAAACCCCAAAAGTAGTTTCTACAAACTCACTATCTTCGTTTAATTCCACAAATTCCATTTGACGATCTGGCAAGGTTCGTGGGACAACAATTTGGCGATTCTCATGACGAGCATGAAGAATAATTGGAGAAGTATCCAACTCTAAGGATTGACTTAACGTTGTTGCAATTACCTTAGCGTTCATCCACTCAGGCTGATCGAATAGCATTGAAGTTAATCTTTTTTCTTCATGTAAACGCGTATTAAGATCAAGTTGTTGCAATCGGGCAATATACGCCTGACGCAACTCCTTCTTTGAATACGTCATTATCCTACAATCTCTCCTTTTAAACGTTTTCAATCTATAATTATCACAGCTCACCGTTATTTATGCAAGCGTTTTTTCACAAAGTAATAAAAAAGCACCTAAAAAGGTGCTTTTTTAATTACTTTGTTTCACGGTGTAAAGTAACCTTACGTTCCCGAGGGCAGTACTTGTTTAATTCAAGACGGTCGGGATTGTGACGACGGTTCTTACTAGTTAAGTAATTCCGTTCGTGGCATGATGTGCATTCAAGGATAATGTTGACACGCATTGTCATGACCTCCTATTTTTTATTTTATTTAACGTGGTTATTAACCCTAACTCGTACAACTATATCATTAATTAACCAGTTTGACCAGTCTTTTATGATAATTGTTAAGGAAAAACACTTGACAGGTCCATAAATAGTTAATTATTACTAGTACTCTTAGAATCCTGAACAATCTTCCAGTAGGCACTAAAAATTTGTTTAGCCATATTTAAGTTTGCTCCACCATTTTCATTAGTTACCCCAGGAATTGCAAGAGCAACAACAACTTGTGGATTCTCTGATGGCGAATACCCAGCAAAACTAATTGTTGAGGTTTGGTGACCATTAGTCACGGTTTCCGCAGTCCCAGTCTTCCCGGAAATTGACGGCTTAGCGCTCCCCAGTGACTTAGCAGTTACATAACTACTAGTTCCGTGAGTAACTTGGTAAAGTCCTTGACGTACCAAGTCAAAATCTTCTTTGGAAGCAGGAATTGTAAATTGTACTTGTGGTTGAGTCGTTGATTCTACTCGCCCAAGTTTTCCATCTGACTTACTTCCCCGAATTTCTTTGACAATATATGGTCGCATCCGGTTTCCACCATTAGCAATCGTTGACATGTATTGTGCAAGTTGAATAACTGTATATCCATCATAGTTACCATATGCCAAGTCAAGTGCTGAACCAATATGTTTCTGAGAAGATGGACCATTGTAACCAGTTGTTTCACCTGGTAAGTCAATCCCAGTCTTTTGTCCTAAACCAAACATATTAAAGTATTGACGTTCCTTAGCAAAAATACTTGGTTTCAATGTCAATTGGGCGCCTGGCTTATAGTTCATCCCTCCCTCTTTCATGATTAATTGCATCATGTAAGAGTTAGATGAAACTTCCAAGGCAGTTGGTGCACTTAAAGCCATGTTAGCTGACCCGGTCTTATTAAACCATGAGGCCTTTGTCGAAGTTCCTGCAACCTTGATTGGTTGATCAGTTAAGGTGTTGTTTGATGGTGTAATAACACCACTCATTAAACCTCCCATAATAGTGGCACCCTTAACAACGGAACCCATAGTAATTGGGTGGTTAATCGCACCAATTTGGTCAGGGGTTTGCTTTCCAGTCTTCTGGTTACGGTCGATTCCAGCCATTGCATAAATGGCACCCGTATGAGGATTCATTACTACAGCATAAACACCTGGTGAGTATGAAATTCCCGCAGATGAATAATTTTGCTCTAAAATTTGTTGAACGCGTTTTTGGAACTTAGCGTTAATCGTTAGAACAAGGTTATCACCCTTTTTCCCAGGATACTTAACAGTCTCATTAGTAACCTTGCTTCCACTAGTAGTCACTTGAGTCTGTGACTTAGAACCAACTAAAGTACCTTGGAACATCTTTTCAATGTAACTTTGACCAACGTTATCGCTTCTTGAATATCCCTGAGAAAGAAGGCTATTGATCTGATCAGCTGGCAACCCAGATGATGAGACCGTTCCGGTTAATGATTGAAAGTCCTTTCCTTGAGGATAGTTTCTTGTCCAAGCCGTTCCAATTTTAACACCAGGCATCTGGTTTAAATGTTCACCAACTCTGGCAAGCTCTTTACTAGTAACTCCAGACTTTTTGATGTAAGTTGTTGATAATGAGTATGCTCCTGTCATCGCTGCATAAATCCGCGCATTACTCTTTTCATGGCTTGATAAATGCCATTCATCTGGATGATTCTCCAAGTATTTCAACGCAGCATCATACTTTTCATCATCACTAGCATCTTTTGAAAGATTTAGCTTTTTAGTAATTTGCTTAAGGTTACTCTTATCTGCTAAATAATAGTCTTCCTCATTCCGATCAGTTAACCGAGTATCACTATTACTTACGGTAATATATCTCCCTAAGCGGTTAGCAATTTTATAAAGTTGGTCGGTAGTTACGTTAGAACTTTTAGTATAGGTAATCGCTTGGTGAGTCTGGTTACCTACAATTACCTTGCCACGACTATCATAAATCATCCCCCGTTGAACGTTATTTGTCTGAATAGTGGTATCTGACCGCTTAACCTCAGCTTTATATGATGATCCATGAAGAATCTGGAGGTAGAATAAACGACCAGCGAGCATTAACAGCAATATTCCAACAATCCAAAGCAATAAGTTCAACCGTGAGGGAATTATGGATTGGGCATTTTTATGTTTACCTTTATTTGAACTAAAATAGTTCGTAATTCGATCAAAAAACTTCACAGTATTAAACTTCTCCTTTTACCGTGATGATTTCTATTGTAGCAAATTTTGCCTCATTTGGCAGTTAAACCTAACTTACCAAAATGCAATCATACACTTTATTGATGCAAAAATGAATACACAAACGACTAAATCACCGAAACTTAACAGAACCTTCACATTCATAGTTAATGAATTCGGTATATAATGACAAAGATATTCTATTTAGGAGGACATTTTGTGCAATTCCGTTCTCAACTAAAAAAACAACATATTTTATTAATCAGCTTTTTCCTTCCAATACTCATAATGGGAGCTTATTTTGCTTATCGTTCTATGGCTCCCTTTGGGAAAAGCACCTTACTAACAGTCGACCTTGGTCAGCAATATATTGACTTTTTTGCCTATTTTAGACGGACGCTGTTACACCACCCAAGCGAATTTATTTATTCGTTCAGTAAGAGTCTTGGCGGGGAAATGTGGGGAACCAATGCCTATTATCTTTGGAGTCCCCTCAACCTAATTCTTCTTTTCTTTCCAGCAGCCCACCTTTCTAGCGGTGTTTTAGTATTAACCTTATTAAAATATGGCCTTTCAGGATTATCATTTGCGTGGCTATTAACTAAAAGCAAGCTCCAATCTGGAATCCGAATCCTTGCTTTTAGCACTGCATACGCTTTAAATGGTTGGATCATTGCTAACCAACTGAACCTTCTCTGGTTAGATGCCATGATTATCCTACCGTTAATTGTTTGGGGACTCCACCAGGTTATCTTTGCTCGCAAATTCTCTTGCTATATTAGTTGGCTCACTATCATGATCATCGATAACTATTATATGGCTTGGATGATCTGTCTCTTTACAATTCTCCTTTTTATCTGGCAGCTCCCACTAATTAATGCTTGGAAAGCACGTCTACAAGCACTTGGCCGTTATATTCTTTCTTCGTTGATTGCGGTTGGGATCAGCTGCTTTGTATTATTGCCAACTATTTATTCCCTTCTTCAAAGCAAGGGCACATATACTAATAATCATATTAGGAGTCACTTTGAATACGATCCCTTAAAACTTTTGGCTAAGCTTGTCCCGGGATCATTCAATTTTAACCAAATGCCTAGTGGTCAAGCCAATATTTACGTTGGAATGTTAATGATGTTTGGTTTAACGTTATACTTTTTAAACCGAAAAATTAACCTAGGGCAACGGATCATTGCTTTTCTGATTACCGCTTTTTTTGTTCTTTCATTTTACTATGAACCACTCGATCTCTTTTGGCATATCGGACAATTTCCTGTATGGTATCCCTCAAGATTTTCATTTATCTTCTGCTTCTGGGTCATTCTTCTAGCAGCTACCTGCCTTCAAAAAGAATTTCAACCATCAAAATGGCAACTCGCAATTTTACTAATTCTTACTCTTGCTACCTTCACATATGTTGAAACATTAACCGTTTCATATATTAACAATAGTCAAAAATTCATTGGCCTTGGTCTTGCAATTGTTAGCATTATTTTCTTGGGGATTTCCCGTTCGGCTTCCCCAATCATGAGCGACCTCTTGCTAGTACTAATAGCAACTTGCGATATTTCAACTAGTGCTTACACTGCATTAAACCAGATTTCATACGTTAGTCAGCCAGAATTTGGCGAGTATACCACAGCACTGAATAACGCTACTACAAAGGTTAAACACGCTGACCATGGTTTTTATCGAATCGCTAAGACCTTTATGCGGACTAAAGATGACCCCCTTCAAAGTGGCTTTAATGGTGGTGATCATTTTGGTTCAACCATTGTCCCAAGTCTTCCGGCATTTATGGGAGCGATTGGCCAACCAGCTGGCGATGGCTTCGTATCATATGATAACGGAACCCAGGTAACTGATTCATTATTAGGCTTCCGTTATACAATGGCTGTAATTGATCCTGATCGTCCAAAACCATTCTTACCATTGTCCGGGTATCGTCCTGACTGGAATACTCAAAAACCGATCGCAGTAACTAACAATATTGGAATCCGGAAAAATACTGCTGCACTTCCAATTGCATTTGGTGCTAATTCACGGATTCTTAATTCAACTCATGACACCTATGATCCGGTGGCTTATCAATCTGAGATCTACCAAGACCTAGCAAACTCACCAAAACCATTGTTTGAAGTTCAAAACTTTAACCAAGTTGATTTTCAAAATGTTCAAAGTGCTGAACAAATCACCGGTTCTGTCTTCAAAAAAGAACATCAATCTGAAGGAGCTAGCGTGAAGTTGGAGATTATCCCTACGACTAACGATTCATACTACCTAACTATTGGTCCAAACGTTAAAGATGATGCTTCAATTACTGTTAATAATCGTCATTTTAGTCAATACCAAACATATCGAGATACCGTAATTATGAACGTTGCTCACCACCAAAAGGGACAAAAAATTATTGTTACCTTCCACCTCAAGCATTCCGAACTATGGATGCAAAATGTTAGTTTGTACCGCTTAAATCAACAAGCATTTAATCATGACCTTAAAATACTACAGCGGTCACCATTAAAGCTTAGTCAGGCAAGTGCAACTACCCTTAAAGGAACAGTTAATATTAAAAAAGATCAGGGAGTATTAATGACAACCATCCCTTATGATAAAGGATGGCACGCAAAAATTGATAACCACCCGGTAAAGTGTCAAAAAGTAATTGGAACATTCTTAGCCCTCAAGATTAAGCCAGGAACCCACCACATTACTCTACACTACCGACCACCATACCTTGTTACTGGAATGATCATTAGTCTCCTCAGCCTCTTATCAGCACTTTTCCTCTCCCAATTGAATAGGAGAAGGCTTAAATACTAAAAAGCTAAATCGACCCCAAAGTACGTAAAGTCCGCACTTTGGGGTCGATTTTACTTATCCACTACAATTAATTTACTTCCATTGAGCTGAGGCACCAGTTGAGGCATCTGCCTTATTATCAGCATGATCATCTGAATCTTTATCCAGCCCAGCCACGTCAGGAGTTGTATCTCCATCTTCATGCTTAAAATGGAAAACTGGACCATCAGACTTCTTATCGTAGTCAACAGTCATGATTAATCCCTTAAAAAACCATTCATCGAGGTTATCAATATGATAATTAATATTATCCTTTTTTACTTCAAGAATTGGTGAAACTGGAACATCTTCCCGAGCAAAACCTTGTGAAAAGCCATGGTGAACTTCAGTTGAACCATATGTCTTTCCATAAAACTTCACTCCACCGCCATTTTCTAATCCGAGATTATCCTTAAACCAGTCATTAGCGGCATCGGTTATAATCATTTTCATATTTTTCACATCCCTCCGGTTATCATACTTTATGATAGCACTTTCATTGATAAGAAAGATATTCTTTTCGCTGAATAAAGGTAAAACTTAATGAAATAGTCAGTATTAACTAATATTGTCATTTAATGGCGATTTAAAATGAAATGAGCGTGAGAAAAAACGTTTTGTTTTTTCTCACGCTCATCTGTCACTAATAGTCTCCAACTCCAATTGCGGGAACCCTGATAGGCTAGCCAACCATTTTCTCGATAAGACTAATTCCTAGCTTCCTATTCTACACTTAAAATCTTAACTTTCATCGTGCCGTTAGGAATTTCAATTTCAACTTCTTCACCGACTTTATGACCAAGAAGCCCTTTAGCCATTGGTGATTCATTAGAAATCTTACCAGCAAATGGATCTGATTCAGATTCACCAACAATTTGGTAGCTTTCAGGTTCTTCATCGGGAAGTTCTTGAATTGTTACCTTCCGACCCATTGATACTTCGTCCTTATCAACATCTTCATTATCAATGATTTCAGCGTATTGAAGCATATTTTCAATTTGAGAAATCCGACTTTCAACAAAGGCTTGTTCATCCTTTGCTGATTCGTATTCAGAGTTTTCTGAAAGGTCACCATAGCTTCGAGCAATTTTAATTCGTTTAATAACTTCTGGACGACGCTTCAATTTAAGGTCTTCTAGTTCTTGTTCAAGCTTTTGTTTTCCTTCCAAGGTCATTGGAAATGTTTTTTCTTCAGCCATTTAATTACACACTCCTATCTTGTATCCACTGGTAAATTACCATTTGTTTAAGTAATTGTAAATGCTTATTCTAAAATAATTTTAACGACTTTCGCGGGATTCTTGTAAAATCTTAACAATCTGCGGTGTTGAATATGAGCCTTTTAATTTAAAGGTTCCAGCCTTTACCCCAGCTTCCTTATGCGTTTGTAAGTAATAATCGCAAACGAAGCTACTCCGTACTAGTCGTTTGCCTTTTAGGATTACTCCTACCTGATGATCGGTTGCTCCTTTAGGAATCTCAACATGAATAATCCGCTTTGAAGAAGGATCAACTGGTTTTAACGCATAATTAAAATACTGGTGAATCCCTAGTCCACAACATACAAGAATTACCAAGATAATAATAACGACCCGATTTTGTCGCCGTAACTTATCGTTAGTCATTATTAGCGGATCTCAGCATTTAATTGGTCTTGAAGGCGTTTAGTTACCTTAGCAAAGGCTTGGTTAACCTGATCTTCAGTCAAGGTTGCCTTAGTATCTTGATAAGTTAACGTGTAAGCTAATGACTTCTTTCCAGAAGGAAGGTGAGCTCCACTGTAAACATCAAATAGGTGAACACTCTTTAAGAAGGCTCCACCACGCTTCTCAATTAGATCAACAATTTCTTCATTAGTAACATCCGTATCAACTAACAAGGCAATATCACGAGTAATTGTTGGGAACTTACTGATTGGCGTGTACTCATTTTCAACTTTCTTTGCTTTCATTAATTGTTCGAGGTTCAATTCAAAGACATATGTTTCTGGAATCTTATATTCCTTAGCTGTTTGAGGGTGAACTTGACCAACAAAACCAACTAATTCACCATCAATCAGGATATTAGCTGTCCGACCAGGATGCATTTCTTTTCTGGAATGATCAGCAACATATTCAACCTTCCCGGCAATCCCCATATTATGAAGGTAACGTTCTACCATTCCCTTTACTTGGAAAAAGTCGACAGGCTGATCTGCAATATGCCAACTATTGTTTAATAGCTGTCCAGTAAGGGCACCGGCAACATGTTCTTGTTCCTCTGGACGTTCACCACCACGAGGAATAAATACCCGTCCCTCTTCGTAAAGGGCAACGTTATTAACGTTCCTAGAAACATTATAAGCAACATCAATTAACAATCCACTAATAATGCTCATCCGTGTTGCCACGTGATCAGAACTCATTGGGAAGTCCAGCTTCATTGGTTCAGCTACTGGATCAATTTGGAATTGCTTTGCCTTTTCAACAGTAGTCAATGAATAACTAATCGCTTGATTTAAGCCCATTCCTTCAAAATCGTGACGAGTAGCACGAATAAACTTTTGCCGTGGTGAAAGTCCACCATGATTACGAGTCATTACAGGTAAGCTTTCTGGCAAGTTATCATAACCATAAATCCGCGCCACTTCTTCATAGAGGTCAGCAGGTAAACTAATATCCCAACGCCGTGCTGGAACAGTTACAAGGACCGTATCATTACTTGTTAATTTATTAGGGAATGATAAACGATCAAAGATGTCAGTAACATCTTCCATCTTTAGTTCGGTTCCCAAGACATGATTAATCTTTGAAAGTGAAAGTTCAATTCCCTTACTCTTTGCTGGCTTTTCACTTCCAGTAACAATCCCCTGTGTAACGGTTCCGCCAGCTAATTCTGCAATTAATTGGGCAGCTTCATCAAGTGCAGTTTCAACCGTTTCAGGATTGATTCCCCGTTCAAACCGCATGGATGATTCACTATGAAGATCGAGACGGCGAGCCTGCTTACGAACCATTACTGAATCAAAAATAGCTGCTTCCAATGCAACAGTAGTGGTATCTTCTGAAACGGCTGTCTCTTGACCACCCATTGTCCCAGCAAGGGCGATTGGCTTATCCTCACTAGTTACAACAATATCATTTTCGTTTAATACCTGTTCTTCATCGTCTAAAGTAACAAACTTTTCATCCTTTTGAGCATGACGAACACTAAGATCATGACTTGGTAACTTATCATAATCATAACTGTGCAATGGTTGACCATACTTAAGTAGGACATAATTTGTAACGTCCACAACGTTATTAATTGGCCGAACGCCTGAATTCCAAAGACGAATTTGCAGCCATAATGGACTATCAGCAATCTTAACGCCCTTGATAACCCGTAACTTGTATGTTGGGGCAATTTTTTCATCCGGAATATCTGCACTAATGAGATCACTAGTTACTTGATCATCATTTTCTTCAACCGTAACTTCCTTAAAGTGGGGCTTCAAATTATAAAAAGCGGCAATATCATTAACGTTACCGTAAATACTCAACATATCTCCACGGTTAGGAGTAACGTCAGTATCAATAATCGTATCATCCATCCCAAGGTAACTAAATACTGACTCACCTGGTTGTGCATCTTCAGGGAGAATGTAAATTCCCTCTTCATAGGCCTTAGGAGCGATCCGGTCACTAAAGCCAATTTCTTGCAATGCACAGAGCATTCCATTTGATTCGACGCCACGAATCTTACCACGTTTAATCTTTTGATTATCAGCAATCCGGGCACCGTTCAATGCAACGATTACCTTTTGACCAGCAGCAACGTTCGGCGCACCACACACGATTTGAAGTGGTTCTTCCTCACCAACGTTTACTGAACAAACGTGTAAGTGATCTGAATCAGGGTGTGGTTCACAGGTTTCAACTTCACCAACCACTAACTTCTTTAAGCCATCACTTAAAGAATAAACATCATTAATATCAACTGATGTCCGCGCAATCTTTTCGGCAAGATCGCGTGGTTCAACATCAAGGTCTAAATATTCATTTAACCAATTGTATGAAACTTTCATTGCCGTTATCCTTTCCGATCAAATTGAGTTAAGAAGCGAACGTCATTTTGGTAGAAGTTCCGAATATCAGTAACACCGTACTTCAGCATTGCAAACCGGTCAGGACCTAATCCAAAGGCAAATCCACCAAATTCTTCTGGATCAACACCAGACATCCGTAAAACATTTGGGTGAACCATTCCGGCACCGAGAACTTCAATCCAACCAGTGTGCTTACAAATGGAGCATCCCTTACCCATACAGTTAAAGCAAGTAATATCAGCTTCTACTGATGGTTCGGTAAATGGGAAGTAACTAGGCCGCAAACGAACATCAAGCTTGTCGCCAAAAAGAGATTGAGCAACAACTTTTAACGTTCCCTTTAGATCAGCCATTGTAATATGCTTTCCAACAACCATCCCTTCAATCTGGTTAAATTGGTGACTGTGGGTAGCGTCATCTGTATCACGCCGGTAAACCTTTCCTGGTGAGATCATCTTTAATGGTCCCTGACTAAAGTCATGTTTTTCCAACATCCGTGCTTGCATTGGTGACGTTTGTGTCCGCATCAGAACAGATGGAGTAACGTAGAAAGTATCCTGCATATCACGTGCTGGGTGATCCTTTGGAAGGTTCAACTTTTCAAAATTATATACTTCTTGTTCAACTTCATCACCGACAGCAACCTCATAGCCCATTGAAACAAACAGGTCGACCACTTGATCAATGATTTGTTGAATAACATGTGGTTCACCTTGTGCCACTGGGGTTCCTGGCATGGTAACATCAACTGTTTCAGCCTCTAGTTCCGCATTCATTGCAGCTTGTTCTAATTCTGCTCGTTTATTTTCAATTGCGGCAGTTAGTTCATCACGAACCTTATTAGCAAATTGACCAACTTTTGGTCGTTCCTCAGCACTTAAATCACGCATTCCCCGAAGGACATTTGTGATTGGTCCCTTTTTCCCGAGCATTTTCACCCGAACTTGATTAATCTTTTTCAGATCTTCTGATTCTTTAATTTCCTGCAATCCTTCTTCACGAAGTTCAGCAAGTCGTTCTTTTAATCCCATAATTTCACTCCTTTATAGTAAATAAAAAAGCCTCGTCCGATTAGGGACGAGGCTTCGCGGTACCACCCTAGTTTGCAAAAAATGCACACTCAAAATCAATAACGGCGATCAACCGGAATATCATTACATATCAGCTCCGGAAATGAAATTCCCCGTATTCACTGACCACTAATTGCAGAATCATAGTGGCTCTCTAACAGTTACACCCAGGTACTAGTTTCCATCGACACTTTTAATATCACAGACTATTGTAGCTAAGCACCGTTATTAGGTCAAGGATAAATTAATTCCACTTGTCACTCCACTTATGAACAGTACTCATCACTTCACGCAGTTCTTGTCCCCGCTTAGTTAATGAATAATCAATCCGGTTTTCACTCTTATAAGTATTCCGAGTAACAATGTTTTCATCCTCAAGTTCTTTAAGTCGTTCGCAAAGAACCCGATCACTACACCCATCAATACTAGCGGAAAGATCCTTAAAGCGCATCGTATCCTTTACTAAAAGGGCTTCAATAATCAAACCATTCCACTTTTTGCCAAGAATTGAAAAAGTATGGGTGAATTTTGGACAAAGCTTACAACTACCAGCATTAGCTGACTTCTCAGCTAATTGTTGCATAGTAACAACTCCCTTCCACAAACTACCATACAGACTTCATGCGACGCTTACGAATCTTACGTGCTAGCTTAGCACGTAACGGACTAAAGAATTCGTGTTCTGCCTCAAAATCATCCACAAGTGAAACAATCCAGCTTTCACGGTATTTCGGTAAAGCAAGGGTTGCGCCAAACATGTGCTTCAGAATTATGTCCTTTTCCTTAGCGTTTAACTTTGTTAACTTTTCAGCATTACGTAAAGCTACCCGTGGGTGAATAAACGCATGGGTCCCCAAGTCAAATTTGGTAGTCCGCCAATCATAATAAAAGAGGTCATGTAACAAGCCAGCGCGGGCAACACTCCGATAATCGAGATGCATTCGTTTTGCAATTCGGTAACTATCGAATGAAACCGCAATCGAATGTTGGAGACGGTTCGAGTGATGGTGTTGTGTATACTGAGCTAACTTTTGAACAGCTGGCTGAGCTAATAAATCACTAACAATAGAAACATACTCTGAATCGGTTCGCCATTCATTAATTGACTTCATATAATCCTCCTCTTCTAATTCTTAAAGATATTTTACAAGATTTGTGCTAACAAATAAATCATTACGCATTACAAATTTCTATTTAATTGGAACATTAAGATACCGGCTGAAATAGCAACATTAAGTGACTCAGCTTGTCCCCTCATTGGGATGTAAAGGTTATCCGTAGTTTGATTAAGAAGCTGTTGACTCATCCCCTGGCCTTCATTTCCCATAACTAGGGCAAAGGTTTTGCCGGGTTCAACATCACGAAAACTTTTTGCCTGAGGATTAAGTTGGGTACCATAAACCGGTGCATCAACCTCTTTAAAGTCTTCGATCCACTTCTCCAGATCCCCTTCATATAATTTCAAGTGAAATTGAGAACCCTGCATTGAACGAACAACCTTGGGGCCAAAAATATCAGCCGAACGGTGGCTCACAACGACTCCGGTAAAACCTGCGGCATCGGCAGTCCGCACCATTGTTCCAACGTTACCAGGATCTTGAACTCGATCGAGAAATAGCCAACCACCATGCAAAGTATTTAAGTCTGGAATCTCGTGCGCATCGGGTAATGAAACCACCGCAGCAATTCCTTGTGGTGTAACTGTATCAGTAATGTGCTGCATCACTTCCTCAGTAACTTCATATGTTTCATCGCTAAGTTCTTGTAATTCAGGGCGAGCAAGAAGCTGCTCCTCGGTCCCAATTAACTGCAAAAGATGATTTCCGGCCTGAGTTGCTTCACTCACCAAGTGCCAACCATCTAACAAGTACGTTCCTGTTTGGCGACGATACTTCTTTGTTTGTAGTTTTTTCCAATTTTTTACGTGTTGATTATGAATCGACGTAAGTTTTTCCATCTAATTGTCGTCTCCTCTTTTGATTAATTATACCATGGTTATAGTGTACACTAATGTTAATAATTTCTATAGTTTTCTTAAGGGATGGTAATAAATCTATGACAGTCCACTGTTTTGAAATAATTGCTCATGGTCGGGTTCAGGGAGTTGGCTTCCGTTACGGAACTATGCAGATCGCTACCCAGCTAAACATAACCGGCAGCGTCCAAAACCTCCCTAATGGTACCGTTAAAATTATTGCAGAAGGGGACAAACATAACCTTGAAAAATTTATCAGTTTAATTAAAAAGGGACCAACACCATTTGCTAGAGTCTCCAAACTAGAAGTTAGAGATTTACCAACAGTCCAATACCGGCTTTTTGTAATTAAATAGCGTTAAAGCAGTAGAATTGCTAGTGGATTTAATGTTAATATATGTACTGTTTTATATTAATCAATAATTATCTTAAATACACTAAGGGAGTATCTTAATGAAACGAAAACGACTTTCGGTAGCGGGACTATTAACCGTTGCTCTACTACTATTGACTGGTTGTGTAAGAACAACAAAGTCTGGCAAACCATACGGCCTGACGTACACTTACCTGGCAAAGCCAATGCAACATTTAATGGAATGGCTTGCTAGTCACCTTGGAAACAATTATGGTTGGGCAATTATCGTCATTGTTGTGGTTGTACGAACAATCTTACTACCAGTAATGTTCTCACAAATGAAGAAATCAACCATCATGCAAGAAAAGATGGCTAAGATCCAACCACTACTAAAGGATCTGCAAAAGAAGCAGCGAGAGGCAAAAACTCCAGAAGAACAAGCTGCTGTTGGGTCTCAAATGATGGCTGTATATCGGGAAAACAATGTTAGCCTAACCGGGGGAATTGGTTGTTTACCATTATTGATCCAATTCCCAGTTTTTGCTGCCCTTTACGCTGCTATCCGTTATTCCCCGGATCTTTACCATGCAACATTCATGGGCATTGCACTAGGGAAGCCAAGTATTCTTTTCGCAATCCTTTCTTTTATTGCTTATGCCGTTCAAAGCTATCTTGGCTTAATCGGGGTTCCAGAAGAACAAAAAAAACAAATGAAAATGGCAATCTGGCTAAGTCCATTCATGACCTTCTTTATTTCATTAACCTCATCTGCTGGTCTAGGGCTCTACTTTTTCATCGGTGGACTATTTGCCATCCTTCAAACCCTAATGATTAATGCCTACCGACCACGAATCAGAAAACAAATTGCAGAAGAAACTAAAAAGAACCCGATTAAAGTTCCAGATGCTCTAAAGACTAACGGTTCAACTGCCAAAACCAATGACAACGTTTCTGCAGCAATCGATCAGTTAAAGAAATCTGCTGCCCCAGCATCTTCAAATACACCAAAACAAACTAATCGGCAACGAAATGCTGGTAAACAACACCACCACAAAAATAATAATTAAAAACTAGAGAGGCTGGGAAAACGCAAATTGTTTTTCTCAGCCTCAAATTATTACTATTCAACTTCAAATTCAAAAAATCTTAGGAGATGTAAAGTATGATCAAAGCAATTAACCACGACCAATCCTTTCTACAACAACGGGCTATTCCCGCTACAAAACAAGATCTTAATATTGGGATTGATCTTCAGGACACTCTAAAGGCACACCAAAACGAGTGCATCGGAATGGCTGCCAATATGATTGGTGTTAATAAGGCCGTTATTATCGCAACTTTAGGTCCATTTAATGTTGTAATGTACAACCCACAAATCACTCAAAAACTCATTCCTTACCAAACAGAAGAAGGATGCCTTTCACTTCAAGGAAAGCGGCCCGTTACCCGCTATCGTCAAATCAAGGTCACTTTTTATAATCAAGAATGGCAACCACAGTCCTTACAACTTTCAGACTTACCAGCAGAAATTATCCAGCATGAAGTCGATCATCTCAACGGAATTTTAATTTAGCTCCTGGTTCAACCTGTTAACACTTAATTGGATTTGCTAAGATAATATTAATGAAATAGGAGCTACAAAATCGCCGGGTTTTGTCATAGATTATATTTACTTTCCAAACAGGCGTCCAGTCTTCTGGAGGATGGAAAATCAATCTGGAGGTTTTATCTTTGTCAATTACAAAGGAAGTTTTTCACTACGTTAGTCGAAATATTATCGCAATGTTAGGAACATCAATTTATGTTCTAATCGATACACTATTTATTTCGATTGCCGCTGGTGCCTTGGGACTGACTGCCCTTAATTTAGCCCTACCAATCTTTAACTTTTTTAATGCCTTGGGATTGCTCCTTGGAGTTGGTGGAGCAACGATCTTTTCCCTAAATAAGATCCTTCACCCAGAGCGAATAGAGTCATTATATAGTTCACTAATGATTTCTGCAGCCATATTCGGAATTGTCCTTGCACTCCTAATTAACCTATTTTCGGTTAGTATTGTTGATTTTCTTGGAGCCAATAATGCCACAAGAGAGTTAGCAATTACCTACGTACGAATTGTTGCCTGGTGTGGTCCGTTTGTAATGTGCAACTACATTAGTATTAACTTTATCCGCAATGACGGTAATCCGACCTTAACCATGTTAGCAACGGTAATTGAAACAACATCGGTGATTATCATTGACTGGTTCTTTATCTTTGGTTTAGGCCTCAAAATGGAAGGTGCAGCCTTGGCGGTTATTTTTTCACCAGCGATCAGCCTAGTGGTCTTATCATTTCACCGTCGCTTTAAGGAGCGACGACTTCATCTTCACCTTGTTCGCCCTTCTTTGAAACCAATTATTCGGTCAGCACGTTTAGGCGCAGCGGCAGCATTAAATGAACTCAGTACGGGAGTTAGTGTATTCTTTTTTAACCACGTTCTCTTAATACTAGCAAACAACTATGCTGTTGCCGCTTACGGAGTTATTTCCAATATCGCCATTGTGGTTCTTGCAATTGCAAATGGTGTCGCTCTAGGAGTTCAGCCAGTTGCCAGCCGGGAGTACGGTGAACACCATTTCAGTAATACGTCTCAAGCATTGAAGCTTGGGATAGTCATCACTCTGATATTAGCTCTTAGCGAGTTCATTATCTTGATCGTGTTTAAATACCCGATCATCAACATTTTTAATACTCAAGAATCGAGCCAGCTGGTCCACTTTGCGGCGGTTGGTCTTCCGATCTATTTCACGAGTGCCTTCTTTAGTGCCCTTAACTACTTGCTTATTCTGTTTTTAACGGCAACTAACTCTGCTCGTGCCTCCTTCACCCTGTCGCTCCTTCGTGGCTACCTTATCCTCTTACCATTGATTTTCATTCTTCCCCTTTTCTTTGGAATTAATGGAGTCTGGGCAGCAGTACCAGTAACTGAACTGATAGTTACCATTATCGGAATTGCTTTAGTTTACCAGCACATTCACCGATACGATCAACAAGAAGGAAGTATCCAATAATTATTAAACTAAAAACTGCTCTAGCATCGGAAAACCGACTGCTAGAGCAGTTTTTATTATTATGCGCGAGCATGTTTTGACGTGTAATCATAGAGAATCCAGGCAACAATTCCAAAGAAGATTGGTCCAATCGCTGTCCAGAAAGCAGTTTGGAAGTCACGATCCAAGATTGGTTGGATACAAGTAAAGATGATTCCCAAGCAAACAATAATTTCAACAAACCATACCAACATCTTTGTCCAGAAACGGTTCTTGAAAACAACAAAGTCATGCGGAATATTCTTCCGCTGGAACGCTGGAAAGGCCCCAACCAAGAAAATGTAAGGAGCACAAGTAGAAACATTCCCCATATCAGTTAAGATTTGGTAAAAGCTTGCAGCAGCAGAACCACCAAAGGCAACCAGGAAGATAATTATTGAAACAATAATTGCTTGAATCCACATTGCAAAGGCTGGCATCCCATGCTGGTTTAACTTTGTAACTCGGGCAGGCCATAAATCAGGATTAGATCCCATAATAAATGACTTAATTGGTGTATATACAAGGACGAACATTGCACCAAGCATTCCCATCATCCCGGCAAGAGCTATTAGCCGTGTGAATAGATCACCCAAGAAGAGGTTTACTCCATGACTAAGGCCAAGGGAAACACCCATCATATAGCCCAAACGGTGGAATACAACATAAGTAACGTTCCCAAGATTAACACTTGATTTGGCAATTACCTGGTTGTAATTAACACTAAACCCGGTCATTACAATCATTAACACATAACTACCAATGGTCAAAATTGCCCCAATTGTTAATCCTCTAGGAAAAGTTCTGGAGGGGTTCTTCATACTATCAGTAACACCACCAAGGTTCTCCATTCCAGCATATGCGAAAATGGCGTAAACAACAAATGAAATAATTGCAATTGGTGTTTGGAACGATGGGTTAGGCGAAACAAAGAATGTCTTTAAACCATGAATAGGTTGTGCTGGTACACCATGGTTAGCAATAATTGTAACTAAACTAGCAAAAATAAAA
Source organism: Limosilactobacillus agrestimuris (assembly GCF_943193105.1). Taxonomy (NCBI): domain Bacteria; kingdom Bacillati; phylum Bacillota; class Bacilli; order Lactobacillales; family Lactobacillaceae; genus Limosilactobacillus; species Limosilactobacillus agrestimuris. Next base: position 67,649 of record NZ_CALPCW010000004.1, read on the forward strand.
ATGAAGTTCATTGCAATCATAAACGCGCCACCAAAAGAACTAATTTTAGTAATCCCATTAATTCCTCGTGAACTCAACCAGGTAACAATAATGACAAAGATAATTGCTAAAACCCCAATTAGTTGAGTTGAACCAAGTGAGCTAATACGCCAACTTTGGGTGGTATCTCGACCAAAGAGCAGTGCGGATAAGGTAATCCAAAGTCGAGAAGCACTCGAAACTAACCATAAGACCCAACTTGCAAGCCAAATGAAGGTCCCGATAAATGCCAGTTTTTCCCCAATTGAACCAGCTAACCAGGAATAAATCCCCCCCTTAGCCTCATTAAATGCTGAACCATATTCAGCCATCATTAGGCAACATGGGAAGAAGAAACAAATCCCACCAACAATATACCAAAACATTCCTGCGTATGACATCTGAGCATAAGCAATTGAGACATTTCCAAATCCATAAATAGTGGAAATAATCATCAAAACTAGCGTCGGCGTCGTAATTAACTTTTTCTTTTCCGTCGCCACGGATCTTCAACTCCTTATTCCAATTCCTTAAAAATATTAAGTTATCCGCTTACATTATAAGACTAAATTAAGTTCTTTTGTACAAATGATGTTAATTTTGCTCAAAAATTAGCTTTTAATCAAACGAGTTGAGTTAGGAACATTATAAAAAGCACCAAACAAAGAATGGAAACCAAAGTTATTTACCACTTCAGTCACATTTTTCGTTTGGTGCTTAAACTCATATTTAATTTTTATCTTCTCCGCTAGTGTCAGCCTTCCCTAAATCATCTTCCTCAACAATCGGTAAGATAATCCGAAAAATTGAACCAGCTCCTAATGAACTCTCAAGAGCAATCGAACCATGGTAACCCTCAATTAACCGTTTGGCAATCGAAAGGCCTAACCCATTGCCACCCTTTTTTCTACTTCGCGCCTTATCAACCCGGTAGAAACGATCGAAAACCTTTTTTACATCCTCAGGAGCAATTCCTTCACCAAAATCTTGAACCCCAATTTCAACCGTACTCATCCCCCGAGAAAGAGATATATGGACTTCCTTTCGTTCCTGCGAATACTTAATTGCATTATCACAAAGGATTACTAATACCTGTTCTAAATGGTCACGGTAAATATTACTAATAACCGGTGAGTGAAGATCATCATCCAACGTAAAAGTAAATTCAGGATAAAGCATTTTGAAATTATTGAATACCTGGTGAACAACATCATTAACAACTGTTCGCTGATTACGAAAATTAATTTCAACTTGCTCAGCACGACTTAAATCAAGCATTTCCTGAACCAAATTCTTCATCCGCTTAGTCTCAGCGAGGGATGCCGCTAATGAATCATCTAGTACTTTGGGATCATCCTTCCCCCAACGTTGCAGCATTTCCAAATGTCCCTGAATGATTGCAACGGGTGTCCGCAGTTCATGACTAACATCACCAACAAACTGTGACTGTTGATCGATATATCGCTGCATCCGGTCAAGCATTTCATTAAACATCGCTGTTAACTCTGCTAATTCATCATTTCTCCCGGTAGCTGGTACCCGGATACTCTTTGTTGGATCCTTACTAATTTCCTTAACCGTATCATGAATATCTCCTAACGGCTGTAAGAGGAAGTACGACAAGAAATAACCTAATAATCCACTGGTCAGGACTACTAGAAGCATCGCAAAAAAGCAGACTAACTTAAATTGATTGTAACTCTTATAATACGCATTTAGCTTATTTTCAACTTGTAAATAACCAATTAAGCGATGATCATGACGAGAATAGATTGCCTGAGTGCCAGCAAGAACATTATGACTAGGTCCCTTAACTTCTCTTACTTGCTTGTCCTTTGAAAGTTGAACATGACTTAAGGACTCCCCAGTGCTAAAAATATTCTGTTTTTGTGGATTATAGATATTAACAATTAAATGAGAATCACTTAACTCTTGAATAATCGGTCGTCTATAACGCTGACCACTAATAAAATTATCCCGTTCTCGATCGGGAATAATAATATTACTAATCTGTGCTCTATCCAGTGTTGTAACACTTCGACCTAACTGCTGGCCAATCACATTCATTCCAGAATCTAGCAATTCACGTTCAGAGTGTAAAAGGTCCTGAGTAAAGGCACTGAATAATGACATCGCCACAATACAGAAAATTAGGAAGGAACCAACCGAAGTCCCTAAAGCCCACTTTAGTTTTAAGGAGAAAAATTTCTTTTGCTTCTTCGCTTTTTCCATTAGTCAATCCTAGGAACGAATAACGTATCCTGTGCCCCGAACTGTTTGAATGTAGCTCTTTTCACCAGGGCGATCAATCTTATTCCGGAGGTAACGAATATAAACATCAACAACGTTCGTTTCCACCTTAGAATCGTAACCCCAGACCTTGCTCAAAAGATCTTTTCGTGACATTACAACATTGATATTTTCCATTAGGATTAAAAGTAGTTCATATTCTCGTTTCGTAAGGTTAATAACTTCATCCCCACGACGAACTACCCGGTTTTCTTTTTCAATTGTTAAATCCTTATATTGGACAGTTGTCTGGTGCTCCTTATTACTACTGTCCTCGATATTAATCCGCCGCAATAGAGCACGAACCCGGGCCAAAAGTTCTTCAATAGCAAATGGCTTTACAATATAGTCATCTGCGCCATGATCAAAGCCAGATACCCGATCAATTACAGAGTCACGAGCCGTCATAATAATAATTGGGGTATTTTTCATTTCCCGAACTCGTCGTGCAACTTCGATTCCATTTAATTCCGGTAGCATTAAATCAAGCAAGATCAGATCAAAATCCTGATTAAGTGCTGCTTGTAAACCGGCACGTCCATCTAATTCAACGTCTGTCTCGTATCCCTCATGTTTGAGTTCCATTTCGACAAACTTTGCTAAATTTTCTTCGTCCTCAATAATTAAGATTCGACTCATTGATTTCACCTACACAATTAATTGTTATTTCGTACATTAACAAAACACAATAATTTTATCACAATTTTCTAATAAACCCTAGCGTTAATATGATAGTGTTTTAAGTTACGCATTAAATTTTAAAAAAGAAAAAGACCCTTTCAGGTCCGGCGCCTAAGAAAAGGTCTTTTTTGGTTATTTAGTTGTTAGTGTTAACAACTTGCTTACCGTCGTAGTAGCCACAATTTGGACATACCATGTGTGACTTGCGAAGTTCACCACAGTTTGGGCAAGGTGCAAGACCAGGTACACTTAACTTAATGTGACCCCGACGCATACGCTTCTTAGTCTTTGAAGTCTTCCGTGCTGGAACAGCCATGTTTGACACCTCCTAAGAAATTAATTATCCACAAATGGTTGTTAACCGTCCGCTACTTTTTTTCATCCTGATCAGGAAATAGTTTTTTCAACTTAGCGAGACGTGGATCAACTTTTTTAGCATTCTGCTGATTAGCTTTATAGTCATCTTCGGTGATAACTTCCCAGCCTTTCCCGTTTGGTAATGACTTACCATTACGTTCATCATCAGAAAGAACTCGCAACGGAATCTGCTCAACAATGTTTTCAGCAACGGCTTCGTCAAAATCAATTTTCTCACCGTGCTTTAAGACAAAGACAATCTCATCATTATCCTCGTCATCTTCATAACGAGAAAGGTGAGCTGGATCATCAATATACGTCTCAGTAAACGAAAAATTAAGCGGTAACGCTACGGGTGTTAATGATCGACTAGAAGGTACAGTTACCGTTGTCTCAACATGAGCATTAACGGTAACATCCCCCTGATCATAACTAACATATCCATCAACCTTAACTGGTTGAACAGCCAAGATGGTGTCCGGAAATGATGCTGTTAAGATCTTGTTTAAATCGAGGGTTGTCTGAATGTGTAGCGGTTCATCTGAGTAACGATGTAACTCTGCTATTGACCATTTCATCGTCATAACCTCCTAATGCAACAAGCACAATTATACTAGTCACAAAATTGCTTGTCAATGTTTTATCCTTGACACTTTTAATTCGTTTTTTTAAGAATTACTGGTGCGTGTTTAACATCTTGTTCCACACCTGTAAACATTTGATACAACTTTCCAGCCCGATAGTCTAAGTTAACTAATCCATCATGTTCACTTTGGCTAATTTTCGTTAATAAGGGATATTGGACACTTTTCTTTATTTGGTGTAAATATTCACGCCCTTGTTCATTGAAGCCAAGGACATGAAGGTAAGGGTGGGCACTTGCTTGGGAAACTTGGTCATTGGTAATCTCCATTACGGTATACAAACATACCCGCAGTAATCGAGAGTAAGTATAGCGTTTTGTTTTTACCCGACGAATAAATCCAGAAAACGTCAATTCACGTTCTGCAGCTTCTCGATAACGATGCTCTAATCCCTCAGCCATTTGGTAAATCTGCTGAAGGTGTTCTAGCGGCGTCTGGATAAGAAAATTCCTTAATAAGGGGTAAAGTTGTTCCCAACCGGGTAGACTTTTTATTTTTTCAAGCGGATCTACAGTTTGTTCAGGAACAACTTGGTCAATTGTTTCATGCTTACTAACCGCTTCACGAATTGCACTAGCACTAGCAATTGTTCCCTTAATCGTTTGGTCATGGTACTGGCTTCCCAGTCGGTTAATTGGGTGTAAGCGAATCGAATACCTATTTTCAAGGTTAGCCTTATAGTATGAAAAAGCCAAAATATCATTGGGATCAGTTAAACTATGTCCCGTTAAACTTCTTAGTTGTTGATTAAACTGGGTAGCATAAGTTGCATTAAATTTTTCAAACCCACGTTGACTAAAATGTTTTTCCGCTTCAACAAACTTTGCAAAATCCCATAACGGATGCTCTGCACCAAAAACCACATCTGAGACCTGCAAATCATTTAATAACTCTAATGCCCCAGCCGCAAAACGGTGAGCTGGTTGAACAGCCATAAAAACAGGTAATTCAACTACCAAATCTACCCCATTTTGTAATGCTGATTGCGTTCGCTGCCATTTATCAAGAATCGTGGGCTCACCACGTTGGGTAAAATTACCACTCATTACGGCAACCACTACATCAGCATTCGTAATTTTTCTAGCTTGTTCAATATGGTAAATATGACCATTATGAAAAGGATTATACTCGGTAACTAATCCAACTGCACGCATTCTACACCCTACTTCCGACACTTAAAGAACCACCGCTCGTCCTCATCAGTTGCTTTTTCCTGTCCAAAATCACTACTAATTTCAATTTGACTAAACCCAGCCATCTTTAATGAATCTTCTAGTTCTGACATTGAATAAGCTCGTTCAAAATGAGTTTCACCAACCCGTTGGTACTTTCCGTCGTTTAATTGATTGAAAAAAGTTAAATCATGGATCACCCCATGTTCAACATCATCATCCATAAAACTTCGCCACATAAATGCCCGCTGGTGATCAGCATCTTCGTAATTATACATATACCCTGGATAGACAATATCAGTTTTATACGGGCTAATCATATCAAAGAGGAATATCCCATTAGCAGTTAAATGCTTGTAAACCTGCTGGAAAGTCATCTGAATTGCAGAAAGATCCTCTAAATAGTTTAGTGAATCAGCATAACAAGTTATTAAATCGTACTTTGGCAAACGATTTAGGTCGCGCATATCAGCTTCAATAAGTTCCAATTCAACACCAGCCTCATCAGCATGTTGACGTGCAAGGCTTAACATTTCAGAAGAAAAATCAGCAACCGTAACATTAACCCGCTTTTGAGTAAGCATGACAGCTAGACGTCCTGCGCCTCCTGCAAGATCTAAACACTTACCTGAAATAACAGTTTGACCCTGCTTTAACGTAAAATCAAGCCAGCGTTTGTACAGCTCCTGATCAAATAATTGATCATATAGTTGGGCAAAACTCTGGTAAATCATTAGTCATTAATCCATTCGTTAATATTAACCAGGGGTGCATCTGACCATAACTTTTCCAAGTTATAGAAAGCTCGGGTTTCTTCACGAAAGACGTGAACAACAACATCGCCGAGGTCAATTAATACCCAGTGTGCATGGTTCTTCCCTTCAACACTTCCAATATTAACTTTTTCCTCGTGAGCCTTTTCAATAATAGCGTTAGCGATTGCTTGTACTTGACGATCGGAACCCCCGGTCATAATGACAAAGTAATCAGCCATCGGACTAATCTGGTCAACCTTTAAGGCAACAATATCTTCGGCCCGGCGACCATCACCGGCCTTAACAGCCATTTCTAATAATTTTTTACTATCCATTTAATCTATCTTCCTTTCATACTTTGGTACCCAGGCATTGTAAGTTTCAATTGTCTTTGGATAAACTGGCTTATTATTTGCAATCAAGTATTGAAGAGTATGCTTAGTCTGATAAGCGACGCCAGCGCCAAGATCAGTAGCAGTAATTTCACGAGCTTTTTGAACCCCATCAAAATCGCGGGCAGGTTCAATGTAGTCTGCCATATAAACAATTTGTTCTAGCTTACTCATGATCGCAGCACCAGTAGTATGGTGACGAACAGCATTTAGAATATCTTCATCCCAAATTCCTAATTCATCCTTTAACAATTCTGCTCCAACAACACCATGCCAGATCGCATTTCCATAGTTCAATAATTCAGGAGACATCTTTTTCTTCTTAATTACCTGAACGAAAACATCATCTGGTCGTTGTTTTGCATAATCGTGACACAGGCCCGCAATACTGGCCTTTTCTAAATTAACTCCATTAGCCTTAGCAAGTTCAATGGCGGTTTTTTCAACCCGTAGCACATGATTAAACCGCTTTGGCCGCAATGCGAGATGCAACCGTTCAACTAATTCATCCCGTGTTAACGGAATATAGTGTTTTTGGTACGTAATTACTTCTTCACTCATGATAAAGCCGGTGCTCCTTTATAAATTGTTCAACCTTTTCAGGAACCATATATTTAATCGATTGTCCTGTAGAAATTCGGTGGCGAATATCTGTTGAGCTAAAGGCAACTGTTGGAACATCAACCCAAATCACTGGATAATTTGTTTCATTCTGAGCTCCTTGACGTCGAACACCAACAAAATGGAACCGAGGAAGTTTAACCAAATCATTAATCCGGTGCCACTTTGGCAAGTAATCCACCATATCACCACCAATAATAAAGTAGTATTCCGTTAGTGGATTCTTGTCTAAAAGATGTTTCATCGTGTCATAGGTATAGCTAACACCACCACGTTCAAGTTCAGTTAACTCAATGCCAAAATGTGGGTTACTTTTAATTGCCAGCTTCAACATTTCAACCCGCTTGTGGGCATCAATTGCCGTTTTCTTATCAACATGTGGCGGAATGAAATCAGGCATAAAATCAACTCGATTTAAGCATAATAAGGATTGAACCTGATCAGCTACTAATAGGTGAGCATTATGAATAGGGTTAAATGTTCCTCCATATAAGCCCACCCGTTGCCGTTGTTGACTATGAATTAATTTTGCTTGGGGCTCAGTAACTGTTTCCGTACTAGTTAAAACTCCACATTGTTGCAAAAGTCTCCACCTCAATTAGATCTTTTTTACCTTTGAAGATAATTCCCGAGCGTCCTTATTCTTTGATTCTTTAAAAAGAACCAATACCCGACCAATGATCTGAACAACTTGAATTTCAGTTTGGCTTTCAATAAAGTGCTGAACCTCTTTTGTGGTAACGTCAGCATTTTGAAGAATATTTACCTTAATTAATTCTCGGCGATCCAATGCTCCATCTAATTGATCAACCCAATTTTGAGTTAATCCTTCCTTACCAACCGCAAAGATTGGTTGAAGATGGTTTGCTTGCGCCCTTAAAAATCGTTTTTGCTTTCCTCTTAATTCCATTCTGTACCTCTTTTTTAAATCATTGCCCGACGAACTAGACTTGAAACACCCTTTGGCACCCAAGCAGCAACTGTTGTTCCAGCTGGAACGGTAATCCACCCTAATCCTTCAAAAACAACATCACTCTTTTCAGTTAAACGAAATTCTTGACGTTCTAGTGGTGGAAAATCAGATAATTCATCTTTCGTTGGAGGTGTTAATAATTCACCATTATGTTTCTCGTAAAAATGATCAGCATTGGCTAGTTTTGTCCGGTGTAAAGGAAGATTATTATCAAAATAAGCAATCATTCCCGTATGAGGACCTGACAGATAATCAAACCGTGCTACACCACCCATAAAAATAGTCTGCCCCGAATCTAATTGGTAAGTTCGTGGCTTAATTTCCTTTTGTGGTGAAACATATTTCAAATCCTTAGCTGGTAAAACATGGGCCATTTGGTGTTGATGAATAATACCGGGAGTATCAATTAACTTTTGGCCATCATCAAGTGGGATTTCAATCCGGTCTAATGTTGTTCCCGGAAAGCGGGAGGTCGTAATTAGTTCCTTAATTCCTGTTCGTTGCTTAATGATCTGGTTAATCAATGTTGACTTCCCAACATTTGTTACACCTACAAAATAAACGTCACGTCCTTGACGATACTTATCGATCAATTCTAACAAATGGTCAATTTGGTGGTTCTTCTTTGCAGAAACAAGGACGGTATCAATTGGTCGCAAGCCAGCTAAATTGGCCTGTTGTCGTAACCAATCACGTAATTTTGAACGTCTTAATGAACGTGGAAGCAAGTCTTCCTTATTGCCCACAAGTAAAACGGGATTAGAACCAACGAAACGGTGAAGTCCCGGAATAATACTCCCGTTAAAGTCAAAAATATCAACTACATAGACAATTAAGGCATCATCATCACGGATCTGGCCAAGAAGACGAAGGAAATCATCATCACTCAAGGAAACCGGAGCAATTTCATTATAGTGGCGGAGCCTAAAACACCGCTGACAATATAATTCATCACTCTCTAAGCCCTTTTCTAATGCAGATTGGGGTGTATATCCTGCTTCAGTTGGATCCGTGGTTTGAATCTTTGCCCCACAACCAATACACCGTAAATCATCAAGATTTTGCTTCTCTTCAGTCATTCAAATCCTCCTGCCATTTTAAATCTGGATAATGACGGTGTAAACTCCGCCATACATACTTCTCTAAAAACCGGTTCATTTTAGTCGTCCACTTATCTGTCTTGATAATCGGCTTAACTAAAATACTCCGAACCCCGGCCTGATGAGCAGCTAGCATATCCGTCATTAGTTGGTCACCAACCATCACAACCTCATCCTTAGATAAGCCTAACTTCTTTCGTGCCCGAGTAATTCCGAAGCTTAAAGGTTTCAACGAACGGGACATGAATGGCAATTTCAAAGTCTCAACAGCCTTTGCTACCCGTTCCTTACTATTATTGGAAATAACAATTAATGGGATCCCAGCTTTCTCTAATTCTGCCATCCATTGATGTAATTCCGGTGTTCCTTCTGGGTTATTCCAAGCAATTAAAGTATTATCTAAATCACTAAAAACAGCACGAATGCCATGAGCTTTTAATTGTTCGGGCGAAACCGAATAAATACTCTTTACCATCCATGTTGGTTTAAACTCTTCTAACAACGTTGTACCTCTCAAATAATTACTATCATCCTAATTATAACGATTGTTTCACTTATCTGCTACTCTTTAACGTCTCGATAACAAGAGAAAATAAAAAAGCAACGATCCACTGGCTGCTCACCAATGATCGTTGCTTCATTTTAAGAACTCTTAGTTAAGAGCCTTTTTTGCTTCATCAACGATTGCCTTAAATGCTTCAGCATCGTTAACAGCCAAATCAGCCAACATCTTACGGTTGATGTCAATGTTAGCTAACTTCATACCGTGCATTAACTTGCTGTAGCTAATGTCATTCATACGTGCAGCAGCGTTAATCCGGGCAATCCAAAGTTCACGGAACTTACGCTTATTAACCTTCCGGTCACGGAAAGCATAAGTGTAGCTCTTCATTACTTGATCCTTAGCAGTCTTGAAAAGACGGTGCTTTGAACCACGGTAACCCTTTGCTAATTTCATAATGCGCTTACGACGTGCGCGCGTAACAGTTCCACCTTTAACTCGCATGTTGAATTCCTCCTACGTGTTTTTTCTTATTTCGAACGAAGTTTACTTAAATGGTAATAACTTCTTGTAACGTTTTACGTTGGACTTGTCCATCATGCTCAAGCCACGTAATTGACGACGTTGCTTCTTGGTCTTACCGTGGAAACGGTGGCTGGTGAATGAGTTAGCACTCTTGAATCCACCATTAGCAGTACGCTTAAAACGCTTTGCAGCGGCACGGTTAGTCTTCATCTTTGGCATAAGAAAAATTCCCTACTTTCTTAAATTAATTTTTTGCTTTATCAGCAGCTGGAGCAAGAGTTAAGAAAATACTCCGCCCTTCCATCTTTGGTCGTTGTACAACTGTTGCAATGTCCTCAGTTTCTTTGGCCATTCTTTCAATCATGTCACGACCGATATCCTTATGAGTGATAGCACGACCACGGAATCGTAAGGAAACACGAACCTTATCGCCCTTTTCGATAAATTTACGAACACGCTTTAACTTAACATTAAAGTCGTTTGTATCGATTGAAGGACTCAACCGAATTTCCTTAACCGTTACAGTCTTTTGCTTCTTTCGAGCTTCGCGCTCTTTCTTCTGCATTTCGTAACGGTACTTTCCGTAATCCATGATCCGGGCAACAGCTGGCCGAGCCTTTGGAGCGACCAGAACTAAATCAAGGTTAGCATCTTCAGCTAATTGTAAAGCTTCACGCTTTGACTTGATTCCTAATTGTTCACCATCTTGACCAATAAGCCGTACTTCACGAGCACGAATACCGTTATTGACAATCATATCTTGAGCTATGGCAACGCACCTCCAATTTTATTAGCGAAAGATCAAGCAAAAAAGCGGAGTGCAACCTACACCCCGCTAATAATAAACAATCCCGAAATTGTTTTATTTAACTCGTCAGCCCGGCAATCCTTATCACCTAGGCGAGAAGCGGGTGCTCCTGCTTTTTCTTTCAACGCTATCTAGAATACTAAAGCATTCAGCTAATGTCAAGGGAAAGCAATAAATCTATTCAGATTTCTCCCCCTTTTTCTCGTAAGTTAGCTCCAGCCATCTCATATTGACGTGAAAGGAACTTGATCCGCTCCATAATCCGGCTTGCCTTTACCGGTTCAGAATCACCTTTGACGTTTACTGCTAGATGGTCCTGAAGCTCTGCCATTGAAAAGTTGGAACTAAAGAATGTCGGTAACTCCTCTTGCATCCGGTATTCCAAAATTACGCCAAGAATATCATCACGAGCCCAAGTTGTCATTGCATCGGCGCCAATATCGTCAAGGACTAACACTGGTGCCTTCTTTACAGCATCTAGTTTTTGTCCTAATTTATTGTTCTTAATTGAATTACGCATTTCAACTACAAAACTCGGAAAGTGCATCATCGTTGTCGCAACACCCTTTTGTCGTGCAAGTTCATTGGCAATTGCTCCTAGAAGGTAGGTTTTTCCAACACCAAAACGACCATAAAGATATAATCCCGGACGAAAATCGCTCGTAGAATACTGTTCAACAAAGTCTAAGGCAGCATTTAAAGCCGCATTGCGCGTTTCGGTCTGGTGAGCATCATCAATGTAAAAGCGATCAAATGATGCATTACGAATAAACTTTGGCATATTAATCGATGATACTAACCGTTTAATATGGGCTTGGTGTTGCTGCTCAATTAACTTTTTAGTTGGAACATATGTCACATCGATCTGACCTGCATTAACAACTAATTGGGGAGAGTAACCAGGAGCTACTGTAGCCGTTCCTTTACTAATCAACTGCTTTTCATGGTAATATTCATAAAGTTTAGCCTCGCCACGATCAATTGCTTGTGGTGAAAGCCTCTGAGCATTTTTCTTCAGGAATACGGCAACTTCTGGATCCTTAAGTACCTGGCTCATCATTTGCTTATAAGCGGGCTCAAAATTCTGCTGTTTCATAATTTCACTCATCGTTTTGCTTAATGACTTCATTTGCCATCATCCCCTTTAGAACCATTTATCTTTTTCCGCCTTGCCAACCGCTGACGAAGCCTATTCAACTGTTCCGGTGTCGATTTTTCACTCTTCTTTTCATCCTCTTTAGTCCAAGCTGGCATCTCCTCACGAACGGTTACGGTCCGTTGACGGTAATAGTTTGCCGAACGCTTCGAGTGTTGCTGTGTTTTCTTATTGTTAAAGTTGTGAATATGTTCCAAAGCTTCCTCAGCTGTTGCTACGCCTGCACGCATCCAGTTATTAGCAATTGCGTTAACATAATTTGCCTGAAGAGTTGAACGCTCGAGTGATGCAATTACGTACCAAGAAAGGACATTCACTACTCCTGCATCTAGCTGCTGTTCTTGGATCAAGCTCCGAATTATTGCTCGCTCACCGGAAGTTACAAAGCCTCCCATTTGTTGCTTTAATTGTTGGAGAAAAGTAATCGGTGCGTAATACTTACATGTTTCAATCAATTGCTGCTCTTCTTGAGAAAAACTTACTAATGATTTTGCTGCTTTTTCTGCCCCAACACTTTCTTTACTGGATTTTTTGGCATCGATCCGATACTTTTCGGCAATAATCTTTTTTAATCTCCGTGACTGAATTTTGTTTGTCGCTAAGTCTGTTGACTGGGTAAGCAACCGCGCCATTGTTGGTTCATCTATTCCATAAAGCTGGTGTTCAACTTGAATCAACTCCCGGTTAGCATCTAAATCAGTTTCAGTAATTGGTTGGTTTCTTAGCAATTGAACTAAAGTTGGCCAATCAAAATTGATAGAAGCTATTTTTTTCATCGGTTGCTTTTCGTCCACTAACGATTTCCGGGCAGAACTAATTTCCACTGGCAAATGGGTTATTTGCTGTTCATCAACATGAAAAACATCAAAGAAATTATGCGTAATTTCTTTCAGAGAAGATTGAAAACCTTCTAACGTGTACCGATTTGCAAACTTTCTTAGTTCCTTAAAGCGACTTTCTCCAACAGCATCCAAGAGTAATACGCTTAAAAGATTATCATTGATAAATTCAGTTGGCGTAATTGTTGGTTGAAGTTCATACACAAATAACTCACCAAGTTGGTCCGTTTGGTGAAAGGTTCGTAACATCCCAACAGCCTCTAATCGTTGAACCGCTTCGACTGCATCATGACGTCCAGCATTTAATTGGATCAACAATTGTGATTGCAGCTGTCGCTCACTAATTACTGGTCTTTCATTCATTTGTGAGTGCAGTGCATGAAACATTGCAAAAGAAGTCGGGCCTAAAATTGGCTGGTAAAAAAGGTCAAAAACATTTTCATCAAAGTTTGACCACCGATAGCTAGCAGTAACAATATATCCAGCACTTGGATCAAATATTGATTTAGCTTCAGTCATTTTGGCCTCGTTCCCCTTTACTTTTTATCATTACTTTTCATCATTGATTCAAGTTCATTCATAAAGGCATCGACATCCTTAAACTGCCGATAAACACTCGCAAAGCGAATATAAGCAATCTCGTCAACGTCTTTTAATTCTTGCATGACAAATTTACCAATAACTTGACTAGAAACCTCGTTTTCGCCAAGACTACGAACTTCCTTTTCAATCTTATCAGTTACTTTGGTTAAACGCTCCATGCTAACAGGACGTTTTTCTGCTGATCTAACAATTCCATTCAGGATCTTTTGCCGACTAAACTCCTGACGCGTCCCGTCCTTTTTGATTACTAACAATGGGGTTTCTTCATACCGCTCAAAGGTAGTGAACCTGAAACCACAGTGAATACATTCACGACGACGCCTAATAAAAGTTCCGTCTTCACTTGGCCGACTGTCTACAACACGTGAACCATTTTTATGACAGTGTGGACAACGCAATTCCCCTTCCTCCTTACTTACTCATAAATAAGTTTCATTTTATCATAACTTATGATGGTGCATTTGATCAATCAAGTTGGCAACTTGCCGTTTTAATTCATCCCGATTACCACTATTATCAATTACAATATCAGCCAGTCTCTTTTTCTTTGCTAACGACATCTGCGAATTAATCCTTTGCTCTGCTTCAAACTGCGAATAACCATTTCGTTGCATCAAACGCTGAAGTTGCGTTTGTCGATCAACTACTACCACTATAACTAGATCACAGTCATTAGCATAATTAGCTTCAAATAGTAATGGAATATCAAGAATAACATACGGAATATGCTGCTTTTGATAATGCTTTATTTGCCGCCAAATTTCATCACAAATTAATGGTTGCATCACCATATTCAATTTATCTAGCTTCTCTTGATCGTTAAAAACAAGGGCCCCTAAAGCTTGCCGATTTAATGTTTGATCAGGATTAAGAATTTGTTTACCAAATACCGTAATTAATTGTTCCCACCCTTTCGAATGAGCAGCTTGTAATTGGCGGGTAATTTGATCCGCATCAATTATGGGGTAACCACTTAACCTTAATAGGTTACTAACGGTTGATTTACCGCTTGCAATTCCTCCAGTCAGTCCTATTATCTTAGTCATTTTCATTCTCCAATAATGGCTGACAGTGAGGACAGAAAGTTGTTCCACGTTGATTTACCTTAATCTTAACCATTTTCGTTCCACAACGCGGACAACGATCGCCACTGCGACCATACGCATTTAATTGTTCTTGGAAAGCCCCTGCATCACCAAATGCATTTTTAAATGTATGGACTGTTGTTCCCTTATATTTAGTTGCCGTCGCTAATTCTTTAATAATATTATCATGAAGAACTTGGATTTGATCCTTCGTTAAGGTATTGGCCGGCTGTTCGGGATTTATTTCACTCATCCAAAGGACTTCATCAACATAGATGTTGCCTAGCCCAGCAACATGCCGTTGGTTAAGCAAAAATGGTTTTATTTTTCCGCGACTACGCCGTAAAATCTTTTCGAAGTAGTCAAGCTTAAAATCTGCAACAGTTGGTTCAGGGCCGATTGTTTTCAACCCACCAACCGTCATTTCCTCACCAGTTTTCACTAACGTCATTCGACCAAACTTTCGGGTATCCCGATAACAAAGCTCTGTTCCGTCAGTAAATTTAAAAACGACATGAGTATGTTTATCAACTGGCGCATTTACAGGTTGAGTATAGTAGCTTCCTTCCATCCGTAAATGAGAAACCATTGTCAAATCATTGCTAAAACGAAAGAGGAGGTACTTACCGCGACGATCAATTGTTTCAATAGTCTGCCCAATTAACGATTGGCGAAATTCTTCAACATCATTCGTAATCGTTTTACCATAATGGACATCAATCCCATTTATTTTTCGGCCAGCTGCAATCTTCAGCAAGCCACGACGGACTGTTTCAACTTCCGGTAATTCAGGCATTTTAACTACCTCCCTACTTTTTTAAATCATACCAAGTATCACCATATTTACTATCAACCTTTAGGGGAACAGAAAGTTTCACAGCAGAATCCATTACATCTGGAACTAGTTTACTCAATACCGGAATTTCTTCCTTTGGTGCCTCAAAGACCAATTCGTCATGAATTTGAAGTAACATTTTAGCCTTTAAATGGTGCTTTTCAAGTTCGTCCTGCATTTTAATCATGGCAATCTTAATGATATCTGCAGCACTTCCTTGAATTGGGGTGTTCATTGCTGTCCTTTCAGAAAATGATCGCCGACTAAAGTTTTTAGCATTAATATCTGGTAAATAGCGACGACGGTGAGTAATCGTTTCAACGTAGCCATGTTCTCGAGCAAATTCAATTGTATCGTGAATGTAGTCCTTTACTTTAGGAAATTCCTTAAAGTAACTTTGGATAAACTCATGTGCCTGACTCCGACTAACATGAATCCGTTGGGCCAATCCATAGTCACTAATCCCGTAAACAATCCCGAAGTTAACTGCCTTAGCGCGCCGCCGCATATTTCGGTCAATTTTTTCTTCAGGCTTTAAGTGAAAGATCCGGCGAGCAGTACTTGCGTGGATATCTTCACCGTTTTTAAAGTCCTCCTGAAGGTTATGGTCTCCCGTAATATGGGCAAGAACCCGCAATTCAACTTGTGAATAATCAGAGGAGAAGATTTGCCATCCATCATGACTAGGAACAAATGCCCGACGAATTCGCCGTCCTTCAGGTAACCGAACCGGAATATTTTGTAAGTTTGGATCAACGGATGATAGCCGCCCTGTTTGGGTCAAGGTTTGAAGGTAGCGAGTATGGATCTTCTGGTCGCTAGAATGAATTACCTTCAGTAATCCCTTAATATATGTCGATTGTAACTTTGAAATTTGTCGGTATTGAAGGATATTTTCAACAATTGGTGCTTGCGGAGCTAACTTTTCAAGAACATCAACAGCTGTTGAATACCCAGTTTTTGTCTTCTTAATTACGGGTAACTTCAATTTTTCAAAAAGGATTTGACCAAGTTGCTTCGTGGAATTAATATTAAATTCTTCCCCGGCTTCCTGGTAAATCTGTTCCTTGATTTCGGCTAATCGCTCAGTTAACTTACTCCCCATATCCTTTAACGTTTGCGCGTTAACATGCACACCAGCAATTTCCATTTTTGCTAACACATGAGTTAGTGGTAATTCGATATCAGTATAAAGTGGTAATTGTTCATTTTCATCTAATTGCTTAAATAGTTGGGAACGCAATTTTTCAATCGTCCGTGCTTTATTAGCAAGGTGTTTGAAGAACGTCTCATCCTCATCCGGAATTGCCCGTTTAACCCCTTTGCCATAAACTTCCTCATCAGTTTGTACATCGGTATATTCATGCTCATGGGCGAGTTTTCCTAGATCATTACTATTATCATTTGTATTCAAAAGGTAGGATGCTAAAAGTAAGTCGAAATCAATTCCCTTTAATTCAAGCCCGAGACGATTCAAACCAACAATTTGGGCCTTTGCATTAAAGACATCCTTCTTAATATCCGAATCAGCAAGCCATTCTCGAACTTGCTTTGTCTTTAATAGTTCTGGATCACGACTTACCAACCACTGCTCCCCGTTGCCAAGAACAAATCCAGCAAACGGTGATGTATGGTAATTAGCATCAGGCATTTCCAAGTAAAAGCTTCCCCGATTACCTAACTGTGTTACAAGCTCCAGATTATCAGCAGTTAATTCTGTATATTTAATTGAGGCGATTTCCACTTTCTGTTCATCTGGCAGAAAATTCATCTTCTTTAGGAAAGAACGGAAATCCATTTTCTGGTAAAAATCAATTAGCTTTTCTGTTTGGGGACCATTATATTTCAGATCGGCTAATTTAATATCAATTGGTGCATCACGCAAAATTGTTGCTAGTGTTTTACATTGTCGGGCAACCTCCTCTTCTTCAACGAGGTGTTCTTTCATTTTGCTCTTTTTCAATTGATCGATGTTTTTATAAATGCCTTCAACGGAACCAAATTGCTTTACCAACTTAATTGCTGTTTTTTCACCAATTTTAGTAACGCCAGGATAATTATCCGAGCTATCTCCCATTAACGCCTTCATATCAATAATTTGGGTTGGTGTAATCCCTAGTTTCTCCTTCACATGTTCAGGCGTATAATGTTCAGTGTCGGTAACCCCCTTATGGGTAACAGCAACGGTAGTGTGATCACTTGCTAATTGAGTTAAATCACGATCACCTGTGACAATTAAGGTTTCATAGCCGGCTTCATCCCCCTCTTTTGCAAGGGTACCAATGATATCGTCAGCTTCATAATCTTTTAATTCATAACTATGCAGTCCACTATCCCTTACTAATTCACGAACATAGGGAAGCTGTTCAGTTAGTTCTTCTGGGGTTTTGTTTCGTCCGCCTTTATAATCGGCATACATTTTAGTTCGAAAAGTAACCTTCCCAGCATCAAAGGCTACCAAAGCTGCATCAGGATGGAAATTTTCCAAAACATGATCAAGCATTAACTTAAAGCCATAAATCGCTGCAGTATGCAGTCCATCCTTATTAGTAAACTTATCAATCTGGTTATGCATCGCAAAAAATGCCCGAAAAACAATGCTGTTACCGTCAATCAATAATAATTGCTTTGCCATTTAATTACCGCTCCTTCTTTTATTCTTAATAAATTGTACCAAAAATTAGACACCACCGTTAGTTTATCGTTCGTGGATCCAAGGATACTATAAGGAGCCTTGCCATCAAAGAAGGGATCTCTTGTATAAACTACTTAACATTCACCATGCTGAAGAAGCACGCCTATTTGCAATCATTATGACCCTTTGTGGGGGCTTTCTCGATGCCTTTACTTATATTCAATGTGGGCATACACTTGCAGCAGCGCAAACCGGGAATATCGTCTTCCTCGCAGCTGCCCTTGTCAACCATAATGTCACCGGAATCATCGATCGTTGCGGGGCAATTATTCTTTATATTATTGGTATCATTATCGCAATTTATTTTAAACATCACCTCAAATATTGGCGAATCTTTTGCCTTATTCCGATTTTACTAATTGGTATCCTAATTGGAGCAATGCCGGAAGACTTTCCAACTTACCTATCCGTTGGTCTAGTTTCTTTTGGTCTTGCATTAGTGAATACTGCTTTTAGTAAAATTGAAGGTTCAGGTTACAGCAGTGTATTTACTACCGGTAATATCAAAAAGTCAGTAGTTTTAGGAATGGAATATGTCTATCACCATAATAAAAGTGACTTAGGAGTTGCTTATAACTATTTTATTGTTGTACTAGCATTTACTTTAGGGGCAATCTCATCAGCGATCATCCAACCTTTTTTACGGATGAAAACAATTTGGGTAGCAGTTGTAATTATCCTCATAACTGATGTCTTTTACTACTACCAAAAGAGTCGTGAACATTAACGGTTAAATAAAAAGCTTGGGAAAGCAAAAATGTTTTCCCAAGCTTTATTTTTTTAATTTCTATCGTTCATCCCAAAAATTTGTAACAGTGAGATGAAGAGGTTAACAAAGTCTAAGTACAGTTGGAGAGCACCTAAAACGGCTAACCCAGTAACTGATACCTGGTCACCATAATTAACATAAATCTGCTTCATCTTTTGCGCATCCCATCCAGTCAAAACGGTAAAGATAATTACCGCAATAAAGGAGAAAATATAAGCAATTGCTGGACTCTGAAGAAACATGTTAATAATGTACGCAATAATTAAAGCAATCAAGGCTGCCATTGCGTGTGAACCAAACTTGGTTAAATCTCGCTTTGTTACTGTCCCGTAAACTGCCATTACAATAAAGATAACTGACGACGAAACAAATGCGGAAGCAATACTTGCACCAGTGTAAACACCAGCAATTAATGCAAATTCAACACCGTAAATGATCGAAATCAACATCAACATTATAAAGGCACCAACTGGGTTTCTTGTAGCACTAAAGCTAATTCCCATTGACAGAGCAATTGGTAATAGGAGGATAATCCACGTCATTCCCGGATGAGCACCAAAATAACCGAAAACTTGTTGACGGAAAGTATTCATTGTTAAGTAGGCAGAAAACGCGGAAACCAGAATTGCTACTACCATGTTACCGTACATCCGGGTTAAAAACCGATTAAGCCCTGCGGCATCAGTAACAACCCGACGTCCCGGCTGTTCAGAAAAATTATTCATTTAATATCATTCCTTTTAATTTGACTATCTTTGACTTTTCAAAAATAATAACAAACTTAATGGTAAGCTTCAACCCTTTAGCTACTTACTCAATAATTCCTTATACTTATCTTCATACTTCTCAATATCACCAGCACCCATAAAGACGACTACTGCATCATGATAGTGAAGAAGCTTAGTCATCGTATCCATATCAATTCCTTCACTGTTAGGAATCTTGGCCTCAAGGTCTTCACTTGAAACATGACCAGCATGCTCACGGATTGAACCAAAGATTGGAGTTACAAAGACCTTATCTGCTCGTCTTAACGATTCTGCAAAGCCGTCAATATAAGCCGCTAACCGTGAGTAAGTATGTGGTTGGAAAACAGCAATTACTTGGCGATCTGGGTACTTTTGCCGTGCAGCATCAATAGTAGCCTTGATTTCGCTTGGGTGGTGAGCATAATCATCGATCAAGGTTTCATCAGCAATATCAGTTTCACTGAACCGACGCTTAACCCCGGTAAAGTTTGCCAATTCGCGCTTAATATCTGCCATATCAACATGTTCCATGTAGGCAACTGCAATTACTGCTAAGCTATTAAGCACACTATGTTCACCATAAAGATGGATCGTGAAAGTCCCTAACTTTTGATCCTTAAAGTAGGCATCATAAGTTGAACCCGCAGGAGTCCGTTGAATATTTTCAGCACGGAAATCATCATTTTCACCAGTTCCGTAATAGTATACTGGAACATCAACATCTAATTTCCGGAGGTTTTCATCGTCGCCCCATGCAAAAATTGCCTTCTTAACTTGCTTTCCAAATGTTTCAAAAGAAGCACGAACATCATCAATGTCCCTAAAGAAGTCAGGGTGATCAAAATCAATATTGGTCATAATTGCATAGTCAGGGTGATAAGCCAAGAAATGATCCCGGTATTCGTCAGCTTCAAAAACAAAGAAACGATCCTTAGCATTCCCCTTACCAACACCATCACCAATTAAGTAACTAGTTGGTTCAACACCATCAAGAACGTGAGCTAAAAGTGCGGTTGTGCTTGTCTTACCATGGGCACCAGCGATCCCAATACTGGTATGACTAGTAACTTCATTCTCGACCGCTTCAGGATAGCTCATCACTGTTAAACCAAGTTCATGAGCTCTTTTCACTTCCGGATGATCTTCTCCAAACGCATTTCCTTGAATAACGATCATTCCTGGCTTTAAGTTAGCAGAATCAAATGGAAGGATCTTAATCCCGTTCTTTAATAGTGGGCCTTGCGTAAATGTTTCCTTTTCAATATCTGAACCTAAGACTTCATTTCCCTTATCATGATGAATCCGGGCGAGTGAGGCCATTCCTGTACCTTTAATCCCAATAAAATAATAAGTCTTCTTATCCATTAATCTGGTTCCTTTCACAAACAATTATTAATAAATTGACAATTTAGTTTTCGGCTGGGAAGTAAGCATTGGCCCGATCAAAGTCAACTGCTTCACCAGTTTCCTGCCAGTCATCAGGGATTATCCATAAGCCCTTCTTGTCAGGGGCGTTCTTTAGCCGTAATTCACGGAAGCCACAAAGCATTCCTTCACTCTCAACTCCCATTAACTTACCTGGCCAAATAATCTTACCATCTGGCATCATTGCACCTGGACGAGCAGCAACAACCTTAATGTGTTCCTTAACGTTAGGAGAACCACAGACAACTTGGACGGTCTTACCATCTTCTACACGGGTTTGGGTAATTTTAAGGTGATCTGACTTTGGGTGATCCTCAATCTTTTCAACATAACCAACAACGAACTTTGGTGTGTGATCAGCTGTCAACTTCTCAGTAAAGCCAGCTTCACTTAATGCCGCATTTAATTTTGCGACTTGATCATCACTTAAAAATACCTGACCCCGTTCATCTTTTAATTCAGGTAATAGTTCACTTGCATCAAAGAAATTATAGCCAAGCAAGCTACCATCCTTAGCATTCGTAATTTGCGTAACTGTTCCCTTTGAAATTACAGTTTGGTCATCTACATCTGGACCAGTAATAACAACTAAAACATCACCCATCTCTTGGGGGTTATAACTAGAAATTAACATCAAACTTTCCTTTCTCCATCAAAATAACAATGAAGGGAATCGCAACCCATCACTTCACTGACCCCTTCATTCTTTTTATCGTTTACCATTTTACTTCAAATCATTTAAAAAATCTTCCACTTGTTGCTTTGTTTTCCGATCTTTATTCACAAAACGACCAATTTCTTTTCCATTACGATAAACAACAAAGCTGGGAATTCCAAAAATATTTAGTTCAGCTGCAAGATCGATATTTTCATCACGATCAACTTCAATAAAGGTATATTCTGGAAAATCTTTTTCAATTTCTGACATTGCCGGCTTGATAAAGTGACAATCTGGACACCAACTAGCATCAAAAAATAGTACATAATCCCCATCACTGATCTTAGTTAGTAGTTGTTCTTCCTGCATTTGTGGTAACTTTTCCATTTTTCTACCTCCATAATTTATTTGAAGCAATTATATCATTAAGAAGCTAAGACTGCGTCTAATTAGCTTTTTTACCTCGTTAATGTTAGAATTAATATTATCAATTTTGATACTAACTGACAAAGGAAGCAATTAATTAAATGAATGATTCTAATAGTTCACTTAACCCATGGTTATTACCCGTTACCCTCGGTGCATCTGGAGTAGTTGGTTTCCTTGCTGGAAAGTTGTTTGGTCAACGACGTATTTCAGCTGACCAAATTCTCAAAATAATTCGTGATGATTTCAAGCGTGAAGGAGAGGTTACTGGCAGTTGGATTAACCAACACCGGATCCCATACCAACGTTTTGCAGTTAAAACCGAGGCTTACGAAGGTGGCATCACCCGTCTAGAAGATGATCAACCAGTTGACTATCAATTTATTGCAGATGCAAAAACTGGAAGTCTTCTTTCACTAAAGCGGATTGAACAGTCATTAAACAATTAAAATTTACTAAATTAAAAAGGGACTGGAGAATACTTCTCCGGTTCCTTTTATTACATTATTCCCAATAATCTTCAAATTTACTTGAAGCACTAGTAGTCGCATCAACATTTTCAGCGCTAAAGTCACTTTCATTTATGGTTAAATCTGATCCTTCCCGCTGAAAATAAAATGAAGGTTGTTCGTCACCAGAGTGAAAATCGACCAATGTTACTAAGCCAGAAAAGAACCAGGCATCATCAAAATTAATATGATAGTTAATTCCATTCTTTTTCCTTATTAGTGTTGCCCTTTCAAGGTCCTTTTCGGGGCTAAACCCTTGCCGAGAGCTATGCTTAACATTATGTGGTTGAACAGTCTTTCCGTAAAATTTAATTCCGTCACCGGCTTGGAGGACATACGTATTTTTGAACCACTTATTTGCAGCCGCTGTAACGATTAGTTTCATCGAATCACCCCTATACCGATTTATTTTTGCAACGGCATCGTTGCCGTCAACTTATAAATTGGCTGACCCTTAGAAGCAAATTTATGTTCATATTCAGTTTCAACGTTATGTTCATTCTCATCACTATTGTGAAGATCGAGCCAGAGGCCATCAAACTTCATTCCAAAGTTATTCATACTTACAACAGAGAATTCAAAGAATCCCATATTATCAGTCTTTAATTCCACTTGACCTTGGGTTTGCAAAATTAATTGGTATTCACTAAGAAATGTATGATACGTTAACCGTCGTTTTGCATGGCGCTTTTTTGGCCATGGATCAGAGAAGTTTAAATAGAGCTTATCAATTTCATGTGGTTCAAAATATCCAGTCAGTTCTTCCCCTTCACCACAAATTAATTGTAAGTTAGGTAACTTTTCAGGAAGTGCTTTTTTCAAAGCAATTGCTGCAACGGTCCGCTGAATCTCCAAACCAATAAAATTGATTTCTGGGTGAGCTTTTGCCATTCCAATAATAAATTGGCCTTTCCCCATCCCCACTTCAAGGTGGAGCGGTTGTTCTTTAGGAAAACGGGATTGCCACTTTCCCTTAAATTGAGTTGCATCATCAACTAGTAATTCGGGATGTTCCGCCATTAACGGATCAGCCCATTTTTTATGTTTTACACGCATAATATTCCTCACTTTGTTATTTTTTTAATTCGATTTTGAAAATAAAACTTAATTAGAAGATAGCTTTCGCCTAACCCCAAGATAAGATTTATGATTAACCGTTGCCAATTAAGATCACGACCAACACTTGCCATTACAATTAATAACATCTCAAGCACAATCACCTTACTCAACAGCCGCTGGAAATCCTTAACTTGAGCTTGATGAGCAATTGGATAAATATGAGTAAAGACATTATTTTGGTATTGCTCATAAAACGGCATCATTTGGGTTGCCACCAAGTACACAAACAGGAGCACAACAACTGTATTTAACCAGTTAACCGGAATAAAGAAAGCAATTAGCATCCCTACAATGGTCAAACGAATTACCAAGCCACTTACTTCTGTGTTTCGGATAAAACCATGCGCATACAGGTAAGCCCACGGCCGATTACCATTCTCAAGCAAACTGATTAATCCAGTTGCCCACTTTCGCTGCTTAACGTTCCCTTGAACACTTGGAACATCAGTAAAGAGGTTAAATAAACGGTAAATGCTGTACATGCGATCTTGTTCTGCCCGTACGGCTAGCCGCCAGTCAATTGCTACATTTCTATAATAAGCAATCATTGCGCCCAGTAAAACTACGGCTACCAATAACCCCCAGGCTGGTCCGACAAGCCAAGTAAAAAGCCAGACGATTAAAGGATTTACCCAATATTCAGCAGTTGTTCGTCGGTGCTGCTCACCCCATCGAATACTAATCGCCTTTCTAGCAGTCCAAAGCCAGGTTACTTTAGTAATCAACGCCGTGATAAGGATCAAGCTAATGTCAATTTCAGTCAAGCGTTCAGTGGTTAGCGCAAACGGAAGTGCCACTGCGGAAAGCGCCAGCATCATTAACACACCTAAAATCATACTATAGGTTGTTGCTTGTTTAAGATAATGTTTAATTGCAGTCACTTGCGGTAACAGGAAAACGGGATCCGGTCGCTTAATCAACGTTGCAAGCCTGCCCACCTGAGTAATCAAGACAAACCAGAGCACGAGTAGCCAACGAGGCCACCACAAGTGACTATTCAACTGTGGCAACCATTGCGAATAACCATAAGCTAATGCACCGAAGAGGAAGAATAAGGCAATCACAAAATGATCATTAAACACTAATCGCCAATACTTTAATAGTTCCATAAAGTGTCTTTGACGACGTTGACTAAATAAACTATTCATTTTGATCATTCCTTGCTAAGCTTAGATAAATATCATCCAGCGATTCATCCGGTCGATCCGCTTTTTGTCGTAATTCTTCTAAGGTTCCGTGAGCACGAACTTTCCCATTAGCTAAGAGAACAAAGCGATCACAATAACGTTGAGCAGTATCAAGAACATGGGTTGACATTAATACAGCTGTCCCAGCCTTTTTCTTTGCTTCAATTAATTCCAGCAAATCATGAACCGCTAGAGGATCAAGACCGTAAAAAGGTTCATCAACAATCAACAATTTAGCATCGATCATCAATGCACAGCAAATCATTACCTTCTGTTTCATCCCCTTTGAAAAATTAGCCGGGAACCAGTCAAGTTTGTTATCTAGTCGAAAAATTTTTAACAACTTGTGGGCTCTTTCCCAAGCATCATCATGCTTTAATCCATAAGCCTTAATTGTCAATTCAATATGTTCCCGAAGCGTTAACTCATCATAGAGGATCGGTGTTTCTGGAACATAAGCAATTTGCTTTTTATAATCAACTGGATCTTTTTGGATATTAACGCCATTTAGAGTAATTTCGCCAGAAAAAGGCCTTAATAAACCAATAACATGATTAATCGTTGTTGACTTCCCGGCCCCATTAAGGCCAATTAAGCCAACTAATTCTCCAGCTTTTACCTGGAAACTAATATCTTTTAATACTGGAATTTGGGAATATCCTCCTACCAGATTTTTAATTTCAAGTGCCATTATTTTTCCTCTTTTTTATTGACTTATCTAGCGTTGATTATATCATAGGTCACTTATTGACAACTCCTTTTTAGAATACTTTTGGTATACTTATGGTAACAATAAGTTTTAAAAGGAGCGATCATTAATGGACGATTGTATTTTTTGCAAAATTGTTAAGGGTGAGATCCCAAGTTACACGGTATATGAGGACAACGTGGTAAAGGCATTTCTTGATATTTCACAAGGCACCCCTGGTCATACCTTGGTTATTCCAAAGAAGCATGTTCCTGACCTATTCGCATATGACGAGGAATTAGCAGCGGCTGTCTTCTCACGTCTTCCAAAGATTGCCCGGGCAGTTAAGGCTTCTAACCCTAAGATCAAGGGATTGAACGTCCTTAACAATAACGGTAAAGTTGCTTACCAATCCGTTTTCCACTCACACATCCACTTAATCCCTCGCTACTCTGATCAAGATGACTTTAAGATGATTTTTAAAGATAATTCAGGTGAATACAATGACGCTAAATACAGGGAAATTCAAGAATCAATTAAGCAACACTTTGACAACACCAATAACTAATTATTTTCAAAAAGATATCAATAATATCAAATTTCTTCTCGGCTCACTTAAACAATTACAATCTAATGTGCAACGTTTACAAGGCGCCACTAAGGGAGTTAGCCACTATCTAGACAGCGCTAAATATGATGTGGAACAATGGCAATTCAAAAGCCAACCTCGCCTTGAAAAGATCCAACAAATTATTGATAAAATGAAATAAAAGGAAGTTCCCGCATTCGACTAAATCGGATAGCAGGAGCTTCCTTTTATTTATATTAAATTAGTTACTTCCTAATGAAGAACCATTATTTGATTTAGTAGTAGTTGCATTACTGTTTAAGTAATCATCCATAATGTTCTTCAGGTCATTATCCTTAATCGAAACATTCCCCTTCTTCAGAACATTTGAAACAACCTTGTGTAAGAACTTCGGATCGTTCATCTTTTCTTGAACGATTTGGGTTCTTAAGTCATTGATGTGTTGGCTCTTCTTTCCCTTAGCAGGGTGTTCAATCATGTAAATAACAACATAACCATCATCCGTCTTAACTGGTTCAGTAGTGAATTCACCAGTCTTTAACTTAAAGGCTGCCTTCTTGTAAGCTGAATCAACAGAAGTAGAAGTATTATCAAAGGCAGCAACCTTTCCGTCAGCCTTCTTAGTAGAATTATCAGTTGATTTAGACTTAACTAGCTTCTTAAAGGTCTTGTAAGGGTGATCAGAGTTATTTAACTGATCAATGATTTCTTGAGCATCATCCTTACTCCCAACAAGAATTTCGGCAGTTTGGACTTTTGGCTCATAGTTTTTCCATTGCTTATTAATCTGAGCGTTAGTGATATGGGTATAACTCCGAACGGCTGCTTCCAAGCATAAGTTAGAACGAATTTGTTGTTTTAACGTCTTTTCGGTTAATCCTTGTTGTTGCAATACCGCACTAAATTGTGAACCATATTGGTTTTTGTAGGTATTGTACTGAGCATTAACCTGCTTATCGGAAACTTGCTTCCCGTATTCCTTATCCAAGACCTTATCCAAGATCATTTGTTGAAGAACTTGTTTACCATTAGTGGTTGACTTCATTTCGTTGTAGTACTCTTCTTGAGTAATCTTTCCACCACTAGTTGTTGCAACAGCCTTGCTTCCACAAGCGGCTAAGGGAAGAGCCAATGTTGCACAAGCAATGATTGCAATTAATTTTTTCGACTTCACAAAAACACTTCCTTGATTTATTTATAATTCTCATAAAACTTACCAGTCTAATATACCACACTCGATATGTGATGCGCTGTCTTGATAAAGAATGTTTAAATGATTTTCAAACTTTATTCTTATTTAATCGGTCAAGGTCAATCACTGGTGAACCCAATTCTTTAATTTGATCATTTGCGGTAAAGTAAATTACCTGATTTTCCGTGGCCATTTGCTTTAATAATTCAAGCATGCGACCACGACGTACATTATCAAAGTTAACAAAGCCATCATCTACCATTATTGGCAATTTAATTTGATCACTAATGACCGCAATAAAGCCAAGGCGGAGTGAAATAAACAATTGCTCAGCCGTACCAAGTGATAATTCAGGTACCTGAAAGACCTGCTGTTCTTGACTCAAAGTACTAATTCCATCATCATCTACCATTATTTTTTGATAACGATCATTAGTCAAAATAGCAAAGAATTTTTCTGCCTGCTGAAGGATCTTCGGATAACGATCTTGAGAAGCAAGCTTTAAGGCACCATTAATCCACCGAATAGCAAATTGTTCACTTAACCATTGTTTTGTCTCGTGCCAGATTGTTGTTTGCAAATTGGCTAATTGCTGGTTTAATTCACTAAATGAACCATCTTGAACTAGCGAGTTAATCTGAACCTTAAGTTGAGCTAATTTTGTTTCAATTTCTGTCTGCCCTTGTTCGTTAGCTGCCAATTCCTGGTGAGCAACTGAAACATCCTTGTCTAGGAGAGCCTTATCAGTATAATATGCCAACTGCTTACGGTCATTATTGGTTAATTGTTGCCCGTAAACCTCAGTGGTGACCTTTCTTGTCTGCTCCGTAACCTTTTGTGTCTGAAGTCGTTTAAAATCATCATCGTTTTTAATATTGAAGGACTTATATTCAGCTTCCTTATTTTTGAGTTCAGTTGTTAGCTGGACTTTTAACTGGTCAAGGTGATTTTGTAGTCTAGTTTGTTCTTGTTCTGCACCAGCTAACTGTTGTGAACGATCTTGCATTTCAACAAGCCAACGATTATAACTATTGATTAACTCGTTAATTGAATCGGCTACCATCTTAATTGGTAACTGACGTTTTAAGCTTTCCAATCGTTGATTAAACTCACTTTTACTTTGATCAACTTGTTCTAACTGAGCTTTTAAATCCTGATAACGATGAAGATCAGGCTGCATCGCTAACCATTTATCAGTGGGAAACGAAGATAAACCATGCCGTTCTCCAAATTGCCGTAATTGTGAATGCTGTTCTTCAGCGAGTTGCTTTTCATGCTGTTGTTGCTTGAACCATAAACCACCCGCTGCACAAAGAGCAATTATTCCTAAAATCCATATCAGCGGCTGGTGAAGAATTAGTCCAATGATAAAAAGGACAATCCCAATTCCAGGAATAAACAGACTTTGGTTATTCGCCTCATGAGAAATAGCATTGAGCAATCCCTCAAGCTCACTAACAGCCCGTTCAGAAAGCGGTGCTAGTAAATTAGAATTCCCGTATCGTTCTTCTAATTGCTTAAGCTCGTTTTGCCATTTGGCTTGCCGATCCGTTCCCTGGTTATTGCCTTGAATTTGCAATGTCAACAATTGATCCTTCAACTGTTGGTAGTGGACTCTTTGTTGTCGATAGTCATTTACTTCAGGAGTAGAAAGTTCCTTAATAACTGCTTGCTGTTCAAGCAACTGTGGCTCAAGTGTTTGAATTTGTTTTCGCAGTTCCCGTTCTTGACTTTGAATTTCCTGAACCTTAACTATTTTCTCATCTGTTAACTTTATTCCTGCCTCTGACTTTTGCTGGTGACTACGCCATTGTTCAAACACAGGCCATAACCGTTGAAGGCGTTCTACTTTTTCAACTTTGTCTTTAAGTTTAGGTTGTTCTTGTTGGAGCTTCTTTAGCTTAAACTGCCCTTTGGCCTGTTCCTCGACCAGCCGATGATAATCACTACTTTGCGACTGGGCTTGATTAACTCGTTCATGGAGTTCATCGTATTCCTTTAAGTGACGGTTTAAGCTTAATTTTCTACCACGTGGCTTATATAGTGAGTCAGCGCTTTTTTCTAAACGGGCAATTTGCTGGAGCCACTCTTGGCTACCAACTGCTCCCAGTCGTTGTAACTGTTGTTCAAGTTGTTCCCGGTCAAGTTCATCATTTAAGATATTATTTTGGTTAAAACTATAAATTGCTTGATAAAGTTCTCGATCTAACGGACCAATTAATTCGGCGAGGAAATCAGCTCTTTCCTTTTTTCCTTCTTCATTAGTGATCGTTACCTTGCCACCATTTTTTCCCTTAACCCGTTTAATAACGTACTGGTGTTGGTTTGCATCAACCGTCAGTGAGCCGCCGTAACCTGAACCATCCTTAGGAAGGTATTGTTGGTACTTATTCTTTCCGCGACCATCCGCAAAACCAAAAAGAATACTCAATATAAAGGCAGCTAAGGTTGTCTTCCCCGCTTCATTTGCTCCGTAAATCAATACTGGATTATCAGTAAATTTAAAGTCTTGATCATGCCATTTTCCAAAGCCATCAATGTGAACCCTTTTAATCTTCATGATGGTCCTCCTTGCCTAATTCTTGACTAGCCTCACGACGCAATTCTTCAATCATTGAAGGTTCTGTAAAATGTTCAGCAATAAAATCATACTTTGATAATCTTCCCGCTAACTCTACCATTGCCGATTGATTAAAAACTTCTTTAGCGGCTTGATCCCAATATTCTTGATCTAAATCAGTCATCTTGGGAAGATTAGCCTCCTCAAGAAGGTTAATTTGATAAGGCCACCATGTTGGCGAATCTTCTTCTGCAATTTGTTCCTGAAGCCGTTCTAAAATTGTTCCGTTAGTAATTAACTGTTTTGTTAGAGCATTCATTTCACCAGTTGGCTGAATATTTAACGCAATCATCTTAAACTGCTCACCCGACTTAACTTGCTGTTGTAATCTTTCAATTATGGTATCAGCAGCTTGTAAGTGATCTAAATTAGCGTTAACCGTACACCACTCAATTGGTGCAATGGCCTTAAATTCTGCCTTCAGCTTACTTGAATCACTTTGAACAAGGTAATAACCATGTTGGCCATCCTCATTTTTATGCCGACCTTGGGGATCACCAGGATAAACAACCGGAGGATTATCATTAAGTACTTGGTGTTTATGAATATGACCTAATGCCCAGTAATCATAGTTCTTTTGTAAAAGCTCTGCTACCGTAAATGGAGCATAGTGGTCCTGTTCGGAATTATTTTGAGCAAGTGCCCCATGAAGCATCCCAATATGCCAATCAGTGGTTGTCTTACTTGGAAAACTACCTACCTGATCAGCTGATAACCAGCGCTTCCCATAGCTAAATCCAGTAATCGATACCGTTTCTTTATTCGAAAGTGTTAATGTTTTGGTTTCAACCTGATTGCCGAAAACATGAACGTTCTGGGGAAGTGAAGTTACCCCTTCACTAACTATTTGGTAATCATGGTTGCCGTAACTTAGGTACACTGGAATCTGATGTTCGTTTAAGCGTTGACATTGACGAACAAAAAAATCTTCCGCTTCAGCACTATGGTGGTCCCGATCATAGATGTCACCAACAATTAAAACAAAATCGACTTGTTCTTTAATGGCATTATCAACAATTCGTTCAAATGCTGTAAAAGTAGACCGATGAATCTTTTGCCAAATCTGCGTTGGCATATCAGCAAGTCCCCGAAATGGACTATCTAAATGTAAATCTGCAGTATGAATAAACTTCATCTTTTCACCCTTTGAATAAAAAAACGGGAAGAGTATTCAGACACGACCGTCATCATTCATCTTCCCGTTTCATTTTTATAACTAAATTAACAGTTACTTGTCAGCTAGTTGTGGGCCTTGTGGCATAACGTCCTTGTAAATGTCTTGAATAGGACTAGTAATTGTCCGGTTGAGTTGTTGGAGCATGTTATCAACAGCCCGTTCTTGGTTCATTAAAGTTTGTACTTCAGGCTTAGAACTCATTTCCTTAGCAATTGTTTGGATTGCGTTAATTTCGTCTTGAGTTAACTTTTGGCCAGCCATTTGCTTTTGTTGAGCGTTAGCTTGCATTTGTTGGAACTTCTTGAAAGTATCAAAAGTATCCTTTTGGGCCTTTAAGTTATCAAAAGCCTTCTTCAAACCTTGATATTCTTGTGTTTCTTTTAGTTGATTACTAAGTTCATTAGCGGTGTCATAAATATTAACCATTTTTTGTAACCTCTTTTCATTTATTCAACAATTTGATTGTATCATACTATCGCCTAATCATCATTTTTTCAGAATAAAGAACGAACATCATTCCATAACTGACCTGCACGATTACCAAAATCATTTACCGATTGGTTAAAGCGATTCATTAAGTCGCCACCATTCTTCAAGAATGAGCCCCAACCTTTACTACTCTTTCCACTATTCGCAGTTGCACGCGTCTGAGCATCTTGAACATTAAACTTCGTATTTGGCGTATTTTTCAAGATACCAGCCATTTCTACTTTGTAAAGGCTATTAACATTCTTCATTGAAATATCCTGGAGGGCATGCGATGAATTAGTGTCATCATACCCTTCCCAAGTAGCAACCACTACATCAGGAGTATAACCAACAATCCACTTATCACGATCATCGGCACTATTACTCTTAACTGCAGATTCGGTTGTCCCTGTTTTCCCGGCTAAAGTATAACCTGCTGGACGAGCTGATTGTCCGGTCCCGTGTTCAAACACCCCAATTAACATACTGGTCATGTTTTTTGCAGTATTAGCAGTCACAACCCGCTTTGGCTTAGCCGGTTTGGCAGTAACAATGGTTTTGCCAGAAGCATCTTTAATTTTTGTAATATAGTGCGTATCTGGCATTTTTCCTTCATTCGCAAATGTCGAATAAGCCCGGGCAATTTGTTCTGGAGAAACCCCCTTAGTCATTCCACCAAGGGCAAGTGCCAAGTTTTTGTCGCTTTTCTCAACCGGTAAGTCAAACTTCTGGGCCATCTTATACCCAGTATTAACACCGATCTTATTCAGCAACCAGACCGCTGGAGCATTCAAGCTTTCATAAACTGCTTTATACATTGGAACACTTCCGGCATACGTATCGTCATAGTTCTTTGGCGTATAATCATTAGTGCCGTATGACTGCTTTTTATCCTGAAGTGTTGAATCATAGAAGTAGCCATGTTCCAATGCTGGCGCATAAACGACCAATGGTTTAATTGTTGAACCTGGTTGTCGCCGCATCTGTGTTCCCCGGTTAAAGCCACGGAAGACATGCTTCCCTCGGCCACCGACAATTGCTGTAATTCCACCAGTCTTGGGATTCATAGCTACTGATGCTGATTGCACTTTAGTTCCGTCAACCGAATCACTTGGGAAGTTATCGTCATCTTCGTAAGTTTGCTGCATGGAACGTTGCTGATCCTGATCTAACGTTGTATAGATCTTATAACCATTATTCATGATTTCCTTTTCTGAAAGGTGGTACTTACTAATTGCCTCAGAAATTACAGCATCAAAATAGTACGGATAACGGTAAGTATTTGGTGTAACATACCCGTTCCTAACTTCCAATGGCGTTTCCTTATATTGGTTTGCCGCAGATTGGCTTAGTTGATGATTTTCAACCATTAATTGTAAAACAAGGTTCCGTCGTTGCTTCGTTGCGTCGGGATGGGCAACCGGATCATAAATTCCCGGTGACGTTAACATCCCCGCTAACGTTGCTGCTTGAGGAACGGTTAATTCATCAGCATCACAGTCAAAATATCGCCTTGCCGCATCTTGAACACCCCATACACCGTTACCAAAGTAAGCATTGTTGAGGTACATCGTTAGAATCTTCTTTTTACTATATTGGTTCTCAACCTCTACCGCAATAAAGATTTCACGAGCCTTCCGGGAGAAGCTTTGTTGCTGAGTCAAAAAGGCATTTTTAACTAGCTGTTGCGTTAAAGTACTTCCCCCACCAGAAATATAGTTCCGGTGGAGTAGCTTATTTTTAATTAGCAAGAATCCGGCCCGGCCGAGACCCTTAATTGAGAAACCGTGCTCATGGTAAAAATTACGGTCCTCTGTAGAAATCACCGCTGCTGGAACGTTCGGTGAAATTTTATTCAAGGATACATAGGTTCCTTTTTGTGAGTAAAGGCTACCTGCTGAATCACCATTACGGTCATAAATCATGGTTGGCCGTTGCAAACGATCCTCAAGATTTTTAACATCTGCCGTTTTAGCAACAAACGTCAGGTAAATGCTAGTTACTAAAAACAGTGATAAACAAATAACAATTAGCCACCGTGTTATCTGATACCGGTGCCAAAATTGTTTTAACCAACGTATAAAACGTTGCCATAATTCTTTTAAAATTTCCTTTATCCGTTGCCAAAGTTGCTTTAGCCAGGCCTGTAACCGTTCACGGAAAGGAGGCTTTTCTGGTTCTCTTCTCATTTATTAATCCCCATATTGAATAACATTAAATCTAAATCATTTTAACACAGGATATTTTTACCGTAGTTTCTTCTTGTTGAGCATAACTAAATTTTAAAATAATAAAGCAACCTAAGATTAGTCCTAGATGATAATCTTAGGTTGCTTTTATCTAGCTATGACATTTATTACATTTCGTCAGGAGCCTTAACATCAAGGAGAGCTAATGCTGACTTCAAAACGTGACTAACTGCTTGAGTTAATGCCAACCGTGCTGGTTGTTGTGGATCATCATTTAAAATCCGGTTGTGAGCGTAGTATTGGTTAAACTTCTTTGCAAGTTCCAAAGCATACTTTGCAACTACTGATGGATCATAGTTAAGCGCAGCCCGCTTTACAGCTTCACCGTATTGACCCAAGAAGCTAATTAATTCCCAAGCACCATCGCCAACTTGAGTTAAGTCAACATTACTGAAGTCACGGATACCGCCCTTCCTCAAAATACTCTCAGCACGTGCCCGAGCATATTGAACATAGGGACCGGTTTCCCCTTCAAACTTAACAACGTCTTCAAGCTTGAAGTTAACCGCATTCCGCCGGTAATTCTTTAAATCATGGAAAATTACGGCACCGATACCAACCTGCTTAGCAACTTCATCGGCATTCTTCAAATCAGGGTTCTTTTCTGCAATTTGCTTCCGTGCCAAGTCAACGGAGTCATTAAGAACGTCTTCAAGAGAAACAACATTACCTTTACGAGTTGACATCTTTTGACCATTCAAGTTCATCAACCCAAATGAAATATGTTCAATTTGGTCCCACCAGTTAAAGCCAAGTTCCTTCAATGCCATCCGTAATTGCTTGAAGTATACTTCTTGTTCAGCACCAACAACATAGAGTGACTTAGCATGGCCGTACATCCGCTTCCGGAACAGGGCAGTAGCCAAATCACGGGTGATGTAAGTAGTTGTTCCATTACTCTTGATAATTAACAATGGTGGCAAGTTAAATTGATCAAGATCAACAATTTCAGCACCACGACTCTTCTTTAACAATCCCTTGTCACGGAGAAGTTGGATTGGTTCTTCCATCTTTTGTGCTGAGAATGCTTCACCATTAAATGAATCAAACTTAACATCCAGCATCTTGTAAACCCGTTGGAACCGTTCCAAGGAAATTTCACGGAACCAGTGCCAAAGACGCCATGCTTCTTCATCACCGTGTTCCAACTTTGCAAACCATTCACGACCAGCATCTGTGTATTCTGGGTGTTCATCGGCTTCGGTATTAATCCGAACATAGAGTTGAAGCAGGGTATTAATTGGATCGTTCTTTAAGCCATCTTGGACTTCTTGGCTGTCACCCCACATTTCGTAAGCAGCCATCATCTTACCAAATTGAGTTCCCCAATCACCAAGGTAATCAATCCGGATCAAATTGTAGTTAACCTTTTCAAGGATCCGGGCAATTGCCTCACCGATCATGGTTGAACGAAGGTGTCCCATCCCCATTGGCTTAGCAATGTTAGGTGAGGAGTAGTCAATTGTTACGTTAGCCTTATGACCAAGATCACTTTCACCATAGTGTTCAGGATCGTTCAAAATTGACTTAAGGACATCAGCACCAACATTGGCCTTATCAAGGAAGAAGTTAATGTATGGGCCGGCAACAACAACCTTGTCAAAGCCACTTTGATCAATTTTCTCTATTAATTCACTAGCAATCATTTGAGGAGCCTTGTGTAAGCTCTTGGCTAAGAAAAATGTTGGGAAGGCATAGTCCCCATTATTTGAATCCTTTGGCCGTTCAATTTTTTCTTCGATTTCATTTAACTCTAAGTCTGGTAATGCAACAGCTAAGGCATTGGCAACTTGTAATTTTTCGTCCATAAATTAATTCCTCCTATACAAAAAATCCCCAGTAAATAAGCAATATTTACTAGAGACGAGATTTTCCCGCGGTACCACTCTAATTGAATTAGAATTCCACTCATTTATTAAGTTTTACCTATGAAGCACGCCTTCATAAGAACGAAATTCCTGACTCCCACCATCACAGGATCGCTGATAAACCGTTTCTTACTACTACTCTTCAATCATTGGTTTCTTGTCTAGTGTATCATAATTCATTCGTTTGTAAACAAGAATTTTTTCAATTCATTTTAATACAAATGCTTGCAATAATTCTTGTTCTTGCAAGCCCTTTATTGAGTCACCACCGATCTTTTATGTTACAATTTTCCCAAACATGTTATAGAAAGGTTGCTGATAGACATGATTAACCAACAAGTACAAGCAGTAACAATCGCTGGTCATGACTCAGACGGTAGTGCAGGGATGCCCGCTGACCTTCACGCATTTTTCGCAGACGGTGTTTATGGTCACGGCCTTCTTACCGCAGCTGTTTCCGGTAATTCTTACGGAATCGATGCAGCACAAGTAATGCCAAAGGACTTTATTGAACAACAGTTTAAGACCTTATCCGCTGATTTTAAAATTTCAGCTGCCAAAACAGGGATGCTGGCTAATGATGACGTAATCAATGTTGTCGCTGATCAGTATACGAAGGTTGACTTTGGTCCATTGGTGGTTGATCCAGTAATCATCACTAAACACGGTGCAATGCTCCTGGAACAGTCAGCATATGAGCTCTTCCGTGAACGAATCATTCCGCTTGCTACCGTGATTACACCTAATTTCTATGAAGCACAAAAGTTAACTGGCATTGAATTAAAGGACACTAAAGAAATGTTCATTGCCGCAAAGAAGCTCCAAGAAATGGGAGCAAAGAACGTGGTAATTAAGGGGGAACATAATGACCCTAACCAAAAAGAAGTAGTTGACGTTGTCTTATTAGAAGATGGCTCACACTTTGAATTAAGTAAGCCATTTTTTGATACCACCCACGTTAATGGTACCGGTGATACTTTCTCTGCCGTTATCGCTGCTGAATTAGCCAAGGGAACAGACGTTAAGAGTGCCGTTCTCCGGGCTAAAGATGCGGTCTATGCTGCAATTTCACACCCAATTGAAGTTGGCCATAAATTTGGTCCAATTAATCACTGGGCTGCACAACGTGAATTAAAGAAGAAGGAATTATAATGATTAACCATTATCGTCATAAAGTTGTCTTAGTTGGGGATGGTGCTGTCGGCTCTGCCTTTGCGTTCTCCCTCCTTCAATCAAATCGTGAAGTTGATGAACTCGTTATTGTTACTCGAAACCACGATAAAGCTATTGGAGATGCGCTTGACCTTGCTGATATTACTCCTTTAACTGGACCAACCGATGTTTTTGCTGGTAATTATGAAGATGCCCATGATGCGGATGTCGTAGTTATTACCGCTGGTGTTCCACGGAAGCCTGGCGAAAGTCGCTTAGACCTAATTCATAAGAATATAAAAATTCTCAAGGGAATTGTTGAGTCAATCGTTGCTAGTGGTTTCAATGGTATTTTTGTTATTTCTAGTAACCCGGTTGATCTCTTAACAACACTTACCCAGCAAATTTCTGGTTTTCCAAAAGAACGAGTTATCGGTACCGGTACCTCTCTGGATACGATGCGCCTACGATTAATTCTTAGTCAACGTCTAAATATTTCAGTAAATGCGGTCGATTCACAAGTTCTTGGTGAACACGGTGATTCTTCGTTTGTCACTTTTGATGAAACCATAATTAACGGGCGCCCATTAGATGAAATCATCCAATTAACACCAGAAGAAAAGGACGAAATTGAGAAACAAGTTCGGCAGGCTGGTGCAAAAATCATTCAACATAAAGGCGCCACTTTCTATGGAGTCGCCAAATGCCTCTCAACAATTGTGTGCGCGATTGTTGAAAACCAAAATACAGTCATTCCAGTTTCGGCTCCCCTCACTGGACAATACGGGATCAATGGCCTTTACCTTGGTTCACCAGCAATTATTAACCGTCAAGGAATCGGTCAAGTAGTTGAATATCAATTATCACCTACTGAACTAGCCAAAATGCAAGCATCAGCAAAACAACTTACCGCGGTCCTCAAAGAGGTTCAGTAAAAAAATAACCTTCAAGGCTTACCTTGAAGGTTATTTTTCAATCCAATTTTTAAGCGGGTAACGAGAATCGAACTCGCGACGCAACCTTGGGAAGGTTAAGTTTTACCACTAAACTATACCCGCATGAACTAAGTAATAACAATTACTTAGTAAGTATATCGCTAATTTAACTATTTGTCAGCCTTTTTTGATGATTTTTTTGTTGTCTTTTTATCATCAGATGACTTTGAAGATTTCTTGTCAGCATCTTTACTACTGTCTTCATCTTCGTCATCACTCTTTTCGGTACGTGGAACAGCCTTGATCATCTTGGCTTCACTTTGCCGAATAACTGCACGGCTGTTTAATTCATTAACCCCGTTCTTATCACTGGGTTCAAAATCCTGGATCGAAATCATTACAGAGTTATTGTATACTTTTTCAACAATTCCGGTAAAATCATGTTCCATTGGACCGAACTTCTTTGCCTTAATAAGATCACCAATTTCAAAATCAGCCACAGGCTATCACCTCTTCATTATTTTAGTAAACACAGTAATGTACGATACACTTTTTTTGCCATTTTTTCAAGCAAAGTACTCGTTTCACTCCCATGAATTCGCATCAGTGTTACAATCAAATTCTGAAAGGAGCTTCCCGATGCTAAATCTGTTAATCCTATTTGCGATCATTATTCTCTTAATTTCTTCCACTACTGGTCTCCACGCCAAGATGGAAAAACATGTTAATGATTGCTTAATTATTACCCGGTGTTTTTTCTTCATTCTGTTAACATGCCAGATCATTCAGCTGTTTCTTACCTGGAAAACTCAACTACTCGTTAACCTGATATGGTTAATCTTTTCTATTGTTCTCTTTGCTTTTACCGCAAATGCTTTTCGAGAAAAACTCGTAACGTTTGGTAATCCACATCACTCACGATTGGTACTTGGAGGAATGATCATCAACCTCTGCTTATCTTTAATTGTGATCTTCTTTTAGAAAGCGATCAAGTTCCTCAGCGGCTCGCGAACGTGTCAAATAAGGGTAAGATTCATCAAACGTCATCTGTGCTAGTGTTTTGCTTGAACCTTCAGGAATTAAGATTCTACTAAATCCTTCTCCAGCTGTTCCCTCTTCTGCTCTTGCAATCTGACCAGCTAGGACCCCACGTGCTACTTTAAGGATCCTCCCTTGATAAGCACAGGCAAGCACCGTTGTCATTTTAAATGAGCGATCCCTACCCTGAACGAGCTCGATAATATGTTGGTCATATTCATGGGGTGTTGGATAAGCAACTAAATCTCGTGCAGTCCGGACCCCGAGAATTTCGGGTTGGGACGTTAAAGTTAACCCAGAATCATCAGCAATTACTAATTGTTCCGGAAGAAATTTACTAATAAAAAGTGCTTTCCTACTTGCATTCTCCGTATATGAACGGTTGCCTTCAGAGGGAAAGTGCTTTTTTTCAACCAATTCTGTATACGGGATTGCGTCATTTTTGCGGACACGCAGGATGCGTTGAAGCTCTTTAATTTTATCCTGATTATGACTAGCAATGACAAATTGCAATTTCCTCCCTCCTAATAACGAAGTGGTGCGACTACTTTCTCAAGCCACTCTTTGGCACTTCTACTATGAATTTCTGTAAACGGGGCGCGTTTAATTAACCGATCATCCACATTAAAAAGTCCTAATTGGCCCTTAATTGGAAGTGGGTCTATCCAGTACGACCCATTCTTGGTAAATGGCGCTATTTTCCAAGCATAATACCGGCCATTATCATCTTCTCGTTGCTCAACGTCAATAATCTTAGCAACACAAAGAGCATAACCAGGAACAAAGCCGTGGATCTTCTTTGCAGTGTTACAAATCAGAAGATCACCCCGGTACTTAGTCGACCAGGTACGGTATTCTTCAGTTTTCGTGCCATGCATTATCTCAGCTGCGTAATCTGAACGAATGGATAAGGCCTTCATGACGGTGCCTCCTTGGTAAATAGGTTTTCTATATTAATTTTGTGTCAAAATAAAAAGCTCGGTAAATCAATGTTTACCGAGCTAATTTTATGCCCCAGGCAGGATTCGAACCTGTACATGGAAACCCATACAACGACCTGAACGTTGCGCGTCTGCCAATTCCGCCACTGGGGCATCGTTATTAAAGAAATAACAACAAACTTATTATACCGGAATCTTACTAATTTACAAGTCCTATTTATCCTCAATGAACTGAATCATTGTCCCATATCCCGTTAGTACTAAAAACTTTGGAGCCACTTGAACGTTTGCCACATTGGTATTAAAACGGACACCAACAATTCCATCTGCATCCTTCTCTGCAGCCCGTTCACGCAATTTCTGTTGAACTTCAGTAAATAATTGATCTAGCGATTCAAACGAATCAATTGCATCACTTGGTAACATTAAATGAGCCGTTGCATTAACAACTCCTAGAACTTTATGTGCTTGTGGGTAATCCTCAGTTGAAAGAAACATCCAACCACCTCCATAGCAATTATACCAAATTTAACTATCATTAACCGATACAAGAAAAGGTTCCAACACTTAGAAAACTAAATGTTGGAACCCAACTTTTACTGATGAGGGGAACGATCAATTAGTCCTATCGTCTACTTCCTCATAGTGCTTACGGAAGGAGTCTTGCCACTTTGCACTGGAACTTTTAATTACTAAATACAAATTTTTGATTCTCATCTTCCGCAAAGTCGCTTTTTTATTCGTTACCGCCCAGATAGTGCACCCTGGTAACCACCATTTAAATTAAGATCTTTCCGGTTACTCTTACGTTGCTTCTAACCTACTCCATAACTTCCTTCGGCCCTATTGGAACGGGAGGTTTACTTTTACCTCATTTCCTTCCTCACCAATAATATATCATCTTTAGTAAGCGTTTTCAATAACTAACTAAAAAATCCGTGAAAGCATTAATAACATTGCAACAAAGTTATTTAATCCGTGCAATAGCATTGAGTTTCGAATATCGCCACTCTTTCGGTAAACGTAAGCTAAAGTCATCCCCATTACACAGTACAAAAGGAAACTAATGATATTGGTACTTATATGACCAGCAGAAAAGACCACTCCAGATAAGATTACTTTTGGCCAAAAAGTATTCGGCTTAAAGAACAAGTTCATTAATACACCACGAAAGACTAACTCTTCTGCTATCGGTGTTAAAACTACCGCTGAAACTGCAAAGACAACCGTTACTAGCGGGTTACGTCCTAAGATTGTCATTAGGCTTTGGTTATTAGCTGTTTCTGCCTGGTGATAAATTACAATGTCTAATACCCCAAGAATATATTCACTAGCTAATATCACTAAGTAACCACCAATAATTAGTTTCAGGTTAATTTTTTTCCTAATCGGTAACTGATTATGGTTATGATACTCCTGACGAGCCCACATGATTATAAAATAATAAAGGAGTAAAGAAATTACGATTAAGATTATCGTTTTTATCGTAACTTGATGGCTACGATCTGCAATTCGCATTGCGGTCAATGGTAAACCAACACACACGAAAAGGACGGC
Source organism: Limosilactobacillus agrestimuris (assembly GCF_943193105.1). Classification (NCBI taxonomy): domain Bacteria; kingdom Bacillati; phylum Bacillota; class Bacilli; order Lactobacillales; family Lactobacillaceae; genus Limosilactobacillus; species Limosilactobacillus agrestimuris. The sequence continues at coordinate 109,015 of NZ_CALPCW010000004.1, forward strand.
CACTAAGCCACCCCGCCTAATGAGAGAAAAGACTTTACTCATTCTTTTTCCCCTTTTTCTTTTCTTGAAGGCGCAGTTGCTTCCGTCGTTGGTAACTCCACTTCGCTGTTACCCTTGTTACTAATAAGTTAGCAATCACAAATCCTAAGATCCATAAAATATACATTGACCATCCGGAAATAACTTTACAAATAGTCAATGCCACTAAAATTGCGAAAATAATTAATGGCGGTAAAACCACCTTTAAAACTAATTCTGCTTTCACTCTCTAACCCTCCACACTCATTTCAAGAAATTTATAAATAATTTAGCAAACTAATCTTGGTGAAAGACATCTTCTAATATCTGTTTAGTCGTTGCCATTTGCGTTCCCCGAGATCGCACATAATCAATCTGGGAAATAAGGATATCATACGTCCACATAGAAGATAAATCTTTTTCGTTGAAGTAATGGAGATTCAATGTAATTTCATTTAAATCGTGAATCATTCCCGAAAAATCATCCACTCCTTGATATTTTTTTGTCCCAATAACTACCGGTAAGTGGTTATCAGCAGAATCTCTCAATACATTTATTAGAATATTTCCGGTTGTGATCTCTGGATGATCATCCAAGAATTGTTGCACCCGCCAAATATCAAAATAGTGGTTCTCATGAGCTACCTTGGTCTTTTCCGAAACTGTTGTTAAATAATCTGTTTGATCATTAACTGCACTGATACTTTCAATCCGGATGGCAATTAAGCCATTGATCTTACCATCCCAATCAATACTAATCATTAAGCAAAAATAATTATCGAGTCCAACTATAAAACCAACGTTAAAATATTCGTCTCCCTTAATATTATGCACTTCAACCAGTTTCCCTTGTTGCTTGGCAATGGTTAACTGGATTTTAACATCTTGCTTATTTGGCTGTTCCAAATCATTGCCCCCTAATTGTCATTCGATTAGTCAAATAAAAATTCACCAAAAACAGTTTATCAGGAAAAGTAAAGTAAATTCAATTAATAGAACCTTACAAGTTGATAAACGATTAAATTCTACTACAAAATATATCAAAATTTGATTAGGAATCCACTATATTTTGTAGTAAGATAATTCTTGTGTTTAAAAATATAGTAAAGAGGGGCCAACATGGTGATAATTACTGCAGGAATGATTGGTGTCGGAAAAACCACCTTAACTGGTAAGATTGCGGAACATTTACATACAACAGCCTACTATGAACCAGTAGGCGAAAACCCAGTATTACCACTTTATTACGCAAATCCAAAGCAATATGGGTTCTTATTGCAAATTTATTTCCTTAATAAGCGTTTTTCAATGATTAAGCAAGCACTATCCGATGATAATAATGTTTTAGATCGGTCAATCTATGAAGATGCATTATTCACCCGTGAAAATAATGCAGAAGGAAATATCAGTGATACTGAATTAGAAGTTTACTTGAAGCTATTGGATAATATGATGGCAGATCTTGAACGGTTACCAAAAAAGGCACCTGACCTAATGGTTTATTCTGAAACTGACTTCGAAACAATCCTTTATCGGATCAAGAAGCGCGGTCGGGATTACGAACAAATTGATAAGAATCCCGAATTAAAAGACTACTACTACAAGATGTGGAGTGCTTACAAGGATTGGTACCGGGACTATGATGCAAGTCCAAAAATGAAAATTGATCTTGAAAAATATGATCTAGAGAATCCACGGAATGTCGATACTGTTTTGGCAATGATTGACGAACGCTTGAAGGATATTCGGCATTAATATTTGAGTAATTAATTTAATACGAAGGCAAGCTCCTCAAATTGGCTAAGAAGTCAATCTGAGGAGCTTCTTTTTCTCTTATTAACTAATAAGTATCTTTTTCAATCCCGTAAGCATTCCCGCTGATGCGGCACCTCCAATAACCGAAATTACTGGTGAAATTTTCTTATGTTCAGAAACTGTACGATGAGAAGAAGCTTTTACATGTTTTTTAGGCGGTAATCCTAATTGTTGATATCCCCTAGTAAGGCCGCTCTCACTTCCATCTTTTTTCAAATCATCATATCTTGTTAGCTGGTAGCTCTCAATAATTTGGTTTAATTTCTTATCATAATTTGGATCGGTTGCATAACGCCCGACAAGCGCTCGTGTTGCTTCCCGGTAATTCTTAACCGCTGAACGGTGGACTTGATTGTACAAAGGCTGCTGCAGTGTTTTAGCATAATCACGTAATGACTGAATATCACTAGCATACGAACGGAAAATATCTTGAACTTGTCTTGGTCGTCCATTAATAAATTCAGTCGTTGGTTTTAATGTTCCCTGACCGCCAAAATGCCCTTTAACTCCAAACAGGTTATGGTGTGGCGCAAGGCTTAAGTCGCTCGAACCCCAGTTACTTTCTAAGGCTGCTTGAGCAATAATAATGGATGGATATAGGTCAAACTCCTTTCCAACTTGTTGCGCATGCTTAGCGATTCTTGCAATAAAACGAGCTTGATTTGGTAATGGTTGTCGGTGTGGGTACTTCTCCTGGTCAAGGGAATGCCTACTTGTGCCACCACTTTTTATTTGTGGTTCTTCTTGTTCATCGTTTTCCTTGCTCCACTGATTTCCTTGTTCTCGTCCTTTCTGATAAGCAGCTTGCTCAACCTGATTATCAAATGAATGTGTTTGTCCTGCTGCTTGATCCGCTATCCCTAATTGAAAAGCTTGCCGATACTTTTTGGTAGCATTATGGAACTGAATGAGAAATTCACGTGTATATTCATCACCTTGGCTGCGCAACCTTTGCGCGCTTACTTCTTCCTGGTTAATTACCGCAACTTCAGCGTCATTCCGTGCCTCATCCACCTGACTAGCCAATCCAGTTAACGATGTATTAAGTGATACTAGCATTACCACCGTTCCTAAAATCACTTTATCTTTCATTTATCTCACTCCCGATTTAACTCTCTATCTAATAAATACGGGATAATTTGGAAATCGCACTTTTAAATTTTAAAAAAGACGCCAAAATTCGGAAAACCGAATTTTGACGTCCTATTCATACTCTTGGAGACGTACCCCTTTTATTAATTAACAAACTATAACCGGTTCATTAACTTCAAGGCTATTATATGCTCCTGCCGCATCGCTCGGATGCATGTTTGCACAACCATTGGAACCATCATTTAAGTAAGCAATCTTAGACCAGTTATGCCGCCATGAAGCATCATGGAAACCACAACCACTATCAGTAAATTGAGCCCAATATTGAACCTTACTGCTGTACTTAGAACCATTATCACTTGTTCCGCGTAAAACTGATGGTGATTGCTTGTACATAATATACCAGACTCCCTTTGGTGTTTGGTCAGCCTTATTACTCATCTTACCGGTAACAACATCAACTTCATCTACGCATTTACCGTCCTTATAGAACCAAGCATGCTGTGAAGCAATTGAAATAACGGCATAGGTATTACCGATTCCGTCATTTTCTGTTACACCATAACCAGTTCCACGGCGGTTATAACCAATTCCGTAAATATCAGTCTTCGCATTAACCGAAGATTTACCAGCTGCAATCGCATCAACTAAAGTCTTTCCGGCACGTTCTGCGCTAATTTTCCACCCGTAACTACCATCTTTAGTAGTTGTTATTTCTTTACCCTCAGGGGTTTTAAACTTGAATGCTTTTCCTAGTGTTGCCTGTTTTTGATTAATTTGCTTAATTTTTTTATCAACCGCAGAGGTATCATAGTGGTATTGACCATCTTTATAGGTAGCACTGGTGATCACATCAGCCGTTGTTAAATGATAAGTCTGCTTCTCAACCTGATAGTTAACCTTTTTTCCGATTAACTTTTGCAACTGTTTCTTTTCATTTTGAACTGTTTTACTATTCGTTGAAAGTGGTTGCTGTTGTTTGGCACTAAGAGAAATTTTACTATTAGAGGCCTGAGAACTTAGTTGTTTGAGAACGTGTTGCTCATCAATTCTCGTTCCCCGTTGTCCCTTATGGACTGTTACTTTACCATTACGTAATTCCGCATAGGCATCAACCGGTGCTTGACGGCCCTTATTCATCCGTTGAAGTGTCGTTTGAACAATTGCTTTTTTGGCATCATATTGGCTGAGATCCTGCTTAGTTGGCTTAATTTGTAACGAATAAACTTTCCGTGAAGGGAAAAACGAAAATTGCTGATGAAAAACATTCTTCATCTTTGCTTCATCTGTTGCAGTTAATGATGAACCACTATCTGGGCCATCATAAATCAAATCACCATTTAGATAAACACGATTGGTGTTCTTAGCTGCTTTAACCTTCTGAAAAGCTTGCTTAGTCGTCAAGCCACCAACATTAATCCCGTTAACAGTAACATTTCGGTTAAAATGGTGTGCTTGATGCCACCAATTTATACCAATTACAATCACTAATAATCCAATAATTGCTAATAATACGTGTTTTAATTGAAACCGCATCGTTAAATACTCCTTACGTCGAATCAGTAATAATAAAGTATCGACTGTCATATTTTACCACGATCTGTTCCAATTAGCATATTTTGCCGAACATACGTTATACAAAATGTAAATTTCTTCATTTTCTATATTTCTTTACTAAAATAAGTATTTACTAAAAAGGCTCCAAGGTCCGAAAAACTGGACTTTGGAGTCTTTTACTTCAAGCAGCGTCCTGTTAAATTTCTGGGTAACTACTTTCTTTAATATCCAACTTTTTATTATCTAAATCGGTTTTTACTACCGTTACATCACATGGAGCGACCCGAACGGTATAGGCTGCAGTAGACCCAACAATTAACCGTCCAATTGCGTTTAGGCCAGTAGCGCCAATTACAACTAGATCGATTCCGTTATTCTTTGGGAACTTCTCGGCTAATTCAACCTTTGCATTTCCAATCTCAACGTCAGTGTGAACTTCCTTAACCCCGGCTTTTTCGGCCTTTTGTTTGTCTTCAGCTAAGCGTTTGTTCATCGCTTGAATTGCAGAATCATAAATACTCTTGTCAACAAAACCAAAGCCACTTGGACTGGTTGTTGGGTAGCGCTCCCCATTGATTACACTAAGTAAATATAAAGCTGCACTATTTTTCTTTGCAATATCGACGGCCTTAGTAAAAGCCATTTCTGATTGTTTTGAACCATCAATCCCAACAAGAATCTTTTGGTAACTCATAATTGACACCTCCAACAATTAAGTTAACCCTTAATAGATTTCACCTTTATTTTACCATAATGCTAGCTAACTGCTTAATCAGTTACTAAGTCATTAATTGCCTGCATATAGATTGCCATTGAAGTAATCAAGTCATCAACTGGCTGGAATTCATTTGCTTGGTGCATGGTATTTGGCGTATTTGGCATCAGTGCACCAAAGGCAACCCCACGCTTCATTAACCGGCCATATGTTCCGCCTCCAACTACTTCTGGCTTAGCGCCTTGATCCCCACTAATATCGGTGTAGGCCTTCATTAACGTTTTAACAATTGGATCTTCAGGATCAACATAGTGTGGTTCTTGACCTTCCCCTTGCTTAACCATGATTTTCAATGGTTTCGTTACTTGCTCAACCTTTTCCTGAATTTCATCTGGGGTAATTCCCTTAGGATAACGGAAATTCATGTTGATTTTGCCACCATTTTCTTCAATAAAGTTTAAGATTCCGGCATTCATTGTCAATTCACCCATTACGTCATCCGTAAATGCACTATTAAACTTCTTCATCCTAGTATCAAGATGGAGGTATTCAGCAAGGAATTGAATAAAACTAGCAGCTCCACCAGCAAAATCATACTGGTTTAGGAATAAGGCCAGGTAAGTTCCCGCATTAATTCCCTTTTCCGGTTCCATTCCGTGAGCAGCTTTCCCAATCACAGTTATCTTTAAGCCATCCATTGTTTCTTCGATTTGACCAGTAACCGGATTTTCATCAATGAATTGACCAAACGCGCTCATAACCTTTTCCTTATCTGAAGTGGTAATTTCCGCTACAGCTTCTCGTGGTACCATATTAAAACGCAAGCCTGATTGGAAACTCTTCAACCGTGCTGTACCCTTGTTTCCTGCTGGAACATCTAGAAGAAGTGAGAATTGTCCCTTCTCACCATTAATTACTGGGAATTCCGCATCAGGTGAAAAGCCAAGTGTTGGTGCTGGTTCAACCTCAAAGTAGCGGTGCATCCCCGTCCAGTTACTTTCCTCATCTGTTCCAACGATAAACCGCACTTTCTTGTTAAATTTAACTCCCTGATCTTTTAAATATTTAAGGGCATAGTAGCAGGCCAATCCAGGTCCCTTATCATCAGAGGCACCACGAGCATATAACTTTCCGTCCTTAATAACCGGCTTAAACGGATCAGTCTCCCAGCCTTTACCGGCAGGCATTACATCGAGGTGGGCTAAAATAGCAAGCGTTTCATCACCCTCACCCCATTCTGCATAACCAACGAGGTTATCAATATTTTTTGTACGGAAGCCGTCGTTTTTTGCCATCTTTAAGAATTCTTGTAATGCTTTGGCTGGCATTGGTCCTAAAGGATATTCGTCAGTTGCTGCCTGATCATCACGAACACTTGGAATCTCCAATAGAGTAGTCAGGTCTTTTAAGTAACTTTCTTCCTGACTTTGTGCCACTTTCATCCAATCTGTCATTTTATCGACCTCCATTAATCTTTTCGTTAAAATAATGATACCATGAAAGTAGTCGTTTTCAGCTTGAAAGCACTCAATATAAAGGAGTTCTTAAAAATGAAAGAATTAACTGATCAAATTCTTTATGATGTCATTAAACCGCGGCCTAATGATAGCTTTAAAGGAACATATGGAAAGGTCACCCTTGTTGGTGGTAACCGTAATTTTGGCGGAGCAATTATTATGGCTTCCACTGCTGCTGTCTGCTCAGGAGCTGGATTAGTTACTACCGCAACTGATCCAAGCAATTCCGGTGCCCTCCACTCCCAACTACCAGAAGCAATGTTTGCCGATTTTAATGATACCGACCAAGTCGCTTCATTGGTTGAACCCGCAACGACTGTCGTAGTTGGTCCTGGACTAGGAGATGATGAAACAAGCCTTGCAATCCTCAAAAATGTCTTCGCACATACTAATGAAAAGCAAAATGTCGTTATCGATGGTTCAGCAATTACTCTTATGGCCCGTGAAGACTTAGCCCAACCACAGGGAAACATTATTTATACCCCTCACCAAATGGAATGGCAACGCCTCTCAGGAATTAAGATCGCTGACCAAAGTGAAGAACGCAACAAGGCAGTTCAAGCTAAATTAGGTGCTACCGTTGTTCTTAAAAAGCACCATACCGAAATTTATACCAACGATGAAATTTACCAATTAACGATCGGTACTCCTGCCCAGGCTGTTGGTGGGATGGGTGACACATTGGCAGGAATGGTTGGCGGCTTTACGGCCGAATTCTCAAAGTCACCATTAAAAGCCACCCTGGCGGCAGTGTATGCCCACAGTGCTGTTGCTGAACAGATTGCGAAGAACCAATACATTGTTCTTCCTCACCAAATTAGTAGATCACTACCAGTATTCATGAAGAAAATGGAAGCTGGAAAAATGGAACATCAAATTGGCTTTTTAAATTAAATTTTTCTACTTACCTTAGATCAAAAATAGGCTCCAAGGTTCGGAAATTTTCCGAGCTTTGAAGCCTATTGATATTTTCAAACTATTTTTTAACTAATATGGAATATCTGCCGTAATCCTTGTGCTTTTGTCCCCAAGAGCTTATCAGCAAGACGGAAGTGGAGTGCTAAGTAACCATAAACACCTGCACCAACAAAGACACCAATTATTAAGGTGATAAAGGCAGTATATCGGCCGTATGGACTAATGAACAATCCTAATAAAAGCATAATTCCCTTAGTGACGACCAGCATAACAAGTGAGTATGCCAAAATTTGGTTAGTTGGAAGTGCCATCTGTTCAAAATTCAGCCGAAATTCCCGGTTAAATGAACGAATAATGAGACAATTAATTACCATCATCGCAATTCCCGTAGCCAAAAGAGGTCCTAACCCTTGGGCTAACCAAATACATGGGAATTGAATTAGCAATTTGATCACTAAACCTATTCCTAAGTATTTCATCATCCGGCGGTTTTCTGAAATCCCCTGCATCATTGCGGCTGCTACAGTGTAAAGTCCCAGTGGAATTGCCATAAATGCCGCAAATTCAAGAACAATAACACCAGCATGATTATACCGATAAAAAACTGTATATATCTGTTGGGCCACCGCATATAAGCCGAGAACAGCCGGAATCATTACAAAGTAGAATAACATCAGGACGTTTTCAATTTGGTTTCTCATCCCTGCATGATCATTCTTTGCTCGAGCCATTGCCAGTAATGGAATTGCGGTAACAGCCAATGCATTCGCTAACGCAATAATAATCATATACAGCTTGTTAGCATTAAACGCGAATAAGGCATATAAAACATCAATTTGATACTTTGTAAAGTGCCCAACTAGTGGCATCATCCGTTTAAAACTGTATTGATCAACTAATTGGAAAAGGTTAATTCCTGATTCAATAATGATAAATGGAATTGATTGGTAAACAATCTTCAGAATTAACTCAGTCGTTGAAACTTCTTCAGCAGGTTGCTTAATCGTTCCTGATCCCTGCATAACGCCTCGATATTTAACCCATGCAAGGAAAAGAACAACACATGCACCAATAGCACCAATAAATGCAGCAAAGGTTGATTGGCTAACTGCACTTACCCAGTTTCCTTTCTGAATCTTCATGATGAGGTAAGTGGCCCCTAACATGTAGATAACCCGAAGAAGCTGTTCCATAAATTGTGAAATTGCTGATGGTGCCATCATACTATAACCTTGAAAGATCCCTCGACTAATCGCCATCAACGGGATAATAAAAATTGCCCAAGCTAGCGAACGTAATACCGGAATCAGGTTGGTATCACCGTTATAGACGATTGGCCACGAGGCAATGTACATCATGACCGTCCCACAAATAACCCCCGATGCAAGGGCCATATACAGCGCTGAACGGTTTAACTTTTGACTAACCCCATACTCATTCAATCCATTATAGTGCGCGACAAGCTTTGAAATAGCAGATGGTATTCCTGCCGTTGAAATTGTAATAAAAAGACTATAAATATTATACCCTTGAGCATATAAGGCATTGGCTTCATCACTATATGCCCCTAACCAAGTAACCCAGGGAATAATGTAAATAGCCCCAAGAATGCGTGAGGTGATATTTCCCGCCGTCATCCATGCTGAACCATTCAGCATTTTTGAACGAGCAGTATCCTTTTGCTGTCCTTCACTCATAATTTTAAAATCCTACCTTTTTACTTTTTAAAATCAATACTAACCATTCTATCCTTAATACACCATCGTCGCAAATTATTTTAGGAAATCTTAGTTAATACTGCTCTAAATCAACCGTAACCATCTTCACTACCGCGTCAGGATGGGCGGCTTGAACTTCGGCTAAGTCGCTAACTTGAGGAGCCTTTTCAAAATGGCCGAGTTTATCATTTAGTGTAATTGCCAATCCCAATTTGGCAAAGTCCATCGCACTTGCCATATCTTTTCCCTGAGTAAATGCTTCAGGGAGATCCGGAAAGTCAACTTCAATCTGATCATTTTTTTGTTGAAAAATTGCTGGATAGCTTACAATTTCCACTTCTTTATTCCTCACTTTTTCTTTTATTAAAACACCCAGTATTTTACCACGACCTAAATGTTGACGAAACTTTTAGTGTAATCTACAAAAGGCCCCAAAGCCTGGCAACACCAAGCTCTAGAGCCATATTTGTATCTGCAGGAGTGTAGACTGCCGCCATACTTTCTCCTAGCTATTATCCCAACGTAATTTACTACTTAGCAACAATATTAACGATCTTGTTTGGCACAACAATAACCTTCTTAATATCTTTGCCATCAGTAAACTTTTGCACATGTTCATCAGCAAGTGCTAGTTTCTGGGCTTCTTCACGGTCAATGTCTTTTGCCATCTTGATCTTTGAACGAAGCTTTCCGTTAACTTGGATAATCATTTCAACTTCGTCTTCTTCTAATGCCTTTGGATCATAGGTTGGCCATGGTTGGTAAGCAATTGTATCACTAATGTTAAAGTGACTCCATAATTCTTCAGCCACGTGCGGAATTACTGGTGAAATCATCTTAATGAAACCTTCCATGTATTCAACTGGAAGATCATCAGCCTTGAATGCTTCATTAACAAAGACCATTAATTGAGAGATGGCAGTGTTAAAGTGCATCCGTTCGTAATCTTCAGTAACTTTCTTGACAGTCTGATTGTAAACCTTCGTTAACTTACCATCATTGAAAGTAGAAACTCGATCACGGAGGTGGTTATTTTCATCCATCAATAACCGCCATACACGTTGAATCCACTTATATGAACCGTGAAGGCCTTCTTCATCCCATGGAACAGATTCAGTTAATGGACCCATGAACATTTCGTAAAGGCGAAGGGTATCAGCACCATATTTTTCAACGATGTCATCTGGGTTAACAACGTTTCCTTTAGACTTAGACATCTTTTCATGGTTAGCACCAAGAATCATTCCTTGGTTAACTAACTTCATAAATGGTTCCTTAGTTGGAACAAGTCCCAAGTCGTATAAGACCTTGTGCCAGAACCGGGCATAGAGAAGGTGAAGAACTGCGTGTTCAGCACCACCAACATATAGATCTACTGGTGACCAGTAATCAAGGGCTTCCTTTGATGCAAACTCCTTACTGTTATGTGGATCAGTATAACGGAGCCAGTACCAAGATGAACCAGCCCATTGAGGCATTGTGTTAGTTTCACGGAGACCGTGCCGACCTTGATCGTCATAAACATTAACCCAATCTTCAACGTTAGCCAACGGACTTTCACCAGTACCTGATGGTTCAATATTATCGGTATCCGGCAATTTCAGTGGTAATTCATCTTCTGGTACCAAGGTTGTCCGCCCATCGTCCCAGTGAATTACCGGAATCGGTTCACCCCAGTAACGTTGCCGACTAAAGATCCAGTCACGAAGACGGTAATTAACTTTCTTGTGGCCAGCATTATGTTCGTCAAGCCATTCAATCATCTTCTTCTTGGCATCTGCAATGTTTAACCCATCCAAGAAGCCTGAATTAATGTGTTTACCATCACCATCAAAAGCACCTTCTGAAAGATCAGCCCCTTCAATGATTGGTTTAATTGGCAAATCAAACTTCTTGGCAAAATCGTAGTCACGTTGATCGCCAGATGGAACTGCCATTACAGCACCAGTACCGTAAGAAGCTAAAACATAGTCACTGATCCAAATTGGTAATTTTTCACCATTAACTGGATTAATAACGTAAGAACCAGTAAATACCCCAGTCTTATCCTTATTCAAGTCAGTCCGTTCAAGATCAGAACGACGGGAAGCTTCTTCTTGGTACTTCTTAACTGCTTCCTTATTTTCTGGAGTAGTTAATTGATCAACTAATTCTTGTTCAGGGGCAAGTACAACATAGGAAGCTCCAAATAAGGTATCTGCACGAGTAGTAAAGACTTCAATCTTAGTATCTTCATCACCAGCAACTGGGAAGTAAACAGAAGCACCTTCTGAACGACCAATCCAGTTGCGTTGCATTTCCTTAACACTCTCTGGCCAATCAACCAAATCAAGATCATCAATCAAGCGGTCAGCATAGGCAGTAATCCTCAAAACCCATTGCTTCATTGGCTTCCGGTAAACTGGGTAACCACCACGCTTGGTCTTTCCATCTTCAACTTCTTCGTTGGCAACAACGGTTCCCCCCATAAAGTCTGGGGCCCAGTTAACCATGATCTCACTTTCGTAAGCCAAGCCCTTCTTATAGAGTTGTTCGAAAATCCATTGAGTCCACTTGTAGTATTCAGGATCCGTTGTGTTAACTTCACGGTCCCAGTCATATGAGAATCCGAGTGATTGAATTTGGTTACGGAAATGATCAATATTCTTATTAGTAAAACTCTTTGGGTTATGACCAGTCTTCAATGCATATTGTTCTGCTGGCAAACCAAAGGCATCCCAACCCATTGGGTGTAAAACATTGTATCCTTGCATCCGCTTCATCCGTGACATTACATCAGTAGCGGTATAACCTTCTGGATGACCAACGTGGAGTCCCTGACCTGATGGGTAAGGGAACATATCTAAGGCATAGTACTTCTTTTGATCTTTGTTCAAATTAGCCTTAAATGTTTCATTCTTTTTCCAGAAACGTTGCCACTTATTTTCAATGGCAGTATGATCGTAAGCCATATCTTTCTCTCCTTTATTTAATAAACAATTTTCCTGTTTGATCGTATTAAAAAAGTCTCGTAGAAAATCTATTCTACGAGACGAAATAATTCCGCGGTACCACCCGAATTCCATGAATTAATCATGACACTTCACGCCATAACGCGGCAAACGTTACTACCTACTCTAATTTTAGCAGTAATTTTCTTGGACGAGTTCATTGTTAATAATTCCCGTGTTCACAGCACCACACGATCTCTGAAGAATTAAGTAACAACTACTACTTCCAATTCGATCAAATATTTAATGATATTCTAACAATCAATATTCTTAAATGCAAGCACTAGCTTAGCCGAGAATCTTCTTTAATTCATCAACCTTATCTAGTTGTTCCCATGGTAGTTCAACATCTGTCCGACCAAAGTGACCGTAAGCAGCAGTTGGTTCATAAATTGGCCGCTTCAAGTCAAGCATCTTAATAATCCCTGCAGGACGAAGATCAAAGACTTTACGTACTGCGGCAATTAATTCTGCTTCACTCCGCGTACCAGTGCCATAAGTATCAATTGAAATTGATACTGGTTCTGCAACACCAATAGCATAAGCAACTTGGATTTCAAGCTTCTTTGCATAGCCAGCAGCAACCAGGTTCTTAGCAATATACCGGGCAGCATAACTAGCTGAACGGTCAACCTTGGTAGCATCCTTACCAGAGAAGGCCCCACCACCATGGTGAGCAGCACCACCATAAGTATCAACAATAATCTTACGACCAGTTAAACCGGCATCCCCTTGAGGGCCACCGATAACAAAACGACCGGTTGGGTTAATGAAGTATTTAGTTTGATCATCAAGGTATTCAGCGGGAATCACAGCTTTAATAACTTGTTCCATAACGTCCTTCTTGATTTGATCAAGTGAAACTTCTGGATCATGTTGAGTACTCAAAACAACAGTGTCAACACGTAAAGGCTTATCATTTTCGTCGTATTCAACAGTAACTTCAGCCTTTGCATCTGGACGTAAGTAAGGAATTACCTTGTCCTTCCGTAACTTAGCAATCCGTTGCATTAACTTATGACTAAGCATCAATGTCAATGGCATGTACTCTGGTGTTTCATCAGTAGCATACCCAAACATTAACCCTTGATCACCAGCACCAATTTGATCAAGCGGATCGGCATCCCCTTCGCGGGTCTCAAGAGAGTCATCTACCCCTTGAGCAATATCAGGTGATTGTTCATCGATTGCCGTAATCACAGCACAGTTATCAGCATCAAAGCCATACTTACCATCAGTATAACCAATGCGCCGAATAGTATCACGAACAACCTTTTGAATGTTGACGTAAGCCTTGGTTGACACTTCACCAAAGACTAGGACAAGGCCAGTAGTGACAGAAGTTTCAACAGCGACCCGTGAATCCGGATCTTGTTCAAGCATTGCGTCTAAAATAGCATCACTGATTTGATCAGCAATCTTGTCAGGATGTCCTTCAGAAACAGATTCTGAAGTAAATAAATGTTTTTCTACCATGTGTATTAATTCCCCCATATGCAAGTTGCAATTGAAACATTTAGTGGTTACAAGGCATCTTCACAACAATTGTGAATCCTATCGGGAATTTGCTTTATAACGAGAACCATCTTAGCATAATTCACTCGTTAGATTCAAACATAAATTCTTTACTCTTCACGAGCATTAACCATTCCAACTGCCGTCATAAACGAATAGGCTGTCGTCGGTCCAATAAATTGAAAACCATCCTTTTTCATTTTCTGGGCCATTTTCTTTGATTCCGCTGTTTGTGCAGGAAGTCGTTGACCGTTTAGGTGTAAACGTTGCGGCTTAAAATTAACAAATGACCATACGTAGTTATTAAACGTTTCGCCGTTTGCCAATAGTTCTTGAATTACTTTTGCGTTGTTAATCGTCGCCATAATCTTTCGCCGGTTTCGAATAATTGTTGCATCATTCATTAAGCGTTCAAAATCATCATGACCAAATTTAGCAACCTTTGCCGCATCAAAATGAGCAAATGCAACATCAAATGCTTTTTCTCGTTTCCAAATTGTCGACCATGATAACCCAGATTGAAAGAGTTCTAGTGTCAACATTTTAAATAGTTCGCGATTATCATGTTCGGGAAGTCCCCATTTTGTATCATAATAATTACGCATTAATTCAGATGTTTCAGCCCATAAGGGACGTTTCACAGTCATTTAATCACCCCATTAAGTTTCCTATATATACTAGGACGAGATAATTAGGCTTTTGCATCATCTTTTTTAGCAGTATTTTTCAAGGCCAGGGCCATAAATAACCCAACTATTTCAACAAAAAGCATTGTCAAAAATACGTAATGGTAACCATTTAGAGCAGCACTTAAGCTCCCCATCCCCCGGCTAAGGTTATGACTTGTTACCGTCGTTAAAATAATCGTTGAAACAGCAACCCCAGTAGAACCAAGGACCTGACGAACCGTAGTAATTACGGCAGTCCCATGAGGAACAAGTTCATTTGGTAAGGAATTAGCCCCTAAAGTAACAGCAGGCATCATAACAAAGGCATTCCCACCTTCAATTACCATGGCACAAAGAATCATGATCCATAAACTCATTCGGTTAATTAAGAATAAGCCAGCGAACCAACCAGCAACAATCATTACCATCCCTACTAGCATTGTTGGCTTAAAGCCAATCTTATCGGCTAATTTACCTGTCAACGGGTTAAGGATACTTAATAATGCTGCTCCAGGGACTAGTGACATTCCAGAAACAAATGGGCTAACTTTAAGAACCCCTTGATAGTAAAGCGGGAAAATAATTGTTGTCACGATCAGGGCAATGTAAGAAATTGAAGTTAGCAAAATCGCTAAATCGTAGTTAAAGGTCTTCATTACCCGGAGCTCTAACAATGGTTCCTTAAGGTGCAACTGACGAACGCAGAACCAAATAATTGCCAAAATACTGATAATTAAGATAATTCCACTAATTCCCCAGTTAGCTTTTGCCTTTCCAAATTGGTCAATAACATACATAATCCCAATTAACCCAATTGATAGGAAAACAGAAAGCCAATCAAGGATACTTTCATGTCGTTGCATAACATCGCGAATAAGGCCAGAACCAGCCATGATAATAATCACGGTGATGATAATCATAAAGAAGATAAATAAACTCTTCCAAGTAAAGAATTTAAGGATAATTCCGGAAACAATTGGACCACAAGCCAGTGCTGAGCCCATTACCAAACCGGCGATCCCCATCGTGGTTCCCCGTGCATCACGCGGTGTTATTTCCAGCAATACTGATTGATACGACGGGAAGAGCACTCCTACAGCAAATGCTTCCATCGCCCGACCAATCATCATAAACCAGAATCCAGGAACTCCCCAATTAGCTGGAGTTAAAATAATCATCAATGAACCAATATCAAACAAGGCTAACGCACCAATAAACATGGTCTTAAAATTAAGATTATTCAACATCCACGGACTAATTGGCATACTAACGCACATCACGAGCATGAAACCAGTAGTTAACCACTGAACAGTTGATGCTGAGATTCCGAACACCCTCATTAACGTTGGATAAGCCGTTGACAATGAAGATTGACTAATCGACATTGTAAACGTCCCTATTAATAGTGTAAAAATAAACCAGAACCGACTATATGGTCGGCCATTTTGATCAATTGACTTTCTCATCAAATCCCCTTCTTTAGAATTATTATCAATAATCAAAGCCCATTATAAAGTTTGAATTCACAATTGTAAATGTTATACTTAATGTAAATTAAATCTTCTAAACTAGTGAGGTGAGTAATTTGGCTGAAGCAGAATTTGATCGTGCAATTGAGCAATTAAGAGAAAATCACGTAAGGGTTACTCCCCAACGAAAAACGATTCTAAACTATTTAATAACACATCATACCCACCCAAGTGTGGAAATGATCTACGAGGATCTCAAAGATAGTGTTGACAATATCAGTATGGCAACCGTTTATAACACGTTAAAATTATTTGTCGACTATAACTTAGTAATCGAACTAAAGAATGGCGATGGCAGCACCCATTATGACTATTTTGGTCATCCTCACTACCACGTTATCTGTGATAACTGTGGTCAGATTACCGACGTTTTTGATCCTCACTTTACCGAGATTAGTAAGGAATTAGCACTCATGACGAGCGATAAAACTGGTTACCTTGTTACTGGTAATAATATCGAGGTCCATGGAATCTGCCCTAATTGTCAAAGAAAACTGCATTTAAATCGCTAAACAATCAATAGTATGACGATTTTATCTAATCAAAATTAAAAGTGTCTCCCAATTAGAAACCACTTCAGGCTTCTGATTGAGAGACACTCTTTTTATTTCTTAGGTTGTGACAATGAAGCAAAGGCTAAGATAGCAAACCATACTAGTGTAAATATTAGTGCTCCTAGTGTCTGTTTATTCAGACAAAGGACAACTAAAACAAACCCTAAAAAGGCTAATACAAGATAATCAGTATATGGTGCACCTGGAACCTTAAAAATTCGTTTTTGTGGTTGTGACCACAGATACTTTAAATGGGTCACAATAATAGTCGCCCAAATAAAAAGGAAACTAGTTGTCGCAATACTTGAAATAACTGTAAAAACGCCACCAGGCATTATCAAATTTAGAATTGTGGCAATTGCAACAACGCCTGCAGAAATAATAACAGCAAGCGCCGGCACAGAGTTTCGGGATAGTTTACTAATCTTTCTAATTCCTGGTCGATGAGAGGTTGCCGTTAATTCGGCAAGCATCCGACCTGTTGTATAGAGAGAACTATTACATGCTGAGGCAGCCGCTGTAACAACGACAAAGTTAATCAAACTAGCAGCACCGCGTAACCCGATATCATTAAAGACCATTACAAAAGGGCTTTTTGAAGGTGCTAACCGGTCCCAAGGATAAATACACATAATCACTGCCAAGGCAGCAACATAAAATAAAAGGATCTGGAACGGAATGGCATTTATTGCCCGGGGAATAACGTGCCGGGGATTTTCTGCTTCAGCGGCTGTCATCCCGACCATTTCAATCCCGACAAAGGCGAAGACAACCATTTGAAAGGAAAGAATGAAGCCCTTTGCGCCGGCAGCAAAAAAGCCCCCATTATTAACCAAGTTAATTGGTGAAGCAACATATCCACCCTTACTCTTAAAATTAATTAGCATCATTCCGATACCAACAAGGACCAAGAGCGCAATTGCAAGAATTTTAATTAAGGCAAACCAAAATTGTAATTCACCAAACGCACTTACAGTAATTAGGTTAATACATAAGAGGACAATCAAGGTTAATAATCCTGGGATCCACTGAGGAACACCAGGAAGCCATAATTGGAAGTACATTCCAATTGCTGTAATTTCCGCCATCGCTAATGCAATCCAACATGCCCAATAAGCCCAGCCAGTAATAAAACTTACTCGTGGTCCCAAGTAAACGCGAATTGCATCGACAAATGATCGGTAATTTAGATCCGACATTAGTAGTTCCCCGAGCGCCCGCATAATCCAAAAACAGATAATTCCAGTAATAATATAGGCTAATAAGATTGCTGGGCCAGCCGAGTGAATTGCTTGACCAGAACCGAGAAACAGACCAGTCCCGATCGTTCCTCCCAATGCCATTAGTTGGATATGACGGCTTTTCAGGCTACGCTTCATTTTATTTTGCTTTGCCAATGTAGTTCAATTCTCCTTAAAATTTCTCTTAAAAGTTATTAACAAACTATCGCTTTTTATAACCTTTTATTTAATAATGGAAAATAGTTTGTCCGAAAATTTATTGTATACCATTTTTTGTAAAGAGAGGGAATAAATTTGTTACACTGGCTTCCATTTTGTACATACTTAGTCGTTGCAATTATCATCACGATTGATGCTTTTTCCCGTTACCGGCAATTTGGCAAGTGCTTAACAGTCTTCGCCTGTTTCTGCTATTTTGTGATTATTCTTCGTCTCTGTCTAACCCCAATTAGTTTTAGCTTTATTAGTGCCGACCGCAATTTACGGTATTTTCATGGAGTTCCCTACAATCTAATTCCATTCCAGCAACTTGATTTAGAATGGTTTTTAAATATTATTATGACAATTCCATTAGGTATTCTCTTATACCTGATTGGCCGGAAAAGCCCCTTTGTAGTTATTCTCTGTTTAAGTTTACTGTCTAGCTTTTTTATTGAAGGGAATCAATTTGTCTGCGACTTCCTTTTTCAAATTGACCGAGTTGCCGATATCGATGACATTATTACTAATACCCTGGGTGGTATCATTGGTTTTTACGGTTTAAAACTGTTTGATCGTGGTGTTATTGATAAAATAATTCAACCTTTTTTCCTATCATAGAAAAGTTTGGTACACTATTACTAATGAGGTGATTATCAATGATTTCAAACGAACAACGGGCCCATGATATTGCCATTGCATTAATTCAAGCTAATGGTAAAGATATGAAGCCAATTGAAGCATATCATGAATATATCAACTACCTTTTACCAATTCTCAAAGAAATCGATAAAGACTTCAAAAACGGTATTAGGGAACACATTTAACCTGAATGACTGGGCTCTAAAGGATTTAGTTTCTGATCTTTAGTCCAGTCTTTCTTTTTGTATTTATAGCGTAGTATGTTCAAACAACCATTGTACGCAAATTTGCGGTATGATTAAGTTATTAGTGAAAGGAGCTATGAACTATGAACAATATTTCTCATCGGCGATTCGATTGGTTTAGCTTTTTTGTTGGAATTCTATTTATTCTTGGTGGATTCATTTCATTTTCAAAACCAGATCGAACCTTGCAATTATTATCTGTAATTATCGGTGTTGTCTTTATCTTTGATGGAATTTTTGAATTAACAATTCGGCGACGCTTTTTGCGCTCACTTCATGAAAGTTCTGCCTGGGTTGTTGTCCTTGGTGCCCTAAATGTTGTTTTAGGAATCATCTTTATTTTTCATCCTGGATTTGGGACCCTCTACATCGCAATTATTTTTGCTGCATGGTTCATTATCGATTCCGCAATGGAATTATCTGTTGGTCGGCTATTCAAGGGGATTAGCGGAGGTTACTACTGGTTAACAATTGTCTTCAGTATCTTAGGAATTATCCTGGGTGTAGTCCTCCTCTTCAGTCCAATTGTTTCAGCATTAACGGTTGTGTGGATTGTTTCTGTTTTCTTGATTGTCTTTGGTGTATTAAAGGTTATTCAAGCATTCAATTAGATCAAACAAAAAGGACTCTAGCGTTCGGTAAATTCGAACGCTAGAGTCCTTTTTTGATCTATCTTAATTAATCAATTTCAATCCGAGTGTCATCATCACTCTCTGCTTGCTTCTTTGGCAAGGTAAGTGAAAGAACACCATTTTCATAATGAGCGGTAATGTCCTTCCGTTCAACATCTGGTAACCGATATTGACGACTCATTTGTCCATAACGCCGTTCGCTGTGAAGAAGATGACCTTCCTTATCGGACTCGTCATCAAGCGTGTCCCGGTGTCCAGTAATAGTTAAGATGTTATTGGCATAACTAATATGAATGTTCTTCTTATCAAAACCTGGCATATCAATCTTAACCTTGTATTGCTTATCATTTTCTTCAATATCAGTCTTCATGTGATCTTCGACCGGCGTGAAGTCTGAGAAGAAATCATCATTCATCAAATTCCGCATGTTCAGCATGTTATCCAAAAAGTTATTCCGACGTGTTAAATCGTTAGCCATAAATAAAGCTTCCTTTCCGTTAACTTGAACTTGATTACACTTCTTATCTTAATCACTTACGGTAAAAGTGCAACTATTTTTAGCACTCTTAATAGGAGAGTGCTAAAAATAATTTACCGTTGATGATTAATTTCGCCATCAAAGGGCTTACCTGTATTCTAAGTGATCCTTTAACCCTAACCAAGAAATAAGCATTTTAAATTTGTCTTATATGAAATTATGATCATATATCAATCAGATGTATTTAATTAGAAAGAATGTTAGGATCAAATTATAAAAACTTAAGGAGGGATTTTATGAGTACAATAAAATTAGGTCAAGTAACCGTACCAGCAATTGGTGTTGGAACTTGGAACATTGGCGAAGATCCAACTAAGCATGATAATGAAGTAAAAGCAATCCGAACAGCAGTCGATGCTGGGGCAACAGTAATTGACACCGCGGAAATGTATGGTCAAGGACGTTCAGAAAGAATAACTGCTGAAGCTCTAGCTCCCTACTCTCGCGAAAATCTTTTTTTAATTGATAAGGTCCTTCCAGGAAATGCTAGTCATGCAAAATTGGAAAATAGTTTGGATCGTAGTCTTCGATTAATGCAAACAGATTATTTTGACCTTTACCTCCTTCATTGGCGCGGAACTATTCCACTTGCCGAAACAGTTGAAGAATTAACCAAAATGCAAGAAAAAGGAAAAATTCGTCATTGGGGTGTTTCAAACTTTGATACAGCCGATATTAAAGAACTATGGTCACTCCCTAATGGTAAGGATTGCCTAGCAAATGAAAATCTTTACAACCTAGATGAACGTGGAATCGAGTATGATCTTTTGCCATTAATGCATCAGGCGGGGATGCCACTGATTGCTTACTCGCCACTTTCACAGGGAGATACTATTTCAGGAAAACTAACTGATCATCCACTTATCAAAGAACTAGCTCATAACCACCATGTAACTGTATATCAAATAATGTTGGCATGGACTATCCGTGACCACCACACCTTAGCTATTCCTAAGGCCGCTAGTCCAGTTCATGCAAAAGAGAATGTGGAAGCGCTCAACATCAGTTTTACCTCTAATGAACTTGAGGCTCTTGCTAAAGCATTTCCAAAACCCACAACAAAACAACCGTTAGCAACAATTTAAACGTAAAAAGCTTCAAGAGTTTAGTATTTTTTACTCTTGAAGCTTTTATTATTCCAATTTAGAAGCGGACTCCTAATACGATTCGAGCAAAACGACTCATTTTATCTGGAGTCCAGGCAGGCTCCCAGACAAGGTTAATCTTACAAGTCTCAATTTGGGGAGTACCCAAAACCGCCTTCTTAATCATTGCATATAGGACATCACTAATCGGACAGCCCATCGTTGTCAACGTCATGGTAACAATACAGTTGCCATCATCATCAACATCTACTCCATAAATTAGACCAAGGTTAACTAAATCAATTCCTAATTCTGGGTCAATGACCTTCTTCAATGCTGTCATAATAGCTTGTTCATTAGCAGAAAGTTGTTTATCCATTATATTAACCAATCGATCCTTCCATCTCAAAACTAATTAAGCGGTTTAATTCAACTGCATATTCCATTGGTAGTTTCTTCGTAAAGGGCTCTACAAACCCCATAATGATCATTTCCGTTGCTTTTCGTTCGCTAATCCCGCGACTCATCAAGTAATAAAGTTTTTCAGCTGAAATCTTTGATACCTTTGCCTCATGCTCCATTGTCACATCCGAGTTGTTAATCTCATTGATCGGGATCGTATCCGACGATGACTGGTCATCCATAATAATCGTGTCACACTCAACATGAGCCTTTGAGCCATTTGCTTTTTCAGTAAACCGAATATTCCCTCGATAATCAGTGGAACCACCTGTCCGCGCAATTGACTTAGAAACAATTGAACTAGACGTATTCGGCGCATTATGAATCATCCGGGCCCCTGAATCCTGATGAATATGGTCACTAGCAACGGCGATTGACAACATCGTTCCTCGAGCACCCTGACCATTCAAGTAAACACTTGGATATTTCATTGTCACCTTCGAACCAAGGTTACCATCAACCCACTCCATCGTTGCGTTCTCGTCTGCGGCCGCTCGTTTTGTCTCTAAACTATAAACATTTTTTGACCAATTTTGAATAGTGGTATACCGACAATAGGCGTTTTTTAAAACATTCACCTCGACCACGGCAGCGTGAAGACTATCTGAAGAATAATTTGGTGCGGTACATCCCTCAACATAATCAACGCTTGCCCCTTCATCAACAATAATCAAGGTTCGTTCAAATTGTCCCGTATTCTCTGCATTTAAACGGAAGTATGCCTGAATCGGTGTCTTAACCTTAACCCCTTTCGGCACATAAATAAAAGAGCCTCCAGACCATACGGCTGCGTTTAACGCCGCAAACTTATTGTCAGCTGGCTTAACTAATTTTCCAAACCACTTTTTGAAAAGGTCTGGGTACTTTTGTAAGGCGGAATCAGTATCGGTAAAGATAATCCCTTGTTTAGCAAATTGCTGCTTCATGTTATGATAAACCACCTCTGATTCATACTGTGCAGCCGATCCTGCTAAATACTTCCTTTCTGCTTCAGGGATACCTAAACGGTCAAAGGTCCTTTTAAGATCCTCTGGGACATCTTTCCAATCCCGGTACTTTTTATCGGTCATTTTCTGGTAATACAACATATTGTCTAAATCCAGGCCAGATAAATCCGGACCAAATTTAGGCATTGGCATTTTCTTATATAAGTGAAACGCCCTTAGTCGGTAATCGAGCATCCATTGCGGTTCATGTTTTTCAGCAGAAATTTTACGAACCGTGGCTTCTGTTAAACCACGACCGGTTGAATAAAGTGGCTCAACATTATCATGAAAGCCATACTGATAGTCCTGGTTACCAAGAATATTCTTTACATCAGTCACTGTAATCTTCCTTTCCTGGCTCCGTTAGTAATGCGCGCTGAAGTGCCCACCAAGCTAAAGTTGCACACTTAATCCGTGCGGGGAATTCCATAATTTGCGTTAAAACCCGAGCATCCCCCAACTCTGTTAATTCTTCTTTCGAATGTTTCTTTCCAATTGCTTCATCAGAAAAGATTTTTGCAATTGCTAACGCCTCATCCTTACTTTTACCCAACATTACATCAGTTAACATACTTGCAGAAGCCTGGCTAATCGTGCATCCCTGGCCAGTAAAGCCAATCGCGGTTATCCGGTTATTTAAATCCAGGTGGAGACTAACATTAACCATGTCACCACAAGTAGTATTATGAAGTGTTTTTTCGTTTGTAGCATCTGGGACTACGTAATGATGATGTGGGTTAGCGGCATGTTCTAAAATTACTGCCCGGTACAGTTGATTTAATTTATCTAAGCCCACCGTTAAAGAACTCCTTTGTTTCTTCGATTGCCCTAAGTAACTGATCACAGTCTTCCTGGTTATTATAAAATGCCAAACTAGCACGAACCGTAGAATTTACCCCTAATGAATGAACAAGTAGTTCAGAACAATGGTGACCAGCCCGGACGGCTACTCCTTCCATATCAAGAGCTGTTGCAACGTCGTGGGGATGAAGGCCACCGATATTAAATGAAGCAACGCCAATATGTTGAGAAGGATTTTCTGATCCATAAACCTTCACTCCCGAAATTGCCTCTAGTTTCGGTAACAAATAAGCCATTAGTTCTTCATCCCTTGTCTGGATATTTCTCATCCCGATTTTTTGTAAATACCTAATTGCACTCGCAAGACCAAGAGCACCAGCGATATTTGGTGTTCCAGCTTCAAACTTATGTGGAATTTGATCCCAATCACTGTGGTAAAGCTGGACATCTTCAATCATCTCACCACCAAATTGGTAGGGAGGCATCTGTTCAAGTAATGACTGCTTGCCATAAAGGACGCCAATTCCGGTCGGTCCAAGCATTTTGTGGCCCGAGAAGGCATAAAAATCAGCAGATAATGCTTGAACATCCACTGGTAAATGCAAAACTGCCTGAGCCCCATCAACAACTATAATCGCTCCATGTTGATGAGCTAATCTAGCTAATTTTTTTACTGGACTTTGGTTGCCCAGGACATTACCAACATGGGTCACCGCAACAATTTTTGTTTTGGAAGTAATCTTTTGCTGCGCATCATCAAGATCAATTTGACCATCTGGATTTAGCCTGATGTACTTTAATGTCGCATGCTTTTTGATTGCCAATTGCTGCCAAGGGATTAAATTACTATGGTGTTCAGCTAATGAAATAACAATTTCATCTCCAGGTCGAACATTCTGCTCCCCATAGGTAGCCGCAACTAAATTAAGGCCTTCAGTTGTCCCCCGAGTAAAAATAATTTCACGTTGATCCTGGGCATGGATAAATTCTCTAACAAGTTCACGGGAGCGTTCATAGCGTTCAGTCGCCTCGAAAGATAACTGATAAGTCCCCCGGTGGACATTAGCATTTTCCTGTTGATAAAAATTTACTAAGCGATTGACCACTGCTGGCGGTTTCAGACTTGTTGCCGCATTATCAAGGTAAGCAAGACGTTCATCATTCATCGTTTGCTGCAATTCTGGAAAGTCATCACGAACTCGCTCCCAATCAGTCATTTTCCCTTAACTTCCTTTCTAAAATTCCAATCATCTCTTGACGAATATTCCGATCGGGGATTGATGTAATAACCGCACTTAAGAAGCCACGAATGACCATTCGCTGTGCTTGTTTCTTCGGAATACCCCGACTTAAAAGGTAGTAAAGCTGTTCTTGATTAATTTTGCCGACGCTTGCTGCATGTCCAGCTTCGACATCATTTTCATCAATTAACAAGATTGGGTTTGCATCCCCCACCGCCTGAGGCGACATCATCAATAAGCGGTTTTGTTGCTCTGCAGTTGAGCCGTGAGCACCATGAACGATTTGACCAATCCCATTAAAGATTAGTCGCGAATTACCAAGAGCAACTCCTCGCTGATTAATTAGCCCTTGTGAATGGGGACTATGGTTAGTAACCCGGTTATTAATCCCTAATTGCTGGTTAGCTGTAGTTAAGGCGATTAATTGTGAATTAGCAAAAGCACCTTCACCAATTAATTCCGAGTCAATCTCACCAGCAGTATCACACTGGTTCATTAATCCAATCGACCAATTAACTTTAGCATAATCCTTAACGGCTGCTCGATATTGGTAGTAAACAGGAGCTGACTGTGCCAAATGATCAAGGGATGAAAAATTAACTTCACTATTTGTTCCCGCGATAATCTCTGTAAAATTAGTCAAAGGATTAGTTTGTTTTTTATCAGAAACCAAGTGATCGATAATTTGAAAACGACTGTTCTTCCCTGTAATAATTAGCAGGTGAAAATTAGTCGTCGTTTTTTCTTGCTGATCGAAATTAACGGTTAAGTGGATAGGTGAATTCAATTCAACATTTTGGGGAATATAAATAAAGATTCCTTGGTTGATAAGAGCCGCATGGTATGCAGAGAGAACATCTTCATCTGGAGAAATTACTTTTGATAAGTATTTTTTTACTATTTGGGGATCGTTTTTAATTGCTGAAAAAAGATCGGTAATAATTATTCCTTGCTCCTTTACTGAATTTGGAACAGTAGTAATAATATTTTTTGAATCGACTCTTACCTCTATTTGAGCTTTGTCGTTCTGATGTTCAATTAGGCTTGATGACTGAAAAAAGTGAACATGGTTAGAAATAAACGGCCAATGCTTAAAGTCAAATTTAGTAATTTTCGGAAATTGGGTTGTTTCTAACTTAGTTAAAGATTCTTGACGAAAGCGAACCAACTCAACGGGCTCATCATTTTCCACCAACATTTTTTGAAGCTGAGCTTTAAGCTGTGAATAATCAAAATCCATAAATCGCTGTCTCCTTAGTTATCCTCATCAACCAGGTTAATCTTTAAACCTAATTCATCGCGTAAGCCAGCATACCCTTCTGCTTCTAATTTCTGTGCTAATTCTGGCCCACCATTTTTTACAATTCGGCCATCCATCATTACGTGAACCGTATCTGGAACAATATACTTTAGTAGCCGTTGGTAGTGGGTAATAATCAATGTCCCAAAATTATTACCCCGCATGGAATTAACCCCACGTGAAACAACCTTTAATGCATCAATATCTAGTCCCGAATCAATCTCATCCAAGATCGCAAAATGGGGCTTAATCATCAACAATTGGAGAATCTCGTTCCGTTTCTTTTCACCACCAGAAAAGCCCTCATTAAGATAGCGCTCTGTCATTGATTCCTTCATGTCTAATAGTTGAAGCTTTTCATCCAGCTCTTGGAGAAACTCCATGACCGAAATTTGATCACCTTTTGGCCGACGAGCATTAATTGCTGCACGAAGGAATTCGGCATTGGTTACTCCTTGAATCTCCGCGGGATACTGCATCGCTAAAAACAGTCCTTTTCGTGCTCGCTTATCAACAGGCATTTTAAGAATACTTTGATTATCTAATAAAATATCGCCTTGGGTAACGTGATAATTGGGATGCCCCATAATAGTCTGTGATAACGTTGATTTTCCTGTCCCGTTTGGCCCCATAATCGCGTGAATTTCCCCAGTTTGCATTTTGAGGTTAACTCCCTTAAGGATCTCTTTTTGCTGGTGAGTTTCTTCATCTTCAACTGCAACATGAAGTTTTTTTATCTGTAAAGTTGCCATATCTAGTGTTCACTCCCTAATCAAACACAATATCATGATGTCAATTACCTATTTTACCAGTTTCATTTAACTATGGAGGAAAAGATTAGGAGCAAAATAAAAAAGCATGGTGAGAACCACTACTGATTCCCATCACGCTCTTATTTAGTTAATAAACTATTTGGTTGCTCTAGCTACTGCTTGTTGGCCGAGAAGGTTAATAAAGTTAAACGGACGGTCAAAGTTAGGTTGGAAAAGCATATCAACCATTGCCATAAAGTTAATCGTGTTCCGATTTTGAATCATTACGGAAACTGCGTTAGCATACATTGAAATATCATAAGTACTCATGAATTGGGCACCTAGAATTTGGTTATTACTCCGATCCCAAACAACAGTCCCAATGACTTTCGCATTAGTCGGCATAAACTCTGGACGATAATTATCTTCAAAGGTTACAGCGTCAGCATCGAAGCCAGCTGCTTTAGCACTTTCCAATGTCATCCCAGTTGAAGACATCGAGTGATCATAGAGTTGCAACCCTGATGTTGATTGGGTTCCCATATACGTCATCGTGTTTCCAAAAAGGTTTGTTCCAGCAATTACCCCTTGCCGAACAGCATTAGTAGCCAATGGTACATATGCTTCCTTATTAGTAGGATTATAGTGAACTGCTACTGCATCTCCGGCACCATATACATCTGGATTAGAAGTTTGCATGTAAGCATTGGTTTTAATTGAACCATCTGCATTAAATTCTAATTGTCCTTTAAAGAGACTAGTGTTCGGCCGGAATCCAATACATAAGATTGCCATATCGGCAGAATAACTACCACGGTTGGTCTTAACAACGACACCACCATCAGCCCCCTCTTCAAATCCAGCAACTAATTCATCAAAAGCTAACTTAACATTATGCTTTTCAAAATCCTTAGTAACAATATCAGTGTACTTTTGATCATAGTACTTACTAAGCAAACGATCATTACCATCAATCAAAGTAACATTCTTATTTTGCTTACTGTAGGCTTCTACCAGCTCGACACCAATATAGCCCCCACCAATAACAACAACATTTTTAGCGTCCTTTGCTACTTCAAACAATTTTTTAGCATGATTATAATTCTTACATAAGTAAACATTTGGGTTATGAATATCAGGGAGGTCAGGAATAACCGGCCAAGAACCAGTAGTTACCACTAATTTATCATAGTGATCTTCTGTTACATCACCGCTATTTAAATCCTTAACAGTTAATGACTTCTTCTTAAGATCAACGCTAGTAACTTCATGTTCTAGCTTTACGGAAGCACCTAACTTACTCAATATTTCTGGACTTGAGTAAAACATATCATCAATATTCTTTGTGACACCGCCAAGATAAGTAGCAATTCCACATGATAAAAATGAAATATTATTATTTTTTTCGTAAATAGTAACTTCAGCATCCGGGTGATTAGTTAACACTTGATTAGCTGTAATTGTTCCAGCATGAGTACATCCAATGATAGCAATCTTCATTATTATTGCCTCCTAGACTAAAATATAATTTGGTTCACATCTTTACAATGTTACTTCATTCACAATTATAACCGATTATATTTAAAAATGCACCCTTTAGTTATTTATCGGGTGATATTGTTTAAAAAAGAAATAAACTCGTTTTAGGTGCATTCTATCCCCCTAAAACGAGTTTAATTTATTAGTCAATATTGTAAACGTGTTCGCAGGAAAGCCCTTAAAGACAACAAACTCCCACTCAGGTGCTTTTAGCACCCAAGCGGGAGCTTAACTTTTCTCTACTCGAAACATGCTCGCCCTAAACTCACTCGAAATAACAAACTCCCGACAGCGGTGTTAAAACACCACTGCCGGGAGAAATTGTTATCAACTGTGAGTTTTATACGGAGCTCACACTCTATTTTAGTACCAACCGTGTGATTGCCAGAAGGCTTGGGCTTGGCTCCAGGAACCGTAACGACTGGCTACGTATTGGTCAGCTACTCGTTCTTGGTTAGCTGCTGAGTAGTCACCGTTTAAGTATGAAGCGGAAAGTTGGTACTTACCAATGTATTGGCCGTTAGTAGCACCGTAGTTACCACCTGATTCACGGGCAGCGATCCAAGCCTTAGCAGCAGCATCGTTACCGGCTACATTGGAAGTGTAGTTACTGTTACCGTTGTAACTTGCAGCATTGCTTGCTGAAGTAGTTGCGGTTGCAGTTTGAGTTTGGGCAGCTGTGTTGTTAGTAGTAGCTGCTGAACTAGTTTGGTTGTTGTTTTGAGTTATTGTGTTAGCTGAAGGTAATGTTTCAACTTGCTTTTCAGTAGCAGGAGCAACTTCACCGTCATCCTTGATTACTAACTTTTGACCAACGTAAATTAAGTCCTTGTTAGCAATGTTGTTGTTTGAGGCCAAGGTATCAACGAAAGTTAAATCATGACCTAATTTGTAAGAAATCCCAGAAAGGGTATCGCCTGCTTGAACAGTGTAAACACTGTCGGCGTTAGCGGTAGTTGCAGTAGCGACAGTACCTAAAGCAACGGCACCGGCAATGGCTGCTGTAATCCTAGCTGCTTTCTTAGATAACTTCATAAAAAAATCAATCCATCCTTTTCTCTTGTAAGTTTGTAAGTAATATGATGTTAATTGTTTTGGAAAATGATGTTTTATATATCATCAACGCTTATATACTATACAGGGTCATCGTTACGGACCGGTTACCATGACTTTTCAAATTCCGCCATATTTGTAATTTTTTGTAACAAATATACGTATTTTTCTTATATATTCATTGGTATTAACTGGAGAACCATTGATAAATCAGCGTTCTTCGCTCACCCTAAACTTTTCCTTCCCTATTTCAAAAACCATTTAAATATTTCCTGATTATTACTAATTTTTGTTAAAGTTTTTGATTTTAAGCTCAAAAAAGTCCTGTAACACCGAAATGTTACAGGACTATTGCAAAAATTGAAGATTTTGTAACTTTAAATTATTCGTTCATTAAAACATCAAGTAATTCTGAGGCAGATTCTTTCAATGCATCCTTAGACTTATCATTACCAAGGTGGGTAAAGATTTCACCAACGTAAACACCCTTATCGAATAATTCAGTGAAGACCTTATCGATAATTGGCTTAGTCTTTTCTGGTTCTTGTACTGGACCAAATGGGTTAGCAAAGAAGGTCTTGCTCATCCCAACTTCATCAGTTGTTCCAAGGGCCTTCCGTTGACCAGCAACAAAGACCTTTTCAGCTTCTTCCTTAGTATCAAAGCGGTGAATGCCTACTTTATCGCTGTAGTTATTAGCATAGAGCCACATATCAATGTGGTGGTGCTTAATAACGTTTTGGTAAGTATCAGCAGGAATAATAACCCGGGCATTCTTTCGTTCTGGATTCAAGTATACGCCCCGATCCATGTTATTAAACGCAACCGCACTACTTAAATCATCTAGACGAACAAAGGCACCGGTTTCTGTCCCTTGAGCATAGATATGACCATCATCAGTAAGGGTAAAGCTTCCCATATCATCAAAAATGGTTTCCATGTTGACAATCTTGTCATCAGCTAATTCTTGCAATGCTTCAATTGATTCAGACTTTCCGGCACCTGAATCACCAAAGAAGACAACGTTCTTTTCTTTACCATTAGTAAACTTAATCTTTAACATTGAACCGTGAATTGGTAAACGGCCATTATAGATTTGGTGAAGGTTGTGCAGAGTTAAGCACATCTTCTTCATGTAACCAAAGTATGTGGTCTTATCAGTATACGGAACTTCACCGATCCAAATATTGTTCTTTTCGTCATGGTAGTAGTGCGAAACCATGCCTTCTGTCTTTTCAAGGCCAAAGAGAACAACCAAGTCTGGCTTTTGTCCTTCAATTTCTTCAGGTGAAGCCAGTTCAAAGAGGTTAGAAAGAGCAATTCCGTTTACAAGGTAGTCAACGTTGAAGTAGATAAAGGCAAGACTTTCCCCAATCTTTGCTGGGTAACAGTACCACTTTCCCCGTTCTCCATGGAAACGATCTACTGGGTTTTCACTAACAGCAGAAAAGACCCCTTCACGTTTGTTACTCTTTGTGTGCATCATCATTGGTGGCCGAAGCATTACAGTATTGATGAAATCAATGTCGCGTAATTCTTCATAACCAGCAGGGATTTGCCAATTATGCTGTTGAACTAAAATAGTAGCGTTAGTTGCCGCATTAACTTGCCGGTAGGTCCGATTTTCAAAGCCTTGAAGTTTTTCTTCAAGAATCCGGTAAAGCTTCCGTACCAGATCGTTAAATTGAGTATCAATTGTCCGGAATTCATTTCCAACAATCTTGTTATCATTGTAATTAATAACGGATACCCGCAATAATGAACGGTAATATGAATATAATTCTTCGACACTCTCTAGAATATCTTTTGGATCGTATTCATCAAAAGCACTGTCATCATCAACAAGGATCTTTTTCAATACATCAATAAACTTGTCAACACTAGCATTATCAAAGGCATCGTCATCATTATCTGGATTACGTGAATCCAGGTATAATTTAACAATATGCTTTACTTCATCACTATTAATTAATGAAGGAATATCAGTAAAGTAGTTTTGACTGTAATTTAAGGTAGCCACTCCCCGCTCAGGGTTTACGTATAGTGACTTAGTATCAATAATCTGACTATCTTTTGACATTGATCTCATCCTTTCATCTCCATGTGTCTCCATTATAATATAACTTTTAAGAAAAAGATGAAAAAGTTATTAATATTTTTTCATTTTTACAATAATGAGATTAACGCCTCAAAGAAAGCGATTTCTTAACTGTGATAAAATAAATGATAAGGAATAAATTTAAGGAGCTGTAAATAATGAAGATAAATTGTAATGATACTTTAGCTGTTTCTCTCCACCGGGTTCTTAATGCTGATTTAAATGAACATGGAACAGTGTTTGGTGGACGAATCCTTGAATTAGTTGATGGTGAGGCTTCCGTTGCTGCAATGCGGGTAACTCGTTCCACAGTTGTTACCGCAACAATGGATCACCTCCAATTTTTCCAACCATTCCATCTCCAAGATTCAATGTGTATGGAAGCCTACGTTACTGGGCTTGGACACCGGTCACTCGAAATTTTTGTTAAAGTTATTGGTGAACACCTTAAAACTGGTGAAAGGTTCGTTGGTTTTTCATGCTTCATTACCTTTGTAATTCAAGATCCAAATAAGTCAATTCAATACGATCAGATAGTTCCCCAAAGCGCTGAGCAAAAAGCAATGATCGCTGGTTATGAAACCCGGAGAAAACATCGAAAAGAAACACGAAAGAAACAAACACAGCTCATTAATTTAATCAGTACAGATAAACCATGGGAAACACAAAATTAATACTTCCATATAAAGAAGGGCCAAGGTCTAGCATCGCTAAACTTTGGCCCTTTTCAATGAGTATTCTATTTTAATTTCACAGCCGTTCCGTAAGCAGTAACAGTTGAATTATTAGAGTCAAAGCGCATTGATACTATAACATCTGCACCAATTTTCTGAGCATTTTTCCGTAAAGCTTTAACTGCTTGTTGGTGATTAGTTGCAGTTCCAAAAACCATTCCAATAATTCGATAATTGTTTTCTGGAATATTCTCTGTCGTGGTTAACACAATCTCATCATCTATTGATGTTACCGGCTTCTTCTTTTTACGTCCCTGAGCAACAAACCCTGCAAGGCCACGATTAATTCCCGCACCATACATTTTTTGTGCCTGTTCAATCGCTCCTTGATCGTTCTTTGATTTAAATAGCATTTTGTACTCCCTAACTATTTGAAAATTATGGTTATTATTATAGCAAAAAACTACCATATGGCTAAATATATTCACAGGAAAGCCCTTAGAGACAACAAACTCCCGACAGCGGTGTTAAAACACCACTGCCGGGAGAAATTGTTATCAACTGTGAGTTTTATACGGGCTCACACTCTATTTTAGTACCAACCGTGTGATTGCCAGAAGGCTTGGGCTTGGCTCCAGGAACCGTAACGACTGGCTACGTATTGGTCAGCTACTCGTTCTTGGTTAGCTGCTGAGTAGTCACCGTTTAAGTATGAAGCGGAAAGTTGGTACTTACCAATGTATTGGCCGTTAGTAGCACCGTAGTTACCACCTGATTCACGGGCAGCGATCCAAGCCTTAGCAGCGGCATCGTTACCGGCTACATTGGAAGTGTAGTTACTGTTACCGTTGTAACTTGCAGCGTTGCTTGCTGAAGTAGTTGCGGTTGCAGTTTGAGTTTGGGCAGCTGTGTTGTTAGTAGCAGTTGCAGAAACAGCTTGTTGTGATTGTGCTGGTGCTTGACTTTGAGTAGTTGCACTAGTTGAAGCAGCTGCTGAACTAGTTTGGTTAATTTGACTTGCTTGGTTAGTGGTATTAGCAGATGGCAATGTTTCAACTTGTTGTTGAGTAGCAGGAGCAACTTCACCATCATCCTTGATTACTAACTTTTGACCAACATAAATCAAGTTCTTGTTAGCGATGTTGTTGTTTGATGCTAATGTATCAACAAAAGTTAAATCATGACCAAACTTATATGAAATTCCTGATAAGGTGTCACCGCTTTGCACCGTGTAAATTGAGTCGGCGTTAGCGGTTGTGGTAGTTGCGATAGTTCCTAAGGCAACAACCCCGGCAACAGCAGCTGTAACTTTAGCGATGTTCTTCGATAACTTATTCATATAAATGAAATACCTTCCTTTTCTTAATTATTGTTTCAAATTTCTAATTATCATTGTTAAGTTGTTGATTACCTCATCAACAGTTTCTAATATACACGATCAAAATTACATAGCAGTTACTACAGATTATCAATTTCACCAATTTTCGTAATTTATTGTAATAAAGGCTTCCTATTCTATCAAATATTAACCGCTTCAAATCCTGATCTACCGCCATTTAGTCTCCATTTTCTCTTCGTTAACTTATAAAATGATTTTTGTAATAAAAGAGTATTTAAAAGGCTCAAAATAGGAAAAATTCATTCCTATCTGAGCCTTTTAACGTTATTTTGCTTGGTTTTGTAACTATTCTGTAACTAACAATGCTCCATTAACCACGACTTTATGGGTAAATATTCCTCAAAAAAGTCATGAGCACTTGAAAAATCTACTGAATTCCTTGGCATATTATTAATAAGGAGAGTCTTATTACTAGCTACCACCCGTTGTTGATGAAGCTCAAGTGGCTCACCATCAACAGTAGCCAACTTTCCCCATTCTAATTGAGAGTTTGGAGTTTTCCATCCCCATTCCCTTACATCAGCACTTGTTCCTTCACCATAACCATCAACCTGAGTAGTTACCTTCCGCTGACTCGCATTATTAACAAGTGAAGCCAATTTAACATTCCAGTGGGCATTTGAACCATCAAGGAAACTATAAAAGCTATTATAGTTGTGACTAACCGCTGGAATTATTCCTTCAATATTTAGTACTGATTCACGGGCCTGGTAAGCATGAACGGCTTGACGAACAAAATCACTTTGGTAGTGGTTGTCCTGATAAAACTTCACCTGCGCTCCCGTCCCCATTAAAATCTCGGTTGCAGCATAAATAGGTTGCTCTGTTTGATACCTACTTTCTTCAACCACTGACACTTTTGCACCAGCACCAACAATTATTAAGTTATGTGGATTATTACTCTTCGTTACCAAACTTAATTCCAGTGGTGACTTAAGTTCCGTATTATCTGGTACATAAATAAACTGACCAGCATCCATTAAAGCAAGGTGAGTCGCATTTAACTGGTTCTCCTGCCAGCGGACAGCTTTTTCCATTAAGTTCTCCTGTAATAATTCCGGGTATTTTTGAACCGCTAAGTTAATCGGTAACGCTACATAGTCATCCCCATCATGTATTAATGCCGAGTCATCACTATTAATTTCTAAAGAAGGATTTTCCCATTTAGTCAACCATTTCTGCTGTTGTTCAGCTTTTGAAAAATGTTCTTGCAATATCAACGCCAATGACCGCTTCTTTTGCAACCACGCCGGTTGATCCCGACTAGCCATCTGGACAATTTTAAGTAATTCCTTTTTCATCAATCTCACCTACTAATGAACTAGCTTATCCCAAATAACGACCTTGCCACTAGCAAATGATTTAGGAACATCAATAATTCGCTGGTTAGAACTTCCCCGGAACTGTAAAGTTAAATCCTTTTTTGCCAGAAGAAAGCGACCGTCTACCAAAATATCAATATTATGGAGCATTTCTAATTTATCATCGGAATCCTTTAAAAGTTCTTCCCAAGTATATCCTGACCATGACCAAATATCCTTCGTGTGACCAAACTCTTTCCTCAACCGGTGAATTAACTTCAAACAAACCTGAGTATTCAGGAAAGGCTCTCCCCCGAGTAGGGTTAGTCCCTGAACATAGCTTTGAGAAAGATCTTCCATTATTTGGTCTTCAAGTTCCTTAGTATATGGTTGACCATAATGAAAATTCTGCGCAGCTTTATTGTAGCAACCCGGACAGTTAAACAAACAACCACTCACGTACACACTACAACGTACTCCTTCACCATCGACAAAGTTAAATGGTTTATAGTCAGCAATATATTGAAGTGAATGATCCTTTGCCAACCATTCTTTAGGTTGTGGATTCTTTGGTAACCTTTGTGGCCCTTTTTCTCCCATTTTTACCCCTCTTTAGATTTGATTACCGTTAATTGCGGCTCGTTCTTCCTTTGAGTCGAGCTGTCGATTTTGCTCAAATTGGGCAGCTGACTTAATCATTGAAGAACTCATATGTTTTACCCGGTGAATAATTTCCTCATGTCGACCGTGAACCATTGGTCGTTGTTGTGGGTTACCTAGATAACCACAGGTCCGCTTAACAACATCACAGGTGGCTGGATCATGGTTACCACATTGAGGGCACTTAAAGCCACGAGCAGTCGCTTCAAATTCACCTTTAAAACCACATTTAAAGCATTGATCAATCGCTGTATTTGTTCCAAGGTAACCAACATGATCATATGCCCAGTCCCAAACAGCTTCCAAAGCTTTCGGGTTTTGACGAAGGTTTGGATATTCGCAATAGTGGATAAAGCCCCCTGCAGCTTGGTATGGAAATGCCTCTTCAAATTCCAGCTTTTCAAATGGTGTTGGGTGCTTTCGAACATCGTAGTGGAAACTATTAGTGTAATATTCCTTATCCGTAACATCTTCAACCCGGCCAAACTTCTTAAGATCATCCTGACAGAAAGTATCAGTCAATGATTCCGCTGGGGTTGAATAAAGACTATAGTGGTAACCTTCGTCACTTTCCCACTTAGCACAAAGATCGTGCATTGCCTTAGCAATTGAAACAGCAAAGTCATGGGCTTCCTGGTTATGCTCCCAATTTGTCCCATAGAACGTGGTGCAAACTTCATATAGACCAATATAACCTAAAGAAACAGTTGCTCGACTATTTTTGAAAACTTCGTCAACGCTATCAGTCCGCTTTAGTCGTTTTCCAAATGCCCCGTACATGTAAAGAAGTGGGGCATTTTCCGGCTTAGCCTGCTTTGTCCGTGCAATCCGGTATTTTAAAGCAGTATGACAAATATTCATTTTCTCTTGGAAAATCTGCCAAAAGAGTTCCTTGTCTCCATGAGCTTCAAGGGCAATCCGGGGAAGGTTAACTGTGACAACTCCAAGGTTCATTCGACCAGAATTTACTTCTTTCCCGGTTTCCGGATCTTTCCATCCTTGTAAGAATGACCGGCATCCCATCGGTGTCTTAAAACTTCCAGTAATTTCCTTGATTTTATCGTACATCAGTAAATCCGGGTACATCCGCTTAGTTGAACATTCAAGAGCTAATTGCTTGATGTCATAATTTGGATCACTAGGTTGAAGGTTTAGTCCCCGTTTAAGAGTAAAGATCAGCTTTGGAAAGATGGCAGTTCGGTGTTCCTTACCAAGTCCCTTAATCCGGATCTTCAAGATTGCCTTTTGAATCTCACGACAAATCCAACTTGTCCCTAATCCAAAGTTAATTGTTGTGAACGGTGTTTGTCCTTGACTTGAATAAAGAGTATTAATTTCATACTCCAATGCCTGCATTGCATCATAAATATCCTTTTTAGTCTTAGTGCGAGCAAAGTCTTCCCGCTTTTCAGGAGCAATCCATTCTTCAGCATCCTTCATATGCTTTTGGTAATTTAATTTAGCATATGGTTCTAACAATTGATCAATTCGGTTGGCTGAACAACCGCCATACTGTAATGAAGCAACGTTAGCAATAATCTGTGACATTTGAGCAGTTGCCGTCTGAATAGAATGTGGTGAAGAAACCCAAGCATTTCCGATCTTAAAACCATTCTTAAACATCTCATCAAAATCGATTAAACAGCAATTAGTTTCTGGTGTAACCGGTGAATAGTCTAAGTCATGCCAGTGAATATCACCCCGTAAATGAGCCTTGGCTACTAGTTTAGGCAACATCCGTAAACCGAGAGCACGGCTAACAACCCCAGCTTCCAGATCCCGCTGGGTATTGAACACATGACTATCCTTATTGGCATTCTCGTGAACCACCCGCGAATTTCGGTCAAATAATTGGTTAAGCTTATATTGGGGATCGGTTGCTTCCACAAAGTTTCGTTCATCCTGACGACGATAATCAATATACTTTTGAGCTAGTACATTTTGGTCTGCTTTTTTCAAGCCATCAATAAATGCTTGGGCAATTTCTCTAGTCGAAATTGATTGTTGATTAACAAAAGAAAGAAGTGCCTTATACACGGCTTCCTTTGTCTCATCATCAGCGCTTAATTCTCTCAACACTAAGTCAATCTTATAAGCATAAAAAGGTGTTTCTGAACCATCACGCTTAATAACCTTAACATTAGTAAGGTCTTGTAGGCTTGCATCTTTCATTAACTTTATTTCCATTGCTCCAGTCCCCTTTTTTAATATTAACGATTGTTATCATACTATCGAAAAAAAGTAAAGTGAAACCTTGACTTCTCCACCCCAATATGTAGATACAATTATAATTTAGCCACTACTTATTGTGATTTCAATTAAATAAAAGCAAGAACGTTAAAGACGATAAAAATTAAATGCTACTCCTACTACCCTTTAACCAATTTAATCAATAATAATTAGTGATTTTTCCCTCGCATATATTATCAATGGATAAATCAGCAAATTTAAAATTAGTAGCACTAAACATATGAAAAATAATTCATATTTAATTTCATTTATGCGACGCGAAAAAGCTTCTTATAATATTTTAGGTTAGATCGTTTTATAATCGCCATTTTAAATATTAATATATTTATAAGGAGGTGTCGTTATGAAATATACTAAAATAATTGTTGGGATCATTATGATTATTCTTGCAATTGTTATCTTCTTACAAGCACTCTTTACCGCGGCTGCAAACCCTGATGCTTCTGCACGAATATTCAGTATGACTGCCGAAATCGTGATTGCAGTACTATATCTGGCTTCCGGAATTCTTTACCTTTGCACATTCCGGCTTGATAGTATGGTTGGTGATAGTATCTGCTTAGGAATGATGATTATTAGTTGGATTATCGCCATGCTGATGTTTAAGATTTATCTTTTCCTTCAGCTTTGGGGCTGGCTCGCATTAATCATCGGAATTGGCTTTTTTGTTTGGCATTTTATTGAGAATCGGGATTAAATTCTTCTAGCGATCAAGTAAACATTATGCTTGATCGCTTTTGTAATTGATAGTCCTTGACTCACTTATTTCTAACATTTTGCATTATATTGACAACTAATTTCACGGTATCTCACCTATGAAAGCGCTACGATAAAAGCGAAAATAAAATAAACGATAAACGTTTTTACATAGGGGTGAAATAATTGTATCAATTTAAAAAAATTACTATGGCTTTTTGTGGTGTATTGCTTTGTGGAATCTGTGTCGGGATGCTTCAAAAAGCAAATCTCGGTGTTGATCCATTTACGTGCTTAGTAACAGGGATTGCTAACCTTTTTAATTCCACCTATTCTACTTTCTATCTTATCCTTACCGCATTCCTTCTTTTTCCTGTTTTTATCCTTCGTCGTCACTATATTGGAATCGCAACCATTATTAACCTCTTTCTAACAGGGATCACCGCAGATGTGATGCGTTCAATTTTTGATAATATCTTTCCTCATCCTAATTTAACTCTTCGCTGTGGATTAATGATTACCGCAATCGTTTTTACTTGTCTAGCTGCTGCACTCTACTTTACAGCAGATCTAGGAGTGTCAGCTTATGATGCTATTGCACTTATTGCTGCTTATAAATTTCACTTACTACCATTTAAATATTGTCGAATTATCACGGATAGTATCTGCGTCTTGGTTGGTTTTTCTTTCAATGTTACTTTAGGAATAGGTACAATTATTACTGCCCTATTTATGGGACCACTTACACAATGGTTCAAAAGTAATATTGCTGAGCTACTTCTTAATCACAATAAATCCCTTAAAACCATTGCATAGAAAAACGGCTCTAAAGCTCGAATGATACGGTGTTTAGAGTCGCTTTTTTGTATTGTAAAATAACTTTTCTCATTCTTTTATTCTTTGACTTTGCTGACGATACTTACGAGGACTAATTCCATAAGCACGTTTGAATAACCGTGTAAACGTATTCGTCAATTCATACCCGCATTGTCCTGCTACCTGATCAATACTAACGTTTGATGATTCTAATAAATGCCTTGCCTTTGTAATGCGAAAATTTCGGAGATACTCACTAGGTGTTAAATCTAATTCTCGCTTAAATAAATCACTAAGATAGCTTCGATTAATATTAGTAACTCGCGCGAGCTGATCAACAGAAACTGTTTCTAAATGTTGGCTAATATATTGAATAGCTTGCTTTACATAGTCATTTTGTTGTGATCCCTTAATCCTTATTTTCCCGTTTGTCCCAGCAGAAACATAACTAAGAAAACGTAATAAACAACTTAGTCCATAAAGTTTATCGGCTAGAGACTTATTATCAAGTTTCAGTATTCTATTAACACAATCGACCATTTCATACGATTTATCACTATCAAAGACTGGTGAATCTTCTGAAATGGGAAGCTGCTTTACTAAAGTTTGCGCATCACTCCCAGCAAAACCAACCCAAACATATGACCAAGGAGTTTGGTTATCTGCAATGTAGACTGTCCGAAAATTCGGTTCAATTAAAAGTCCTGACCAGCATGAAGATGATACGATATATTATTAACCTTAAATATCCCTGATCCGGACAAAATAAAATGAATTAAATAGTAAGGACGGACTGCTGACCCATACTTGTGACACGCTAACGTATCCGATCTTCTCTTCCAGCAGAAGTTAACCCTAACTTTGTCATCTTATCTACAGCATAATTTTTAGTATATGCCCTTTCCATTTTCCACCCAGCTTTATTTCAATATTTAAGGTACACTTAATATTAATTATAGCGCTTTCAAAATAGTAATAAAATAAAAGCAGGAGAAAGTTTAATATGAACTTTCTCCTGCTAAATTGCTTACCAACTAATACCATTTACTCAGTTAAAATATGCCTCCGGTGGGGGTCGAACCCACACTCCCTCAACGGGAACTGGATTTTGAGTCCAGCGCGTCTGCCAATTCCGCCACAGAGGCAAAATATTAAGTATTAGTTAGTAACTAAAAGGTGGTAATCGGATTTGAACCGATGATAAAGGTTTTGCAGACCTCTGCCTTACCACTTGGCTATACCACCAAATAGTTAACGTTAAAAGGAAACCCTTTTAACAAAGGGCGGTATGTGGGATTTGAACCCACGCGTGCCGGACCCACAAACCGGTGTGTTAACCAAACTTCACCAATACCGCCAAAAAATTCATAAAAGCAGGGATAGTAGGAATCGAACCCACAACGACGGTTTTGGAGACCGTAGTTATACCGTTTAACTATATCCCTATAAAATGGGGGAGAGTGGATTCGAACCACCGAACCCGAAGGAACGGTTTTACAGACCGTCGCGTTTAACCAGACTTCGCTACTCCCCCATAAAGTGGCGCGGGACGGAATCGAACCGCCGACACACGGAGCTTCAATCCGTTGCTCTACCAACTGAGCTACCGAGCCATTGCGATTATATGGGTTTTATTAAATTACCAAACACAACTTTCGTTGTGAATGGAGGATACAGGGCTCGAACCTGTGACCTCCTGCTTGTAAGGCAGATGCTCTCCCAACTGAGCTAATCCTCCATAAAAGTGACCCGTGCGGGATTTGAACCCACGATACCAGCGTGAAAGGCTGGTGTCTTAACCACTTGACTAACGGGTC